>JALVQN010000186.1 GCA_027025555.1 Desulfobacterales bacterium
TGGTGGGAGCGGTGGCCGCCCATATCAGCGTCAATGCCTTCAACGAGTATTTCGATTTTCGAAGCGGCCTCGATTTCAAAACCCAGCGCACGCCTTTCAGCGGCGGGAGCGGCACCCTGGTGGCCCGTCCGGCCCTGGCCAAGGCAGCCCTGGCCACCGCCCTTGCGGCTTTCGGCATCACGGCCGGCGTGGGCCTTTTCTTTGTCCGGATGTGGGGGTGGCGGCTCCTTTTGGTCGGAATTCCGGGGCTGTTTCTCCTTGTTGCCTATACCCCCTGGATTGCGCATCATGCCTTTTTCTGCCTGATCGCACCCGGTCTCGGATTCGGCCCTTTGATGGTGATGGGGACCCATTTTGTGCTCACGGGAACATACCAATGGCCGGCCTTCGTGGCGTCTCTGGTGCCCTTTTTCCTGGTCTGCGACCTCCTTCTCCTGAATCAGTTTCCCGATGTGGAAGCCGACCGCAGCATCGGACGCAGCCACCTTCCCATCCTCATCGGAAGGCGAAACACCAGCCTGGTCTATGGAGGGCTCCTCCTCGCCGCCTACCTGTCGATTCTCGCGGGGGTCCTCCTGGATCTTTTGCCGAAGCTTACCCTTCTGGGCTTGATGACCGCGGTTCTGGCGCTGTCTGCGGCACTGGGCGCATACCGCCATGCGGACAACATGGAAAGGCTCATTCCCACGATGGGTTTGAACGTGATCATCAACATTGTGACCCCGGTTCTTGTGGCCATCGGCCTCTTCTTTTCCTGATCGCAAGAGGTGCGTAATGACGCCCGCCATGCAGAAATTGAAGGCGGCGCAAGTCCCCTTTACCCTCCACCGGTACCGGCACGACCCCCGGCAGGAGGCCTATGCCAAGGAGGCGGCCGCGGCCCTGGGCATCCCTTTGGATCGCCTCTTCAAGACCCTGGTGATCCGGCTCGACGGGCAAAAAGAGGCCATCGCCCTGGTGCCCGGTTCCAAGCGGCTTGATTTCAAGGCCGTAGCAGAAACGATGGGGGCAAAGCGTGCCGCCATGGCTTCTCCGGAGGCGGCCCGGCGCGTGACCGGATGCGTCATCGGCGGCATCAGCCCCTTGGGCCACCGGAAACCCCTGCCCGCGGTCATCGACCAATCCGCCTTGGACCATGAAACCCTTTTCGTCAGTGCGGGAAAGCGGGGACTCCAGATGGAACTCAACGTCCAGGACCTGATTCGCATCTGTAACGCCACGGTCGGGAAGATATCCCGGTAGGGGTATCGGCGGGGAAGGGATTGAATCGGCCCGGGGGGCCTGAAGAGGAGGGTACGTGCAGGACGCCCCGTTCCAGGTGGCTGTCATCGGTTCCACCTCCTTGGACGAGGTGCGGATTTCGGGTCGGCGCATCCTCAAGATGGGAGGCGTGACCACCTACGCCGGCATGACTTACGCCGGGTTCGGGATCCCCACCCGCATCATCACGCGTGTGGCAAAACAGGAGGCCTGGATGGTGGAACGACTGAAGCAACACGGGATTCTCCCTTGCGCGGCGGGGTCGGATTTCAGCACGGTGTTTGTCAATATCGTGGAAGGGGACTGCCGGCGGCAGCAGCTCCTTTCCGCGGCCGATCCCATCTTGTGGGCATCCATCGCCCCCGCCGCCAAAGGGGTGGATACGATCCACCTGGGTCCGCTTCACCCGGGCGATATCGATCCTGCGGCCTTAAACGCCTTGGACCGGGAGCGGTTTTTCATCGTCCTGGATGTCCAGGGGTATCTGCGCTGCAGGAAAGGCATCCATGTGCACGCCGCCGTGTCCCCGCATCTGGCCGATGCCCTCAGGATCGCGAGGATCATCAAGGGGAATGGAGAGGAGATGGCCTTGGTCCTGGATTTTTTCCAAAGCAACCTGAAGGGCCTCATGGGTCGGTTTGACATCCAGGAGGCGGTGGTGACCCAAGGCTCCAGGGGCGGTTGGATTCAAAACAAAGGCGGCGATGGCATCCGCTTTAAGGGGGTCCCGACTCCGCGAGTGCTGGATCCCACCGGAGCCGGGGATGTCTTTTTTGCCGCATACGTGTTCCATCGCCGTTTCAAGGGAACCGATGCCGAAGGCGCCGCCCGCATGGCCGCCCGGATCGCTGCGCGTCAGGTTTCGGGCGTCCATATCCCCGCCGAGGCCCTTACTCTTGAGTCGATCCATGTCGCCCCCCGCCCCGGAGCCTCCTGAAAAGGCCTTTCAAGGGAGGGCGGGCGCCCCTTTTGCGGCAGATTTCAATGGGCAGGGTCGGCATCCATCCATGCCGGAAAGGCTTCCCGGTACGCCTTAAGTCTTTTCCGGGAAAGGGTATGGGTGACAATGACGGGGGCGTGGGCCTTTTCGAAGAGCACGGTGCCTTCTGGATCGATGATCCGGGAATCCCCGGAATAGGAAAGGCCGTTTCCATCCTTGCCCACCCGGTTGAGCCCCACCACATAGCATTGATTCTCGATGGCCCTGGCGCTGAGGAGCGTCTTCCAGTGGCCGGATCGGGCTTTTGGCCAGTTGGCGACAAAAAGGGCCACGTCATAAGCATTGTTCCAGTTCCTGCACCACACCGGAAAGCGCAGGTCATAGCAAATGAAAGGCCGGATCCGCCAGCTGTTCAAAGAGACGGTGAGCCGCTCTTTTCCGGGGCAATAGACCCGGTCTTCCCCGGCCATCCGGAAGAGGTGGCGCTTGTCGTAAGTCAAAAGCGTGCCGTCTGGCTTGGCCCAGACGAGCCGGTTGAAATACCGGCCCCTTTCACGGATGATCAGGCTCCCCGCCACATCCGCCCTTTTCTCCCTGGCTTTGGCCCGGATCCATTGCACCCCTGAGCCCGCCATGTCCTGGGCAAGCCTCTGGGCGTTCATGGTGAATCCCGTGGAAAACATTTCTGGAAGCACAATCAGATGGGTGGGCGCGGGGATTTGCTCCACGGCCCGGTCGAACCGAGTCAGATTGGCGTCAATGTCTTCCCATACCGTATCGACCTGGAGGAGTGTGATGCTCAGATCCGGCATAGACGTTCTCCCGCTTCCCGGAGAGTGGCTTCTTTCTTGGCAAAGCAAAAGCGCAACACGTGATTGTCTTGCCCGTCGTGATAAAACACCGACGGCGGGATGGCCGCCACGCCGTGTTTTGTGGTCAACGTCCTGGCGAAGTCCACATCCGGGGCATCCGTGATGGCGCTGTAGTCGAGCATCTGGAAATAGGTGCCCCGGCTGGGGATGACCTTGAAGCGGGAGTTGTGGATGGATTCCAGGAAAGTGTCCCGTTTTTTTTGGTAAAAGGCGCCCAATTC
>JALVQN010000187.1 GCA_027025555.1 Desulfobacterales bacterium
GGGGGGGAGCCGGCAAACTTCCTGGATGTGGGGGGCGGCGCCAGCGCGGAAATGGTGGAAAACGGATTCCGTATCATCTTGAGTGACAAGAAGGTGAAAGGCATTTTGATCAATATCTTCGGCGGGATCCTCCGTTGCGATGTCCTGGCCGAGGGGGTGGTTCAGGCGGCCAGAAAGACCGGAATCACGGTTCCGGTGGTGATCCGGATGGAAGGGACCAACGTGGAAGAAGGCCGCCGCATTCTTTCGGAATCCGGTTTAAATCTGATCACCGCGGTGGACCTGAAGGATGCCGCCGCCAAGGTGGCGGGCCTGGTTGCCTGAGGGTCAAGGGGGGGAATCGTGAGCATTTTCGTGGATTCAAACACCCGGGTGTTGGTTCAGGGGATTACCGGAAAAGAGGGACAATTCCATACCCGTCATTGTGTGGCGTACGGCACGCAGGTGGTGGCCGGGGTGACACCCGGAAAAGGCGGGCAGGAAATGGACGGCATTCCCGTCTTCAATACGGTGAAGGCGGCCGTGGAGCGCACCGGTGCCGACTGCAGTCTGATTTTTGTGCCGCCCGCCTTCGCCGCCGATGCCATCATGGAAGCCGCGGATGCGGGGATTCGTGTGGTGGTGGCCATCACCGAGGGAATCCCGGTGTTGGACATGATGAAGGTCAAGAAGTACCTTACGGAAAAATCCGTCCGCCTCATCGGGCCCAACTGCCCGGGGATCATCACCCCGGGACAATGCAAGGTGGGGATCATGCCCGGGCCCATCCACAAACCCGGCGGACCCATCGGGGTGATTTCCCGGTCCGGGACCCTTACCTACGAGGTGGTGCATCAACTGACGCTTCAGGGGATCGGACAGACCACCTGTATCGGCATCGGAGGGGATCCCGTCAACGGCACCACCTTCATCGACTGCCTGAAGGCCTTTGAAAAAGATCCTGAAACCCGGGGCGTGGTGATGGTGGGGGAAATCGGGGGAAGCGCGGAGGAAGAGGCGTCGCGTTTCATCGAAGCGCACTTCTCTAAACCGGTGGTCGGGTTCATTGCCGGCCTGACGGCCCCTCCCGGACGCCGCATGGGGCATGCCGGGGCCATTATCAGCGGTGGAAGCGGCACGGCGGAAGCCAAGATCGCCGCCATGCGCCGAGGCGGCATCCATGTTTGTGAAGACCTGGGGAGGCTGGGGGAATTTTGTGCCGAGGCGTTCGGCCATGCATGAGATGGGGATCGCCATGGAGATTTTGACCATTGCCTCCGCATCCATCCCGGAACCCCTCAAAGGGGCCAAAGTCCGCAGCATCCGGTTGAAGGTTGGGAAACTCACCGCCGTCATACCGGAAAGCCTTCGGTTTTGTTTCGACATCGTCTCCAAAGACACCCCTTTATCCGGTGCCCATCTCCACATTGAAGAGATCCCCGTGGTCGCCCGGTGTAAGGCCTGCCAAAACCAGTGGACCCTTTCCGGTCCTTCTTTTTCATGTCCTTTCTGTGAAAGCGGCAAGCTGGAGATCCTTTCCGGAAGGGAGCTCGATATCGACGCCATTGAGATTGAAGAGGACGACGATGGAAAGCCGGTGAAAGGAAAAGCGTAATGGAAATCAAGGTGGTTCAAAAGGTCTTGAGTGTCAACGAACGGATGGCCGAGGAGAATCGGCGGCTTTTTTCCGAAAAAGGGGTCTGTGTCATCAATGTCATGAGCTCACCGGGGTCCGGAAAGACGGCGATCTTGGAAAAGACCCTTGCCCGCATGGCCGGCAAGGTTCCCAGCGCGGTCATCGTGGGAGATGTGTGTACCACCCATGATGCCGATCGTCTGGCGCGCACCGGCGTTCCGGTGCTGCAAATCAACACCGATGCCTTCGGCGGCGATTGTCATTTGGCGGCCCATGTGGTGGAAAAGGCCGCCGGCGAATTGGATCTTTCCCGGATTCAGCTCCTTTTTGTGGAAAATGTGGGAAACTTGGTCTGTCCGGCCGAGTTCGACATCGGAGAAGATCGCCGGGTAGTGGTCATGAGCGTCACCGAGGGGGAGGACAAGCCCTTGAAATATCCCGTCATGTTCAGAACGTGTCATGTGACGCTCATCAACAAAACCGACCTCCTGCCCCACCTCGACTATGACCTGGCCAAAGCCAAGGAAAACGTGCTTCAGGTCCATCCGGACATGCCCATCTTCACCGTCTCGGCCCAAACCGGGGAAGGGATGACGGGCTGGGTCGACTGGCTGAAGGCCTGTGTGGAAGAAAAGGTGTCTGGGGGAAGATGAAGATGACCGGACTGGGAACCCACCTCCTCGCGGACCTTTACGGCTGTGATGCGGGCCGTCTCAACGATATCCAATTTTTAAAAAGGACGGCGCTCGAGGGGGTGAGACGGTCCGGGGCAACGGTCATGGGAGATCACTTCAAGCAATTTGTCCCCCAGGGGGTCAGCGGGGTGGTGATCATCGCCGAAAGCCACCTGACGTTGCACACGTGGCCTGAATTTTCCTACATCGGGATCGATTATTTTACCTGCGGCGATGCCATCGATACAGAGGCCGCCGTCGACCATTTCCGTGAACAACTCCGTCCTGGAAGGGTTGAAATTTCCCGGCACAGGCGGGGGGCGGGCCTGGGAGATATCCCGCCGGAATCTTGGAACAGTGCGGGGCGTCCCTCATCGGGCGCTTGGGAGACCGAATATGCGGGGAACGACGGCTCGCCGGAAAAGAGCTATCTGGCTTACCGCTACCTCGTCAAGGAGACGGTGTTAAGGGTTCGAAGCGCCCACCAAGAGATTCAGGTGATCGAAAATCCGGCTTATGGGCGCATGCTCTGGCTCGACCAGGCGGTGCAAAGTGCGGAAAAGGATGAGTTTGTCTATCATGAAATGCTGGGTCATGTGCCCGCCGTGCTTCATGGGTCCCCCCGACTGGTCCTCATCGTGGGCGGCGGGGACGGGGGACTGTTGCGGGAGATGTTAAAGCATGAAACAGTGGAGCAGATCGATCTGGTGGATATCGATGCCCGGGTGGTGGATGTCTCGAGGCAATACCTGCCGTTTGCAGAAAAGGCCTTTGAGGACCCGAGGGTCCATCTTTTTTTTGAAGATGGGGCACGATATCTTCAGGATAAAGAAAAAGCCTACGACCTTATCCTGGTGGATTCCACCGATCCTGTGGGTCCCGGAAAAAACCTTTACAAGAAGGCATTTTATACCGACTGTAAACGGGCCTTGAAAGAAGGGGGCCTTTTGGCAGCCCAGGCCCTTTCCGTGTGGTTGCAGGAAGAAGAACAGGCCGCCATGTTGCAGAATCTGTCTGGCGTTTTCAGCCGGGTTCTCCCTTACCTGGCCACCGTGCCCACCTACCCCGGGGCGCTCTGGGCCTTTGCCATCGGTTCAGAAAGGTCCCTGTCCCCCCATGGCTTCGAGCGTGCCTATGCCCGGCGCATTTCGGGCCGTTGTCGCTATTACAATCCGAATGTGCATGAAGGCGCGTTTTACCTGCCCAATTTCTTCCAAAAGCGCCTCGAAAAACTGCTCCCCTCCAGGCATTGACTGACCCCGGCCGGCCGGGATGGCCGGTTTTTTCAAGACGTTGCAAGCGTACTGGAAGGATCTTTTCTTCAAAATCCGACGCGGTCCTTTCTGAAAATGGCGCCTTTGCCGTAAGAAGCGACGCTGTTTTTCCCAAAGGGAATCGGGTGGGCCGGATGAAGGCCCGGCAAGGATGTCTCCTGTTGAATTCCCGGCGGTTTGAGGGTAAAATGATATTGTTGATATAAAAGGGCATTCTATCCTTTTCGGATTCACCCGCAAAGCCCGCTGCAAGCAGCGGGAAATGCGCTCGCTGTTGCACTTCAAAATCCTCACGACAGGAAAAAGGAGGGTCTATGGGTGTTTGGTTCGATGGGCCGGGGCCGGCAAACACGGAACGGGTCTTGGAATGTGCCCTCGAACGGGCAAGAACTCTGGGGCTCAAAGAGGTGGTGGTGGCCTCCAGCAAGGGGGATACGGCGCGCAAGGCCGCGGAAATCTTCAATGGATTCCGGGTCATTGCCGTGACCTACCACTGCGGTTTCAAAGCTCCCTTTGAAACGGTAATGGACAAGGCGGTACGCCGGGACCTGGAAAAACGGGGTGTTGATGTTGTCCAGGCCACCCATGCATTGTCGGGTTTGGAGCGGTCTTTGGCCAAGAAACACAGCGGCGTCTACCCGGTTCTGATCATTGCCGATACCTTGCGCTTGTTCGGCCAAGGGACCAAGGTCGCCGTGGAGGTCTCCATCATGGCGGCGGATGCAGGGGCCCTCACCGGTGCGGATATTGTCTCCATCGGCGGCACGGGACGGGGGGCTGATACCGCCGTGGTCCTGAAGCCCGCCAATCAATCCGATCTTTTTAAGATGCGGATCCGCGAAATCGTTTGCAAGCCCCGGGATTTTTAAAGCTTTTACATCGATGTTCTTCCTGATCGCCGGCATCTCTCCAAAGACCACAGTGCTGGATCAGACCCCTCGGCGCTGTCCGGTGTGTGGACAGAAACGGGCCTTCTACCGGCGTGTGGATCATTATGTGAATCTCTTTTTCATCCCCCTTTTTCGCATTAAAAAAGGCGAACCCTTTCTCCTTTGCGATGCTTGCGAGAAAATGGCATCGCAAATGGAACCCAGAGACAGGGAAAAAGCCGAGCCCACCTTCCGGCGCTGCAGGGGATGCGGGAAAAAACTTTCTCCCGAGTTTCGCTATTGCCCTTTCTGCGGAGCCCCCCTTGTTTGAGTTCACATGCGGTTTTCCGGAGCCGTCCACCGGTTACGGCGGGAATGCATGCCAAGCAAGGTCCCAGGGGATGAAGGGATGCACACAGGTGCCAAGATGCCCTTTCTTTTAAGGAGAGGATAGGGGGCAGGAAGATCTCCTGATGGGGTGAAGGGACCTTTTTGGATCTTTCCCTGAGGCGGATTAAAATATTTTTTTAAGATAATCCTCTTTGTTTGCTGAAGTGTATCGGAAGGATTCCGGGAGGCCCAAGACGTTTTTCGCAAAGGTCATGACACGATCATAATCGAACTTGAGGCCGAATTGATGATAGTAAGTTTCAAGGATTCTTTTCGGCCTGTATTCCTTGTAGAGGCATGGCACCGAGAGGATGGGAATATCGTGGCTTTTCAGGTAATCGAGGATATCGGGGGTATTGTAGTGGAGTAGCGGCCTGAAAACATGGTAGCCCTCCTTCATATGGAGAAGGGGATAAAAGCGCTGCCCTGTGTCGAAGAATCGATCCCGGCTCTTTTCGGAAAAGGGTGTCGATGACAAGAGGTTCGAAAGGACGTGCTCGAGGGAATATCCCACCAGATCCCAAAGGCTGTAACTGGCGATTAAGACAATTTTGGACCAGTCATGCCCCCATTTTTCCAAAAGCTCGTGCATCAATTCCTTTCGCACTTCTTGGCAGATCAAACAGGGGTTTTGTGCGGACTCAAGGGCCTCGTCCGTGGTTTTCACGGGGTGCCACTGAATCTGGACGCCTCGGTTTTGCCAGTACGCGCCCAATCGCGACCGTTCTTCTTCGATGTAGCGGTGCAGGGGAAAAGCGCCTGCGTGCGCTTCAATGGAAAAATCGAATTCGGCGGCAGCCTGGAGCATCAGGTCCAGGCAGAAGGAAGAATCTTTTCCCCCTGAATAGAGGATTAAAACCTTTTTTCCGGGCAACATCCCAAGGATCTCTTGATGCATTCTGCTCCATTTCCGATACGTCTCATTCATCATTTTTCAGCTCCAGTAAAGGTGCCGGGATCTCCGTTGTCTTTCCTCTTTTTTTGGGGGATACCTGCTTGTTTATGAGGACCACGCCGTAGGCGGAACCCGCTTCACCCCTGCGCGCACTGCAAATGGATCATGGCATCGGAATGTGACGGAATGAGACGGAAAGCCGCTGGAGGCTGACGGGATCCACTTCCACTCCCAATCCGACCCCTTGAAGGGCCGAGGCTGCCCCGCCCCAATGGAAGGAAACGGGTCGGGTGGTGACATTGTCCTTGAGTAAATGCGCATCATAAGATCCGTCATAGTAGGCGGCGTCTTTGCATAACAGCGCCAAAACCCGCCCTGCAGCAGACAGAATGCCGGATTCGCCGAGGTGACATCCGATTTGGAAGCGAAGCCCCCTTTTCCGTGCAGCGTCGATCAGTTGCAACGATTTCCGGAACCCACCGCACTTGGACAAGCGGACGTTCAACATGGTAAACCCCTGTTTCAGGGCCACGTCCAAATCTTTATGGGCACAAATCGATTCATCCGCCATCACCAATACGCCCAACCCTTTCAGGTGCTCGGAAAACTCGATGAATGCGGGGTCTTTTGGATTCATGGGTTGTTCGATCACGCGGACCGGGTGGTGCTCAATCAATTTGAGATGTTCGAATGCCACCGACTTGTCCCATGAACCGTTGGCATCGAGTCTCAGATCATACCCCTTTTTGAAGATCGATCGTATCGTCTTCAAGCTGGCTTCATTTTGGGTATAGACATTCCCGACCTTGAGTCTCATCCGGTAGATTCCATAGTTTTTGATGAGACGGCAGAACCGCTCGATGCCTTTGGGATCCAGAAGCGGAACGGTTGCGCTGTAATGGACCTTGTTGGTGGAAAAAGCCTTTGGAAAGTAGGCGGTGAGGTATCGGCCCTCCTTTTTCCCCAGAGCGTCCAACAGTGCTGTTTCAAGGGCGCAGATTGCCGCATGATGTTCTCTTCCGCTCGGCAGCATATCAATATAATCCCATAATTGAGAAATCCTTTCAAAATTTCTTGGGAAAGCATCGATCCCGGAAAATCGGGCGATTGCTTTGAAGACACTCTCCGGGGTCTCACCCGTGACGTAAGTCCTTGGAGCCCCTTCGCCGTATCCGTGGATGTCCCCGTTATCGGCAATGACTTCACAGAGGACGTTTCTTGCAAACACGTCCTTTTTTAAGGCGTGGGGAAAATGTTTGGAAAAAGGCAAAGCAATTTCATACAAGTTGAGGGAATCGATTCTCATGAGGGGCGGTTCTGGTCCTTTTCCCACTGGCTAGAAGCCGGGGCGGTACGTTCCTCTTTACGCGATGGCAGGGTCAAGGTAAACGTGGTCCCCTTGTTGACAATGCTTTCCACCTCGATGCTGCCACCATGATCCTGCATATTCTGATGGGCGATGAAGAGCCCCAGGCCTGTGCCGTTGTGCATGGCGCTTTTATATTTAGTGGTGAAGTAGGGATCGAAAATCATATCGAGGTTGGATTTGGGTATCCCGATGCCGGTGTCCTGGATTTTGATTTGCACGATCTCCGGCTTTCCTTTGGGTTGACGCAGGCGGGTTGTGATATCGATCCTTCCGTTTTCCGGCGTAAATTCGATGGCATTGGAGAGCAAGTTCAAGATGACCTGCTTCATCTTTTCGGAATCGATCCTGATTTCTTGGATGGAAGGATCAAAGTGGGTTGCGATGGTGATTTTTTTCCCTTTGCTCTGGGGTGTGACGAGGCGCACCATCTTTTCAATCAGTTCATGAAGGTTGTTCAATTCAAAGTGGGATTCTTTGGTTTTGCTTAAGTCGAGTAATTCGGTGATGAGATTGTTCACCCGGTTGGTTTCTTCCAGGGCAATATGATAAAACTCGTTTCGAAATTCAGGGTCGTCGAATTTTTTCGGAAGCATTTGAATAAAGGTGCCGATGGCCGTCAGGGGATTCTTGATTTCATGGGCGAGCCTGGCGGCGATGTTCCCCAAAAAGGAAAGTTTCTCGGCCCGGCTCAACAGGGCCCGGGATTGGTTCAGCTCCTCCATCCGCTTCTGAAGGTCTTGGTACAGCCGCGCGTTCTGAATGGCGATGGCGATCTGTGGGGCAAAGACATCCAGGGTCTGGCGGGTTTCTTCGGGGACGCCATGCTTTTCCACGGCATCGGTGGCGATAATGCCGATCACCTTGGACCGGGTGATCAGGGGGACCACGTAGACAGACGTGGGGTTTGCCCGGGACAACAGCACGTTGCCTTTTCGGAGGCTTGAATGCTTGACTTCCGGAACATACTCCGATTGTCCGGTATTGGCCACCCGCGCCAGGATATTGCTGAGCCGGTTCAGCGGCACTCGGTAATTTTTAATCTCTTCGGGGACGTCTCCGCCGTATCCCATGCCGTAAATGTATTCGAGACTTTTCTCTTCCTCATTGACCAACATGATCGTCGCACGTTGAATCCGGCATACATTGGCCAAAAGACTCATGATCACCGTAAGGAGCTGTTCCAGGTCCAGGACGGATAAGATGGCTTTCCCGGTCTCCTGGATGGCGGTGAGCTGCTTGATCTTTCGATTCAACTCGATGTTGAGACGGTTGACTTCTTCGTATTTCTGCTCAATGAGTTCCTTGTCGTGTTCAATCTCCTTGATGGTTTCCAGGAGCACAGATTTGGAGCGGAAAAAATCGCCCAAAAAGCTGAAGATCTTTTTCCGTTCCACCCATTGCAGGTGGTATTCACAGTAGGGTGCACCGTCGAAATAACAAGTCGTTTCGGTGAGCCGCAGGGGCGCGCGACCCCAGAGCGTGGGCATAAAGGTATAAATCCCCTGGTTGTAAAGGCAAACATCTTTGGTCACCTCCATCTCGGGGTTCCAATGGAGCCGGACGATGGCCGAGTCGGACTCCTGCTTCACGAGATCCACGATCTTGGTTCGGTTCCATTTGGCGTTGATCCGTTGGGCGTTTCTCAGGGCTGTTTCAAAGGAGCTGAAGATCCTGACAATGATGCCCTTGAACCCCAGGTTGGTCTTTTCAATGGCGAATTTGGCCATATGGAAGGGGGCGTTTTCATCGTCGAGGATGCGTTTGGCGCGCTGGTAGAGTTTGGATGAAACAGCGCTGGAGATCCAATTGTTGGGATCGGTGAGGAAGGCCTCGGGATCGGGATGGGCATCGATTTCAGGGTCCAAATCCTTAATGAGGGCGTCGAGGCGGTCCTTTGCGTGCGTTTTGATATAACTCAAGA
The DNA here is from genome assembly GCA_027025555.1 of Desulfobacterales bacterium. Taxonomy (GTDB): domain Bacteria; phylum Desulfobacterota; class Desulfobacteria; order Desulfobacterales; family UBA2156. Next base: position 9,008 of record JALVQN010000187.1, read on the forward strand.
TGACGCTTGAGTTGGTGCAGTTAACCTCTTTTTTCATGTCAATGGATGCAACTCGGGAATATCATGAATCATTGCGGACAGGGTCGGTTTTCATGTGAGTTTCAAGGCAGAAGCATTGAATACAGTCACCGGAACCTGGGGCTTTGCCGTTGCATTTTCGGAAGGAACGGTCTTCATCCGGAAATATTTTTTCCATTCATACCATTCTTCCGGATATTGATAGATAAAACTTTCCAGCATCTTTAAAAGGATTTCTCCAAAAGACGCATTCGGATGCTGCTTAAATTGTGCCAACATTTCCTCCATAGAGATCACGATGAATTCATATCCTTTTTCTTTAGATCGATGCATCAAACCCAGAAAAACCGCCGCGCGCGCACGCCGGGTCAATATGTTCATGGTCTTGTCCAGCCAGATGCGCTTTCCGAGGAAGAGCATGGTCTCTTTCTTGGAAGGCCGCCATTCAGAGATTTCATCGCATTGTGTGACGACAATCCGGTTTTCTTTTAAATTCGAACAAATTTTTCTCACCACGTTGGGGGTCCGTGTGGGGTCGATGATGCGCGTGGAAAATCCGGACGCCTTGTCCATAGTGGCCTGCCGAAGATGATCCGTCTTGAATTTAGCGAGGATGGAAACAGGGAGATGATGGATCCCCAAGTACCCCGGGATGAATTCGACCCCGCCGAAGTGTCCGGTGATCAAAAGGGCGCCTTTGCCTTCAGAAAGGGTTTGTTCAATGTTTTTAATCCGGTTGCACCGGATGTGGCTTTTCAAAAAGGCCTTGAGCATGTCCGAAGAAGAGTAGGCAT
>JALVQN010000188.1 GCA_027025555.1 Desulfobacterales bacterium
TTGCCCTTTACGTTCCTTCTTCTTCGCCCTCTTGAGGCATGGAAACCCGCCAGCAGCAGAACCATTCCCCGGGATGCGGATCCGGCGGACAGCCGATGCATTCGGTGCGGATGCGCCGGTCCATGGCTTTTGCAAAATAGGTGTACTCCACGGTGCCCCCGGACTTGCAGGGGTAATCGTCCAGGCCTTTACGCTTTCGGGCGGACTGGACCCGGCAATCGTTCATCTGAAAGACAAAGGCATTCGGACCGTCGTCGATGATGGAAAACCGGTTGATGAGGGCGTAGATGCGATGGGTAAGGGCTTTCTTGAGCCCTTCCAGGCCCGCATTTTCGGGGATGGCGGCAAAGCGCTTGATGGACCATGCCTCGAAGGGCGAGAAATGCCCCCAGCAGGCGTCGTTACAGCGCTTGGCATCCACCATGCCGCTGGAAAACTCAACCGCCTGAAACCAGACGCCGTCATTGGCGAGCCAGTTGGCGGCGATGCCTTCCAAGAGACGCTTTTGGTCTTCTTTAGGCATCTCCAACAGGGCCTTGGGAATATCCTTTTCAAGTTCAAAACCGAGCAGTTTCGAAAGGCGGCGGATCTGGATCTGCCAGCTCCGGTCCCCGGCCACGCCGAGCATCTCCAGGGCCTTTTCCATTCCCATCTGATGGCGGATTTCCGTAAACCAAAGGGCATAATGCACGATGATCCGGTGGAAAATATCCAGGATGAACCGGGCCCGGCGCTCCCGGTCGAACGTGGTGAAAACCCGGGCGGAATCGCTCATTGGAAACTCCTTTTCTCGGTTGAAGGGCTGCCAGTGGAATAGAAGATTGGAAAAGGGATGTCAATCAAAGCCTTTCCATGGACCGGACGGGGTGATGCGACGATGCGTGGCATGCCGATGATTTTAATGGAAAAAGTCAAAAAAAGCGGCTATGTTTTGAACCCTTCGGGAAAAATTTCCGTCCATAGACACGGAAAGGCAGGAGGCGCCACGGGAAAATGAAGTTGCCCCATGCAGTCAGGCTCCGGGAAGTGGGTCCCCGGGACGGTTTTCAATCCCTGAAAACCGTGATCCCGACGGAAAGGAAACTGGAGGTCATCGAAGCCGTCCTCCGGGCCGGCGTTTCCGAAGTGGAGGCCGTGTCCTTTGCCAGCACCAGGGCCTTGCCCCAGTTTTGGGATGCACCGCAGGTGATGGCCCGGCTTCCCCGGGGCCGTGCGGTGCTTTCGGCCATGGTTTTCAACGCCGAGGGGGCCCGTCAGGCCCTCGATGCAGGGGCCGGGAGGCTCGTGACGGTGGTCTCGGCCTCGGAAGCCCACAACCGCGCAAACGTCAAACGGAGCATTGGAGCTTCCCTGGGGGCGCTGGAGGGCATCTTCCGCGCGGCCGCCCAAGAAAAGGTCCCGGTCACCGGGGCCGTGGCAGTGGCCTTTGGATGTCCCTTTCAGGGAGACGTGCCCCGTGAGGATGTGTTCCGGATAGCCGAGGCCTTTTTTTCAAAGGGGGCCCACGGCCTCATCCTGGCGGACACCACGGGCATGGCCACCCCGGACCGGGTCGAAAAGATGGTCGTGGAGTTTCGGGAATGCTTTGGCCCGGTAGAGCTCATTTTGCATTTTCACAACAACCGGGGCACCGCCATGGCCAATCTCTTGGCCGCCATGATAGCCGGGGCCACGACGTTCGACACCGCCCTGGGCGGCCTGGGCGGTTGTCCCTATGTCCCCCGGGCGGCAGGAAACATTCCCACGGAGGATGCGGCCTACATGCTGGAAGCCATGGGGGTGAACACCGGGATCGACCTGGAGGCGGTCCTCACGGCGGCCAGGCGCTTGGAAGCCATCGTGGGAGAGCCCCTCCCCGGCCAGGTCATGAAAAGCGGATCCGCAGACCCCTCCCCCCGCCCATAGCCTCTGATTCCAATCATTTCCCGTGGTGTCCGGAAGCAGGATAAGTGTCCGGGGAAAGGCGTGAAACAAATCTTAAGGATTTGCATCGGGGCTTTCCGTTCTAGTCCAGATCCAGCGGGGTCTTGCAGCGATTGCATTTGACAACGCCCCGGCAGCATCAAGGCCAAAACCGGAAATAGGCTGTTGCGCGCCATGGGAAGGATTCTTTGGTATTTCAAACCACACGGAAATGCATTTGAAAAGGAATGATTTCCCGCGGGTCTGTCATGAAGGTCAAGCCATGTCCGTTAAGGTCCTGCTTTGCAATGGATCCCATGACCTTCTGAAAACCGCTTCATGCTGCTTCGGGTCAGCCGGTAAAAAGGCGGGTTCACATTCTGGTTGATGTTGATATGTCATGATGTTATGTAAAAAAAGAGATCTGTCGGAAATGCCATGCCGGAGCTTCTCCATCGGCCAATTTCGGGAAACAGGAGGTATAAGATGAGAGCCCTTATTCTTTTTTTGACGATCTTGATGAGCGCCGCGCCCGCGCTGGGGCAATCCGTCACTCTGGTCACGCTGGGCGACAGTCTCACCGCCGGTGACGGGGATGAAGTGGGCGGCGGGTACCCCGTAAGGCTGCTGAACAGACTTCAAGGCATTTATCCCGGATCCACCCTCCACAACCTCGCCGAATCCGGATGGACTTCGACGGACCTCATCAACACCCAATTGACTCCGGCCGTGAATCTCTTGAACAGTGCGCCGGCCGGCAATGTGAAGATGGCCATTGTCTGGATCGGCAGCAACGATCTGTTCGGGCTTTATAACTGGGTCTGCGATATGGATTACGGGAACAATTTCAGCCTCTGTGAACCGGAGGATCTCCAGAATTACACGAACAACCTTAACACCATTCTGGATGCCCTTTCAGCCACAGGCGCCCGTATCTTCATCGCCCTTCTCGATGATCAATCCCGGAGGCCGGTGATGACCGACCCGGCGAGACGTTTCGCCGCCTATGACAATATCAGCGATTCGGATCTGCCCAGAATGGCCAACCAGGTGAGAAACTACAATAATGTCATTTTGTCGGCGGCGACAGCCCGGGGCATCGGGGTGGCCGATTTCTTTAATACGACACTTTTTGAAGATTGGGCCACGTTAAGCGAAGACGGGAACCATCCCAACGCCGCCGGCTACGATGCCATTACCGACATCTGGTATCAGGTGGTCACCTCGCCGTGATTCGGAAGGCGGCCTGCTCGGGAAGGCCTTTCAGGGACCCTCCGCCTTAACAACGGGTCTTTGTTTCACTTTTTTCTGTTGCCCCTTTTTTTAAACGGGGCAACAGAATGCCCAGACCCAAGGAAAAGCAAGCAAGGAGGGCGAGTCCAACGAATGGCCCCGGCCCTATTGTCAGGGAGATCCAGGCGGCCGCCGCCACGGGAAAAAGGGCGATTTGAACTATTTTTTTTGCCCAATCGTATTTTGCGATGAAACCGGCCAGGGGCGGGGAATACGTGTAATAGGCCTTCACAAAAGCCTTTCCCATACGATTTTTCAGTAAAATGCGATCCCGAAACGCCCTCAAGAGCGAGACGGGGGGTGCCGTTTTTGAACCACAGGCGGCCGTGGCGATGAAACATCCGCCGCCGCCGCCGTTGTCAGGCGCAGGGGGTGAAGGACCGACGGCGATGCCCCACGGATGAGCCCCCACCCTTATCGTTGCAATGCATTCATTGGCGTTTGTGTCGATGACGGAAACCGTGTCCTCCTGAGTGTTGGTCACGTAAAGACGACTGCCTGAAGCGTTACAGGCTACCCCGAAGGGCGCATCTCCCACCGCGATGGTTTCAATGGCGGCGGACGTTAAGGGCGCGCCCGGACGGGCCGTCTGAATGACCGAAACGGTGTCGTCTTCCTGATTGGCGACGTAAATCCGGCGGCCGTCCGGATGGACGGTAATGCCGTGGGGCATGTTTCCCACGGATATCGTCTCCAGTACGGAATTCGCGGCCGTATCAATGACAGAGACCCAATTGGACAATCTCGACACATAAGCCCTGTTTTCAACGGGCGAGACGGCGATGTCCTCCACGTGCCCCAAGACAAGATGGTCAATCGCCTGATGCGTCGTCGTATCCACGACCCACAGTCGACCTTCATGATAATACCCTCCCACGTAAGCGCGGGTGCCGCCGGGGTTGAGGCCGATACCGTAAATGAAGACACCGCCGATTCCGTCAAACGGCAAAGGAATGACGGCGGCCAGGCTGTTGTTGGAAAGATCCAGCACCGACACGCTCATGTCGTCCTGGTTGGTCACATAGGCCATATTGTTCAAATGGGAAATTTCAATGTCATACGGCTTGGCGCCCACCGCCACTGCCGGGCCGACTTTATTGGATGCCGTTTCAATGACATAGACCCTGTCCGCTTCCAAATCGGTACAATAGGCGAAAGATCCGTCGGCATTCAGGGCGATCCCGGCAGGCTGCTTGCCCACGGAAATGGTGTCCACCAGGCTGTTGGAGGCCGTGTCGATGACGGATACGGTTCCCGAGTTGAGGTTGGTGACATAAACCCGCTCTGCACGGGCTGACGGATGAAACGCTAGGCAAGAAAGGAAAAAGAAGATGGAAAGGGCATAACGCATGTCGTTTTCCTATGATTTACAGCCGAAGCTAGGAGAACATGCCGTTTCAGCACCTAAATCTTTTCCATGTCGAAAAAGTGAGCTCCTGTCAATCGAAATTTCAAAGATAAACACCGCCATCCGGAATTCGGTCCGGTTGTTGACGCGCTTTCAAAACGCCATTTTCATGGAAAGAACCTGAAAAAAAACCCAGCGGATCGACGGCGGACTCCAGGCACCTCACCGGCCGGTAAACCGGACCCCGGGGGCCCATAAGAAGAAGCCGCTTTTCATATTATTTTAGTATGATTTTGACAAACCCAAAGGGGTGTTTTATTTTCGATATGAAGGCGGAAGGGGAGGTGTCCCGCTTTCCTTCAAGAGGAGAGCCGTTAAAACCAGGAGATTTGACCATGGCGTCAAAAGCCGGCTTTAAGGAGTCCAGCTGCAGAGTCGATATGGCCACGCTTTCCAATTTCCGGAAACGCCTTCCGGAAGTTGCGGAGAACATCATCGAAACCTGCCACGACGGTCAATGCTATACCCACATCGACTATGAACCGATTCCTTCCAGGGAATCGGTGATCGAGATCATCGAACGGATTCAAGAAGTCCTGTTCCCGGGATATTTCAACCGCGGCCGGCTCGACCCGGCAAACTTGAAATATACCCTGGGCCAGTCCATTTCAGTGCTTTTTGACGCATTGTCCGAACAGATTACCCGCAGCATTCGCCATGAATGCATCCGGTACGATCTTCCGTGCTCCGAATGCGCCGAACAGGGGCATCAGATTGCGCTGAGCCTCCTGGAATCCGTTCCCACCCTCCGGGAAAGCCTGGCAAAGGACGTGCGGGCCACTTACGAGGGTGACCCGGCTTCCAAAAGCCACGATGAAATCATTTTCAGCTACCCCGGTATCTTCGCCACCATGGTCTACCGGATCGCCCATGCCCTTTTTGAGCTGGGAGTGCCTCTGCTTCCCAGGATCATGACGGAATACGCCCACGCCCGGACCGGCATCGACATCCACCCGGGCGCCCGCATCGGGGCGGAGTTCGTCATCGATCACGGCACCGGTGTGGTCATCGGGGAAACCACCGAGATCGGCGACCGCGTGCGGATCTATCAGGGCGTGACCCTGGGGGCCCTGTCCCTGCCCAAAGACGCCGGGGATCGGCTCCGGGGCCTCAAGAGGCACCCCACCATCGAAGATGACGTCATCGTCTATTCGGGCGCCACCATCCTCGGCGGGGATACGGTGATCGGCGCCCGGTCCGTCATCGGGGGAAACGTATGGATCACCCGGTCGGTGCCGCCCGACACCAAGGTCCTGATGGAAGATCCGCGATTGATCTATAAATAGTCCGGGCTTGCGGGAAGCCGTTTTCGAGGTTTCGTTGAACCCCTCATTGCAAAAGGAGCAACCCATGAGAATATTCGACAGCATCGGCAAGACCATCGGGTACACCCCGATGGTCCGTCTCAATAGGATCGCCCGGGGTCTGGACGCCGAAATCATTGCCAAGCTGGAATTCTTCAACCCCTTGGGAAGCGTCAAGGACCGGATCGCCGTATCCATGATCCAGGCCGCCGAAAAAGAGGGACGGATCCGTCCCGACACGCTCATCGTGGAACCCACCAGCGGCAACACCGGCGTCGCCCTGGCCTTTGTCTGCGCCGCCAAAGGATACCGCCTCGCCTTGACCATGCCCGAGACCATGAGCCTGGAACGAAGGAAGTTGCTCAAGCACCTGGGCGCGGAGCTGGTCCTTACGCCGGGACCCGGGGGAATGAAGGGCGCCATCGAGAAGGCGCGGGAAATCTGCGCGTCCACGGCAGGGGCCTTCATGCCCGATCAGTTTGCCAATCCCGCCAACCCGCGGATTCACCGGGAAACCACGGCCGAGGAGATCTGGCGCGATACGGAGGGCAGCGTGGACATGCTGGTGGCCGGTGTGGGTACGGGCGGCACCATCACCGGGGTTGCCCAGGTGATCAAACCCCGAAAGCCCGCGTTCAAGGCCGTCGCCGTGGAGCCTGCCGATTCCCCGGTACTGTCCGGCGGCACGCCCGGCCCCCATAAGATCCAGGGCATCGGCGCCGGTTTTGTCCCGGACGTGCTGGATCGCGATCTGATCGACGACGTGGTGACGGTGGCCGATGACGACGCCTTTGTCACGGCCCGAGAATTGGCCGAAAAGGAAGGGATCCTCTGCGGCATTTCATCAGGCGCCGCGGTGTGGGCGGCCCTTCAGGTGGCCCGGCGTCCCGAATCCGCTGGAAAACGCATCGTGGTGATCATTCCCAGCACCGGCGAGCGGTATCTCAGCACCGACCTGTTTCTCGACTCCTGAGGCCGCCCCTCTGATGGGCCCCGGCATTTCCAGGCCGCACACCCGGGGCCTTCTTCCCTTTTTGTTTGTCTTTTCCGCCGATCTCTTGTATCGAAAGAAAGCATGTACGCGGCCGCTGGGCTCCACTCGGGCCGATGGAAAAGAGGGAGAGGTTCCGGTAAGGACCATGGCGTATCGCATCGAATCCGACAGCATGGGACCGGTGAGGCTCCCGGGAAACGCCTACTTCGGACCCCAGACCCAGCGCGCCCTGGAAAATTTTCCCGTCAGCGGACGGACCCTCCCGCCCGCCTTCATTCATGCCCTGGCAATGATCAAAGGGCACGCCGCGGCGGTGAACCGCGACCTGGGCCTTTTGGAGGATGCCATCGCCGGCGCCATCATTCAAGCCGTCAAGGAAGTCCGAAAAAACCGGTTTGAAGATCAATTCGGGGTGGATGTCTTCCAGACCGGTTCCGGGACCTCCACCCACATGAACCTGAACGAGGTCTTGGCGTCCCGGGCCAACGAGATCTTAACCGGGAAAAGAGGGGGCCGTGCACCGGTGCATCCCAACGACCATGTGAACCTGGGACAATCCAGCAACGACCTTATTCCCTCGGCCCTTCACGTGGCCGCAGCCCTTTTGATCCAAAAGAGCCTGATTCCTGCCCTTTGTGCCCTGGAAAAGGCCTTGTCCCGGAAGGCCCGGTCCTTTTCAAAGGTCCGGAAGATCGGCCGGACGCATCTCCAGGACGCCCTTCCCGTGACCCTGGGACAGGAATTTTCCGGATTCGCCCGCCAGGCGGCACTGGGAATCGAGCGCGTGAACCGGTCCATGGAGGGTCTTTACGAACTGGCCCTCGGAGGCACGGCGGTGGGAACCGGGGCAAACGCCCATCCTCTCTTTGCGAAAAAAACCATTTCCCGCATTGCAAAGGAAACCGCGTTGCCCTTTGTTGAAGCCCGAAATCATTTCGAGGCTCAAGGCGCCCGGGATGCCGCGGTTGAAACCAGCGGGGCATTGAAGACGCTGGCGGTCGGCCTCATGAAGATGGCCAACGACATCCGTTGGATGGCCTCAGGCCCTAGATGCGGACTGGGGGAGATCACCCTTTTGCCCCTCCAGCCGGGGTCTTCCATCATGCCCGGGAAGGTGAATCCGGTCATCTGTGAAGCCGTCATTCAGGTGGCCATGCAGGTCATGGGAAACGACACCGTGGTCATGCTGGGAGGCACCGGCGGGGTCTTCGAACTGAATCTGGCGCTTCCCGTCATCGCTTCCAACCTGTTGGAATCCATCTCCCTTTTGGGCAATGCAGCCCGGATTTTTGCCGAAAAATGCATCGAGGGGATCGCAGCCAATGTGGATGCCTGCGCCGCCGATGTCGAAAAGAGTCTGGCCCTGGCCGCCTTATTGGTGCCGCATATCGGTTATGACCGGGCTTGCGCCTTGGCCAAAAAGGCCCATGATACCGGGAAAACCATCCGGGAGGCGGCCGTGGAGGCCGGCATTTTATCCGAAGATGCACTGAACCGTCTTTTCGAATGGGAGGCATCGTCTTGAATCCATCTGCCCCATCTTCCAGCGGCGGGTTTTGGGATCGACTGAAGATTTTCTTTGCCCTGTCCCGGACGCCCCACGGCCTCATCGACATGGCCGCACCGGCCCTGGTGGCGCTTTTGTCCCTGGGCGCGTTTCCTTCCTTTGGGGTGACCCTTCTGGGCCTTGTTACGGCCTTTGCCGGATATACGGCCGTCTATGCCCTCAACGATCTTGTGGACTACCGGAGCGACCGGGAAAAGGTGCGATCCGGAAACGCCGTTTCCATGAAGAGCGACCTGGACGCCTTCACGGTCCGTCATCCCATGGCCCACGGCCTTTTGAGCCTGAAGGCGGGTTTGCTGTGGACCGCCGGGTGGGGCGTCCTGGCACTGGTGGGGGCCTGGTTGTTGAATCCCACGTGTCTGGTGATCTTTTTTGCAGCGTGTGTGCTGGAAATCCTATACTGCCTGTTATGGCGGGTGACGCCCTATCGGGCGGTTCTGAACGGCCTGGTCAAGACCGCCGGTCCCGTGGCCGCCGTCTTTGCCGTAAATCCGAACCCCCCGGTGTTTTTTCTGGTTTGTTCCTTTCTTTTTATCTTTTTCTGGGAAATCGGAGGCCAGAACATTCCCAATGACTGGACCGATGTGGAAGAAGACCGGCAATTTAAGGCCAAGACCGTCCCCATCGCCTTCGGCCCGGAAAAATCCGCGCACATGGTCCTTTTTTTCCTCACAGCGGCCGTCTTCTTGAGCCTGGTGCTTTTCATCGTATCCCCGGCCGCTATCGACATCCCTTTTTACGTCATCACCGCCGCGTTCGGCGGCGTCGTGCTGCTGTGGCCGGCGGTGCGTCTTTCAAAGACCCGGGACGCCAAGGCCGCCATGCGGCTGTTTAATGCGGCAAGCTATTATCCCGCGGGCCTTTTGGTGATCGCCGGGCTCAGCATGGCTGTTTGACCGCTACACCCAGGATTCCGAGAAATCGGGACTCAAGGCGCGCCGCAAGGGAAAAACCGGCCGCTGCCAGGGCCTTTTTCAGGTCCTTTCCGTGAAACCGGTTTTGCGTGGGATGCAGCAGCAGCCGTCGCGTCACGGCATTGAGGTACAAGGGAGGGTAAAGTTCCTCGAAATAGTACCGGCCGCCGGGCTTGAGGACCCGCGCCGCTTCCATTACCGCCGCCTGCCAGTCCGGGACGTGGTGTAAAAACCCGAAGCCGAAAAGGATATCATAAACCGCGCTTTTGAAGGGAAGGTGCGTGCTGTCGCCCACGCAAAGGGATACCCGGGTCTGCTCGGCGGGGGTTAAAAAGGTCTTGGCCTTTCGGACCATGGCGGCGTCAAGGTCCAGGGCGTCCATGCGCCGGGGGTGCACCTTTTTCAGCAGGATCCGGGCGCCGGCGCATGGA
>JALVQN010000189.1 GCA_027025555.1 Desulfobacterales bacterium
GACAGCCGAACAGTTGCGCCGGATGGCCACAGACAGGGGTTTTTTAAATTGGGTTTTCAGGATCTTCGGCTCGAGTCCGGTTCGGTTTTCAATGGGCAACAGGGCCAGGCGGATTCTGAGCGTTGCGGATCGAGGGTTCAAATCCCGGGCAATCTTGCGGGTGGTTTTTCCAAGGGTGGTGCAGCCCAAAAAGCCCGACAGGAAAAAGAGCGACAGAACCGCCGCAATCCCCGTGGATCCCCAGCGGCTTGGATGGGCCCCATCCCTCATGCGCCTATTTCTCATAGAATGCCTTGACCGTGGTGGTGATGCCGCCCCGGGCGGTAAACGTTCCTGTCACCGCCATCTGTTTGGGCTGAAGCCTCTCCACCAAATGGTTTAAAATGGCGTTGACCACGTGTTCATAAAAAATGCCCACATCGCGATACTGGAGCAGATAAAACTTCAAAGACTTGAGTTCCACCAGCTTCAGCTCCGGGATATAGCAGATGGTGATCTTCCCGAAATCCGGAAGCCCGGTCATGGGGCAGACCGAGGTGTATTCCGGCTGCTCGATGGTAATTTCGATATCCTTTCCCGGATACCGGTAATCGAGGGTCTCCAAGAGATCGGCCCGGACCGTTTCCGGGCTTTTTAGGCGGTAATTGAGTTTTGGGCGCTTTCGGGCCACGGCTTTTTTCCCGTTTGGCTGGTAAGGGGGTTGAGGTCCCATGAATTTGAAGAGTCCCTTTTAAAGGAAAACCCGTTTCCTGTCAAACAGGAACGGACAAAGGCAAGGGGCAAAGGGAGGCCTCCCACGAAAGGCTTGACAGCGCCCTCAGAGTTTGATCATTGAAAATGGGGTCGGTTTCAATGTAAAGGGGATGGTGGATCGGTCCTTTGCAAATTCCGCCCAATTGCTCGAAAAAAGGAGGCTGAACATGGGGGAGAGCCGGGAGGCGATGATTCTCAAGGCCGCCAAAGAGATCGTGGTGAAGTTTATTGAGGTGGGCCGGGTTTCCCCCACCAATTTTGCCGACAGCTTCAAAAATATCTATCAAACCGTGAAGGAGTCGGTTTTAGACATCGGGGAGATTCTGGAAGAAGACGACAAAGCGTGAATCGGGCTCAATGGGCTTCTGCCCAGTTGGCGCCCAGGGAAAGATTCACCTTCAACGGCACCCGGAGTTCCCAGATGCCTTCCATCACGCGCCTGACCAGTTCCATGACGGGCTCGATTTCTGCAGGGGCCACTTCGAAGACCAGTTCGTCGTGGACGGTCAGGATCATGGCGCTTTTCAATTTCTTTTTCAAAAACGCCGCGTCCACCCGGATCATGGCCACCTTGATCAAGTCTGCCGCGCTTCCCTGAATCGGTGTGTTGATGGCGGTGCGTTCGGCAAACTGCCGGATGGTGGCATTCGGGCTGTCGATGTCCGGCAAGGGGCGGATGCGTCCCAAGAGGGTGTGGACTCTTTTTTGGATTTTGGCTTCCTCGACGGCCCTGTCCATGTAACGCTTGACCCCCTGATACCGCGCAAAATAGTGATTGATGTAAGCCCGGGCCATCTTCTGGCTGATCCCCAGCTCCCGGGAAAGCCTGTAAGCACCCATGCCGTAAAGGATGCCGAAGTTGATGACCTTGGCCTGCCGTCGCAGTTCAGGGGTCACCATTTCCGGGAAGACCTGGAACACTTCGGTGGCCGTCCGGGTATGAATGTCCTCGTCGTTTAAAAACGCCTGAATCAGGATGGGGTCTTCAGAGCAGTGGGCCAGGATCCGAAGTTCGATTTGAGAATAATCGGCGGACAGGAGCTGCCAGCCTTTTCGGGGAACAAAGGCGCTTCGGATCTGTCTTCCCTCTTCGGTACGGATGGGGATGTTTTGCAGATTGGGATCCGAGCTGCTCAGACGGCCCGTGGCGGTCACGGTCTGGTTGTAGGACGTGTGAATCCGCCCGGTTTCCGGGTGCACAAGCTCCAGGAGGGCATCGGCGTAGGTGGACTTGAGCTTGGAAAGGGTCCGGTGCCTCAGGATAAGCGCCGGCAGTTCGTGCCGGTCCGCCAGGGCGGTGAGCACGGCCACATCCGTGGAATAGGTTGTCTTTTTCCGGGTCTTCTTCTGGACCGGAAGACCGAGTTTCTCAAACAGAATATGGCCCAGCTGTTGGGGGGAATTGATGTTGAAGGCCTCTCCGGCCTGGGCGTAAATGTGTTCCTCCAGGGTCTTGAGCTGCCGCTGAAAGGATTGGGCCAGGGCCTTGAGGCGGTTTTGATCCACCTTGACCCCATGCATCTCCATGCGCTTGAGCACCGGAACCAGGGGCATTTCCACGGTTTCAAAAAGAGGCCTGAGATCGGACTCTTGAAGCCGCTGGGCAAGGACGCGACTCGCCATCAGGGTGATGTCGGCGTCCTCGCAGGCGTAAAAGACGGCCTTTTCCAGGGGAACCTCCGAAAAGCAGCGGCTGCTTTTGCCCTTTCCGGCCACTTCATGGTAGGCCACTTTCCGGTAGTCCAAAAAGTCCATGGCGATTTGGTCCAGATTATGGGCCCGTTTGGACGGGTCGATGAGATAGGAGGCCACCATGGTATCAAACGTCACGCCGGACAGTTCGAGGCCGCACCGGTTCAGCACGATCCAGTCGTATTTGATGTTCTGGCCGATTTTTTCGATTTCGGGATCTCGAAGGACCGGCTTGAGAGCGTCCAAGACGGTTTCGGCCGGCAGTTGTCGCTGGCCCGGCTTGATGCGATGTCCCACCGGGATGTAATATCCTTTGTGGTCTTCAAAGGCCACCGAGATCCCCACCAGTTCGGCCCGCATGGGATCCAGCGCGGTGGTCTCCGTATCGACGGCGACCCGCGGAGCCCGTTTGAGGCGCGAAACCAAGGCGGCCAGGGCCTTTTCATCGTCAATGAGCCGGTAGTCTTTTTCGGGTTTTTCTTGTTCTTTGGAGAAGGCTTCCACGAGCTGCCTGAACTCGAGTTCTTTAAAGAGACCCAAAAGGCGTTCTGTATCCGGGCCTTTAAAACGGAAGCGGTCCGGATTAAATTCGACGGGGACCCGGGTATCGATGGCCGCAAGGGATCGGCTGAGGAAGGCCTGTTCCCTGTTCGCCAACAGGTTTTCCCTGAGTTTGGTTTGGGTTACCGCATCGATTCGGGAATAAAGGGCTTCCAGGGAGCCGAATCGGCGGATCAATTCCATAGCCCGTTTGGGCCCGATCCCCGGGACGCCCGGAATGTTGTCCGAACTGTCCCCGGAAAGGGCAAAGACGTCCACCATCTGGACCGGTCGGAGGCCGGTCTCCTCCACAACGGTCTTCAGGTCGATCCCCTTGTCCTTCATGGGATCCCAGATCACGGCCCCTTCGGTGACCAGTTGCATGAAATCCTTGTCCCCGGTGACCATGACCACATGAAACCCCGCCCTTTCCGCAAGCCGGGCCAGGGTTCCGATGAGATCGTCGGCCTCGTATCCGGGCATCTCGATGGCCGGGATCCGGAACCCTTCCACGATGGCCTTGATATAGGGAAGCTGGGCCGCCATGTCTTCGGGCATGGGGGGGCGGTTGGCCTTGTACGCTTTAAAGAGGTGGTGCCTGAACGTGGGCCCCTTGGCGTCGAAGAAGATGCCGATGAACGGCGGGGTGCGCTCTTGAATGAGCTTCAAGAGCATCCGGGTGAACCCGTAAACCGCATTGGTGGGAAGCCCCTTTGAATTGGAAAGCCCCCGTATGGCATGATAGGCCCGGTGGATGAATCCACTGCCGTCGATCAGATAGATGGTGGGCTGATTGTTGTCGGTTCCCTGATAAGGCTTCATGGCCCTCCATCCATTGACACGGACGTCTTGGAAGCTTAGTTTAAAAGTTAAAGGCATCTGGCATCAGCAGCCGTTTACTACCATGGATTCAGGCAAACGACAAGCCGCACGGGAGGGAAGATGCACCAGGGACGCATCCTGACCGATGATGCGCAGATTCGGTCCTTGTTGATGCAGGCCCGGACCATCGCTGTTTTGGGGGCAAGCCCCAAGCCGGCGCGCGATTCCTACCGGGTGGCCCGGTATCTGCAGGACCGCGGATATGAGATTATTCCGGTGCGTCCCGGGCAAAAAGAAATCTTGGGACAAAAGGCCTATCCCTCTTTGGAACGTATTCCGGGGCCCGTTGACATCGTGGACGTATTCCGGCGCGCGGAACAGATGATGCCCCATGCCCGAGAGGCGCTTCGGATCAAGCCCCGGGCCTTTTGGATGCAACTGGGCATCGAAAACGAAGCGGCGGCAAGGCTTTTGACCGAAAACGGCATCGACGTGGTGATGAACCGCTGTATCCAGATCGAACATGGACGGTTGGTCGGATAGATCCGGCGACAGGAAACGGCGCCGAAAGGCCAAAGCGTATCAATGCCATTGCTGCCGGCAGGAAACGCCTTTTTGCTGGACGTGCCGATGCGGATTCGAGATCTGCCAGGCGTGCATGGAAGAAAATCTCTGGGGCATGTCGTGCAACGGCATTACCTGGCAGTGCCCCGATTGCGGCAGGCAGAACGGATTCGGAAACCAGTGACGCCGGGCCGGCCATGCCCCTTTCCCACGGCCTTTGACATCGATTCCATGACGAACGCCGCCTCTTTTGGTCCCCGGGGCCCGGTTTGCCTCGAGGGCGGTTATCTCAGGCAAAGGGCGGCCTGAAAGAGGCGTCCCTTGGTTGTCAAGCGGAACTTCTTCAAAAAGAGCCGGTCGCTTTTGAAACGCCTTTTTGCCCTTTTTCGTTTTAAATAGCGGCGCAACTGTTTGGGGCCGCCGTTGTACATGGCATACACGGTGCCCGCCACCGTTTCCTCGGTCATGAGGGCCTTGTTCTTGAGCCGCCTGAGGCGGGGCAGCGCGTATCGGGTCAAATACTGTTGGAGGATTTCACATCCCGCGGCGGCATTGTAATGGATGTTCCACATCAGCGAGTGGATATCGTAAATCCCGCGCCAGACCCGCTTGTTCACCTGCATGAGTCCCACCGAGCTTTGATTGTAGGAGATCAGATAGGTGATCTTCCCTTTTTTGCGGACAAACTGGCGAAAGCAGCTCTCCTGCCAGGCAGTGGAAAGGACCAGGCGCTTGAAGAAATCATGGTAGACGCGATGAAGTGCGCTTTTTTTCAACAGAGCCGCAGTGGTACGGGTCAACAGCTTTTCCATCTTGAAAATAAAAGGTCGTAAGTCCCCCCGGGGGGGAAGCCAGTGATGGAGCCGTGAGGGATCCGGGATGTTCTTGCGCCCCATCGCCCATGCCGGGGCGGTTCTGAAAAAACGGCGCAGGCCGGACAGCAGCCGGTTCCACCGGGGCAGATGAGAGGCGCCTTTTTCCAGAGGCCTCTCTCTTTCCTGAGGGGTTCCCTCCTCTTGATCACCGACCACCGGGAGTGAACCGTCAAGCCCCAAAAGTTCCCTGAGCTGGCGATTGAATCGCAGATCATAGTCCAGAAAGACCGGCTTTTCATGGCTGACCAGGCGCCCCAGGCGAATCAGGCCTTCCCGGCTGATCTCGATGCCCAGGGCAGGGCCGATGCGATCGAGGGTTGTCAGGGCATCTGCGGCCGTAAAAAAGGACAGGTAGGCCAAGGTGAACTTGGAAGCTTCGCTCCCGAGAGTGTTCCGGAAAATAGGGGAAAGCCGGGACCAGGCTTCGATGAACTCTTCCCGCACCAGGTCTTTCCCCAGGGTCCTTTCGCTCAGCTCCGTGGTAAAGCGGTAGCGCGTGTCCAAAAGCGTTTCAAAGAGCGTCCGGCGGTCCTTTTCAGCAAGCGGTCTTCCTGCAAGGCTTAAGATCGTATGGACCAGAAAAGCGTCCCAGGTTTCCCACGCCTCGATGATGGTTTCGAGTTCTTTTTCCGATACGGCGGTGGGCGTTTTTTCCGGTTCGATTTCGTGGGCCGGCACCTCCGCCAAAATATCGATGCGTACCGCCTTGGGTTCTATGCGGACTTCACCGAGCCGCATGCTTTCCAGCATGAAGGCCACCGCGTCACTCAGGCCCCCGGGGATGAAGGAAGCGATCACCGATTTGAGTTCGCTGAAGGGAGGTTCCAGGTCCACGGAGATGCTTTGGATGTAGTCGTAGATTCGCGTCTTGATGAGATTCCAGAGCATTTCGGTGATCATCTGGGGGTTATGGTTCTTGTCATACACGGCGGAGTCGGTCACGGAGAAGGAAAGGGTACGTCCTTGGGGATCCACATGGGGCGTCATGAGAAGGGCCACGTAGCCGGTCCACTCCACAGGCATGAGGCAAGCGTCCCTGAAGGGTGCGCCGGTCCGCATCAAGACCCGGATTTCGCAGCGTAAAAAGCCGTGACTTTGCGAAAAGACGGGATTGGAAATCCGGATGAAGTTGCACCCGTCGCCTTCGTCCAGGACCACGACACTGCGGCTGGGACCGGAAAAGGCATGATAGACGACCAGGGACCCCAAAAGGGGATAATCGATGGTCAGGGGCAGGGCGACGGTCTTCAAGGGCGGCCCCCCCGCGGCAGGGGTCGCCGCCAGGAGGGTGAAAAGGCTGAAAAGGATCACCGGAAATCGTTTCATCAATGGATCAAAGCCGTTGGGTCAGGTAGATATATGCCGGGAGCCGGAAAGCGCGTTTGAGGGCATAAAAGCCTGAAAGCAGGTCGGCTTTGGGCTCGCGGCGGTGAAGGGGGGAAAGGTAAAGTCCCCCCTTGCCGAAGGTTTTGTTGCCGTGGTTTTGAGCCAGTTCAAAAAGAGAAGGGAGGTGCCCCGAAGGAAGGCCTTTTCCCAGGACGAAATTGGCGGTCACTTCGATGCGAAAATACCGCCGGTTCACCTCCAGCATGCGCAAAAACGCCTCTTTGACCCGCTCGGGGGGCACGGGTTTCTTGAGCCGATCCAAGGTCTTTGGATCCAAAGATTCCAGGCCGATGTTGATGCATGTCTCGTAGGGAAGCCGGTTTAAGGCTTCAAACAGGGATTCCTCGGCGCGGAGCATGGCATCGACACTGCCGAACAGGAAAAGGCGGGCCTTTTTCATGTAAGAGCGCTCGATTTCGAAGATTTCATAGGCCTTTTCAGCAGCGAACAGCAGAAGGGTTTTGCCGGCCAAGAGGGCGTCGTGCTGGCCCAAAAAGACCGCGTTGTAGTTGAGAAGATCCTGACCCAAAAAGGCCTTCATGCCCTTCATCTGGTTTACGATAGCGGTTTTCGTCAAGGGTGTAAACGGTTTCCGGGTTTTGAAGCGGCAGAAACCGCAGTGATACAGGCAGCCCCTGGCGATGATCACCGGGATGACCGCGTAATCCACGTGCCGGCTGTCCGGGGGCAGGATGGAGATCGGTTCCCCGAGGATTCGATGAAAATCCTCCCGCCGGCGCTGGAATGCAGGCCCGTTTGCCACAGCCGCGCGCCGGAAAAAGGCCCTCAGGGGCTTCGGCAGGTCCGCCTGGCTCAAGCGCCGGATTCTTTCGAACACCGGCCCCAGGGCAGAGAAGGTTTCTTGCACCGCTGGAAGGGCGAAGGGGCTGTGCCTGAAAAAGGGATTTGCGTCGTGGGAAAGACAGGGGAAGTAGTATTCTCCGAAAAGATCGAACACATCGTTGTAGCTTCCCACGGAGTAGTAGATCCAATCGTCGGCGGGCGTGCGCTTCAGCCATTCGGCAGGATGCGGCCAGTCCCGTTGACGCCCCTGGAGATACTTGATCTCGGCGTTGAGGTTGAATTGCACCTGCAGGTCGGGGGTCCGGATCTCATGGTAGCGCCCGTGGCGCAAGGGGACGCTGAGTTTTAAAAACTCGCGGGCGCCCTTGCAATGTAAAGAAATCCGCCAGTCCTCAACACGGTAGGCTGCCATGGCGATGTTTTGTGCATTTCATTGTCTCGAACCGGTTTCCGGCCATACTTTTTGAAACCGCCTTCAGGCATAAAAGATTTCAACCCGCCGATGCCCCGGTTAAGATCGCTTCAAGATCTTCCAGGCGGCGGATATGATAGTCGGCGGGAAGGGAGGCGTTTTTGTAGGCCACAAAGCGGACACCCGCCCCTCTTGCAGCCCGGGCATCCACATCCGAGTCGCCCACATACACGGCCTGGCGGGGCTTTGCCCGGAAGTGGTGCAGAATTTTTTCGAGCGCTTCGGGATGGGGCTTGGGCCTGGCCACGTCCCGGGCACAGACGACCAGATCGAAATGGCCGTTCAACCCGTGGATTTTCATGACAGCCTCCATGGTGTCGGTCCGGTTGGTGGCAATGGCCGTCTTGTACCGGGGCCTGAGCCGGGAAAGGAGGGGCATCAAGCCCGGCTCCATTTCCATTTCCCGGACAAAGGGGAGGTAGTCCATGTGTTGTCGGAAACGTTCCGCCGCCCGCCGCTCGGCATCATCGGGAAAGAGGAAACGCATGGATTGGTCCACCGTATGCATGTGGACATGGGCAAATTGGCGCGGCGTCAGTTCCGGCTTTCCCAGATGCCTGAGCACGGCATTGTAATAGCTCCTGTTGGCGCGATCCGTATTGAACAGGACACCGTCGCAATCAAAGGCCACGACCTTGACGTCTTTCATGGCGCCGCGTTTTTCTTTCCCGGCAAGGGATCGGACAGTTCCCCGTAGACCCATATCTTGATTTTAGGGTGCTTTTCCAAAGTGGTGGGCAGCACGATGACCTCATGATAATTCCCTTTGACGGCACGCGCATTGATGACGGTCAAGAGATACTCGTTTCCGGTTTCCTTTTGGATTTTCTCCAAGGAGTACGTGATGTTTTTCCCTTTGAAGTGATCGAGTTCCGGGAGGGTGAAGGGATATTTTTTTTCGGCAACGATGCGGACGGTTCCCTTGATGGGGTATCCCGCAGGCCCCCTCAGGATGATGCGGGCCGGCGTAATGGTGGCGAACTTTTCCACATTGCCTTCCACGGTGAGGGGAATATAGGGCCTCTTGGGGTCGTTGGTGGAAAGGACCGCTTTTTTGGAGATTTTCCTCCCGCCGTAGCCATGGGTGGTGAGCTTCACGGTAATTTGTCCCTCGCCCCCGGGAGGGATCTGTCTCGAGTACGAGACCGCCGTGCACCCTCAACCGGTGCGGACGTTGAAGATTTTAAGGGTCGCGCTCCCCTTGTTGAGGATTTTGAAGCGGTGTTTGACTTCCAGCCCTTCAAGGACGGGGGAAAAGACGTGTTTGGCCTCGGGAATGACGGCGCGGGGTGCTTTTTTTGCCGGGGCGTCTTTCCCCCAGACAGGCTGAATCATCAGAAGGGCGCCCCCTGCCGCAAATGCCATGAGGATGTTTCGGATTTTCATGGACTCGGCTCCTTGTTTAATGAATCGTCAATGGGTCTGTTTCAAATTTCCAGGGCCTTTTTCCGTCTTTTTATCAACAAACGGCCCCTGTGACAAGGTTTGCTTTCGATTCTCCACATACGGGGAAGAAGGGGTCACATGAGATCATAGGGATCCACATCCACGACCACCTGGACGCCGGAGGGCGGTCGCATGCCTTTTCCATTGACGAGCCGGCTCGAAACAAGGGCCCTCAGGGCGGTCACGCTTTGACTTTTCAGCAGGATTTGCCATCTGTAGCGTCCTGCGATTTTGGCCAAGGGGGCTTCCGCGGGCCCCAGCACCACAAGGGGATGTCCATGAACTCCGTGGCCGGCGGCCAGGCGTTGGCAGGCGGCGCCCAGTGCCATGGCCCAATTTCGGGTCTTTACCCTGTCTTTTCCGGATATCTTGAGTGCGATGATATGGGAAAAGGGGGGATAGTCCAGGGCCTTCGGGAATCGGAT
>JALVQN010000190.1 GCA_027025555.1 Desulfobacterales bacterium
AGAGGTGAAGGCCATGAGCATCAATGTTGTGGAAAAAGTGGACGACCGGGTCCCCGTGGATCACGTCCTGATCAGCGTTTCGGACAAATCGGGCCTGGAAACCCTGGTGGGCCGCCTCATCGAGGTTCGCCCCAAGGTCCGGATCCTTTCAACGGGCGGCACCTACGCCCGGATCCGCGAGATCCTCGGAGAAAAGGCCGCCGCCCATCTCCAACAGGTTTCCGAATACACCGGCCAGCCGGAAACCCAGGGCGGGCTGGTCAAAACCCTCGATTTCAAGATCTACCTGGGGCTTTTAACGGAAACTTACAACCAGGCCCACCGGGAAGACCTCAGGCGCACCTCGAGTGTATCCATCGACATGGTCATCGTGAACCTCTACCCCTTTCAGGCCACGGTCTCCAGGCCCGGGGCAACGGTGGAGGCGGCCCGGGGGAATATCGACATCGGCGGGCCCTGCATGATCCGGGCCGCGGCCAAAAACTTCATCCGGGTGGCCTCCGTGGTGGACCCCGCAGATTATCCGGCCCTCATGGAAGCCCTTGAATCGAACGCCGGGGCCACCACCTTAGAGCTGCGCTTTCGGTTGGCCCGGAAGGCCTTTTCCCATACGGCCGCCTATGATCGGGCCATCGCCGACTACCTGGCCGGCCGCAGTTTCAAGGACGTTGCCCCTTGCTATACCTTCGGCGACCCGGGCCTCTAGTGGTTCAAAGGGCAAACCTTTTTCCCGCGGCCCAAACAAGGGCGTGCGTTCAGGGCTTCCCACCGGTGCAAAGGGGTAAAAAGTGCCGCATCACGCCTCTCAATGGATCCCGTTAACTCCCCCGCCCCGGTCGGAGAGGGGGACTTTCGGCTCAGCAAAGAAGCGATAAAAAGAGATGTCTTTTCTTTCAGCAGGCATTCTTCTGTTTATGGTCATGGATCCTTTCGGGAATATGCCTTTTTTTTTGAGCGTTCTCAAGGCGGTCCCGGAACAACGGCGCCAGAGAGTGATCCTGAGGGAACTGTGGATCGCCTTGATGGTTTTGGTTGTATTTCTTTTTGTGGGCCCTTTCTTTTTGCATCTGCTCCAGATCTCTCAACCTTCCCTGCGCATTGCAGGCGGAATTATCCTGTTTTTGATCGCCATCAAGATGATATTCGGCCGCACGGAGGAGATCCTCAAAGGGGCTCCTGAAGGGGAGCCTCTAATCGTGCCGCTGGCGGTCCCTGCCATCGCCGGGCCGTCGGCGGTGGCCACTGTTCTTCTCCTGGTGGGGCAAGAGCCCGGGCGTTGGCCCGAATGGCTGTTATCGCTCTTTCTGGCATGGCTGAGCACAGCAGCGATTTTATTGCTTTCGGGCAGACTCTCCCGTCTCATGGGGGAAAGGGGCCTGGGTGCCATTGAACGGCTCATGGGGCTCATTCTCACCGCCATCTCCGTTGAAATGCTTCTAAGGGGAATCCTTGCGGTTTTGGCTTCACACGGTTAAAAGACGGCAGACCGAGGGTTATGGGCGGATTTCAGCCCCCCGATCCTCAACCAGGGTCCCAATCGTTTTGACCTTTGCAATTTTCAAAGGATAAAATCGAGAATCATGGAAAATCCTCACACGATTCCCGATGCCAGGGCAAGGGCGATTCCCGTCAGCAGGATTCCCGTCAGCGTCTGGACTGTCTTCATGGGGATCTTATGCAGGAAGCGCTTTGCAATCATAACCCCCGTGAAGGCTGAAAGGATTCCCACACCAATGAGGGGCCATTGTCCGGTCCCGATGGGGCTGGCCGTCCTTGCGGCCAGAAACAGGGCCGCATAGGTGGCGATCCGCATGCTTTCCCACGACAGCCACCTTGAAGGCGTTGTTGGCGCCGTGCACCACGGCCGCGGCGGCAACGGCCACTTCTATGGGGAAAAACAGGGCAAAAACGGGCATGAGAAGGGTCCCCAGGCCGAAGCCCGAAAAGAGGGTCAAGCCCGCCGTCACAAGGGATGCCGCGCCCACGACAAAATAGGCGGTCACGGGGCATTCCTTTCCGCTTCCTCTTTGCCCCGCGCCCCCTTCCGGGGCAGCCCGAGACGCGAGCCGGTTTCTCCCGTCAACTCTCCAAGCTTCTCCAAAACCGCCCGGAACACTTCTTCCCCCTTTGACGTGGCATAAAAGGCGCGCCTGGATCGCGTCCCGGCCGTGCCGCTTTGTCTGCTTATCAACCATCCAAGCCGCTCCATGCGATGGAGGATGGGATAAAGGGTCCCGGGACTGACATCATAGCCATGGCTGCGAAGCTCCCGGAGCATCCATTGCCCCACCACAGGGCCTTCCCTGGCATGGTGCAGAATATGAACTTTCCACAACCCCAAAAGGATCTCCCTCTGAAGGGCTTTGTGGTCGGCAGCGTCCATGATCCCTCCTGTTTTCAAATTACGATTATCGTAAAGTCGTCAAGTCTAAAAACGCGGCGGGCCGACAGAAGGGGGGGCCGATCGGCTCCAAAGACCGCCGTCGCCGCTGGAGTATTACTGGGGGGAAAATCCCGGCGGGGCTTCTTCCGGATCCGATTCTCCCCGGCATCGGGGCGGAGCCCCATGGTCCCCCGGCCCTTGCTCATCCCGTCCGAAAAGGGCAAAGCCCACGGTCCCTGCAACGCCGAAGCCAAAGGCCGTGACGAAGTTGGCCTGGGGGCTGACCTGCCACAAAAAGGCCCCGCCCAAGGCAGCCGCGGAAACGAAGACATCCCGGATCAGGTAATACAGGCCGAACATGCCCGCCTTGCAATGGTCCGGGGACAGCTCCATGATCAGGGCCTTTCGGGTGGGTTCCCCGAACTCCTTGAGCCCCCGCAGGATGAAGGCCCCCACCAGGGCCGGGAAGGCGCGGCTATAGAGCAGCACCAGGGGGAAAAGGGTAAAAAAAACAAAGGTCAAAAGGACAAAGGGCTTCTTTGTGGTGCGGTCGGCCATATAGGCCACCGGAATATAGATGAGTACCGCCGTGGCCATCTCGATGCTGGTGAGCAGCCCGAACTGCACTGCGGAGACGGGTTGGGAGATCACCTTCATACACCAGACCACCACAAACGCATAAGGAATCTGCTCGCAAAACCGGATGAGGATATCGGTGACCAGCAGCCTTTTCATGGCTGGCCGCATCTGTTGCAGCAGGGACAGGGGATTGTTCCGGGATGAAGGCCGGCTTTCTCCGTCGCCGTTGCCGCCCTTGGAAGCATCGTCTTGGATCATCCGCTGTTGGAGCAAAAGGGCCGCCCCCG
>JALVQN010000191.1 GCA_027025555.1 Desulfobacterales bacterium
TGGCGTTTGAATCCGGGTTTGCAGGATCATGGGTATACGCCCTGAGTTGTTCCCGGACCGCCAGTTTCTCTTGGGCCCGCTTGAGGGCGATGGAAAGCGCTTCATCTTTGATGGGCTTGTTGATGAAATCCGAAGCGCCGTGTTGAAGGGCTTCGATGGCGGAGTCGATATCGCCATGGCCCGTGATGATGATCACCTCTGTATCCGGATTCATCGCCTTGATCTTTTTTAAAAGGGCAAGGCCATCCATGCCCGGCATTTTAATATCCGTCAGCACAATATCCGGTCCGAAGGATTGAAATTTCTCCAAGCCTTCTTCCCCGCTCAACGCCCCCAGCACCTCGTAGCCATCGAGCTTGAGCGATAGACTTAAAACCCGGACATTGTCTTCTTCATCATCGATGACCAATATTTTCTGCACGGTCATCTCCTCTCAAGGCGCTATGGGGAACCGAAGTAAAAAGGTTGTCCCCTTGTCCACTTCGCTGTGGATGTCGATGGTGCCCTCATAATCCTTGACAATCCCGTAACTGATGCTTACACCCAAACCGGTCCCCTTGCCGACCTCCTTGGTCGTGAAAAAGGGTTCAAAAATTTTGTCCATGGTCTCCCGGCTCATACCGGTGCCGGTATCGGACACCGTCACCACCACGGTATCCGTCTCGGCATAGGATCGGATACGCAGTTCTTTTGCGATCTTCTCCGGCCATTTGTGTCTCTCTTTTTCGTCCATGGCATCCACGGCGTTGGTCACCAGGTTGATGAAGACCTGCTCCAGGCGGTTCTTTTCCGCCAAAATATCCGGCAACTCCTTCGACAATTCGAGGGACAGGGTCACGCCATGCATCTTGAGTTGATGGCCCAGGACTTTGAAGACATCTTGAATGGGATCGTTAATGTTCAACCGGCTCCGAACCCCTTCGGACTTCCTGGAAAAGTCCCTCATATGTTTGATGATCCCCGCGGCGCGCTGGACATTCTGGCGGATGTCGTCGGCCATGGATTTCAAGTCTTCGGACTGCAAGGGGATGTTTCTGTTCACGGCCTTCAACAGCGTGTCGGCACACACCTGGATAACATTGAGAGGCTGGTTGATCTCGTGGGCCATCCCCGCGGCCATGAGCCCGAGGGTGGTCATTTTGCTGGCCTGGATGAGTTGCGTCTCCTGTTCCACGCTCTCCGTGATGTCCGCCGTGGATGCAATGAGCACCTCTTTGCCGCCGTATTCCGAGCGGCTCACGTGGATATTCACGAAAAAGGGCTCCCCGTTCTTTCGAAAATGCCTCTTTTTCGAAAAGAGGATAGAGCCCGATTTGGAAATCCCTTTCAGCCTCTTTATAATTTCCTCGTCGTCTTTTTCACCGATATCCAGAAAAGACATCCCCAGCATCTCTTCCCGGTCGTATCCGTAGCAGTCCTGGGCACGATGGTTCAAATCGAGAATTTCGAAGTGGTGCATGTCCAGGATAAAAATGGGATTGGGATCGTTATCGAAGAGGGATCGGTATTTTTCTTCCGAGCTTCGGTACTGTTCATACAATTGGAAGTTCTCCAATGCAGCACCGATGCGGTTTCCGATCAAGCCCAGGACACTCTTTTGCTCAGCGGAAAAATTCTGGGGTTGTTTGCTGCCGATCTGGATAATTCCGAAAATCGCTTTGTTCTTGTTGAACAAAGGAATCAACGCCAAAAACTGGATGCCCTCTTGAAGGAAGCGCTGCATCGCCTCGGATTCTCTTTTGTGCATGTCTTCATAGAGGACGACTTGACCCTCCCGGGCAGCCCGGTACAAGAGGTCTGTGGGGTCGATCCCTTTCTTCTTCTTGCAAAGGCCCGCTTCTTTTCCATAAGAATACTTCAATTCGAATTGATCGCCGTTTTCCTTAAGGAAAATGCAGAAACTGTCCACCGGGAGATATTTGAAAATCTCGGTCACCGCTCCTTCCAGGCTCTCCTCGAGCTTCAATGAAGCGCCTAAGGCCGTGGAGATCGCCACAAGGGCCTCGAGCTGCCTGTTGTGCCGTTCACGATCTTCCTCCGCCTTTTTATCCTCGGTCTTGTCCCATAGGGTTTCGATGGCCCCGATGATCTTCCCGTCCGGATCCTTGATGGGGGCGGCCGTGAAATAGCACCACCTGCCACCGTTGCCCAGTTTCGGGAAGAACACTTCCGCCTCGTAGGCGTCACGGATCAAGGCGGACTTCCGCCATTTGGCCCCGTAAAGTCTCTGAATCTCCTGTTCAGGGACCTGGTCCAAGATCACGTCCGCCATGGACGGCCGCGCTTTGTCCCAGAAAGGCTCCCATTGGCGATCGGTCCCGATCATGGTCTCGGCAGAATATCCGGACAGCTTTTCCATGGCACGGTTCCAATGGGTCACCCGGTGATTCCGGTCGATGACAAAGGTGGGAATGGTGCTTCCCTGGATGATCTGTGTCGTCACCCGCTCGCTCTCCATCAGCTTTTCGGTTCTAAGGGCCAGTTCGCGGGTGTAATGTTCGAGTTTTCTTTGGGCCCGTCGCTCTTCTGTCTTGTCCCAAAGGGTTTCGATGGCCCCGATGATCCTCCCATTGGGATCCTTGATGGGGGCGGCCGTGGAAAAGAGCCACTTCCCCCCTTTCCCCAGATGATGGAAATATTCCTCGGTTTCGTAAGCGCCTTCGATCAGGGCGGATTTCCTCCAGCGGGTGCAATAATATTTAAAGGCGTCTTCTTCGCTGACCTCTTCCACGATCAGATCCGCCATGGTGGGTCGCTTGGATGAACGAAACGGCTTCCAGTGGTTCCGTGTGCCCACCATCTCTTCCATGGGGTAGCCGGTCAACTTTTCACAAGCCCGATTCCAGTGGGTCACCACATGCTCCCTGTTGATGACGAAGGTGGGGATGGTGCTCGCCTGAATAATCTGGGCCATTGCCTGTTCACCGGCCAGAAGATTCTTTTCCGAGGCCATTTTCGTTTCGCTTGCTTTCAAAGGCGCTTTCGCTGTGGCATTGAAAAATCAAAAACGAGGCTGCTTGTTGATGCCGGGGGCCTTTCCCTGTTTTGTATCCGGCGAAAAGCAGCGCTGCACTTTTGCCATTTCACAAAAGATGAGGCTTTCAAGGATGGGGCGTGGGTGCTTTTTAAACACGCAGTTCCGGTCAGGGAACCAACAGCACGGGCAGCTCGGAGAGTTCGGCAATCCGGTGGGAAACACCTCCCAGCCAGTATTCCTCAATCCAGTCCTTCCCGGTGCGTCCCATCACGATCAAAGTGGCTTCTGTTTCTCTGGAAATCCGGAGAATTTCAGGAACGGCCCTGCCGATGGAAAGATGATTCTCCGCCACGATGGCCTCTTCCCGGAGTCGCGCACAATAGGCGTCGAGACGACGCAAACTCTCCTTTTCCAACTGCTTGATTTGGGAGGGATTTGCTGCATGGATCAGCTTTGAATCAAGGATATGGGTCACGATTGCAGTTTTGACGATCCCCTTCAAGGCACGAATGGCATTCAGGCCGCGCTCTGAAGGTGCGGACCAATCCGTGGCGAGCATGGGACGTTCAAAAATCCGGTCGTTCTTCCGGATCAGGGGCCCTTCATCGCTTTCGATGTGAACCATGTACTTTCCCATCAGCACCGGAACTTGGCTTCGCCTGAGAATATCCAGGATATGGGACCCCACATAGATCTTTTCAAAGGTGGTCCGCTTTTTTGCTCCGGTCACGATGAGATCCGCCTTCTCTTCCCGGGCGGTCTTCAAGATACAGGCATTGAGGATGCCGGTCTTGATACGGATGCGGCTTTTGATGCCGGCTTTGCGGAGGGTCTTTTGCCAGTCTTGAAAACGCACCTTGGCCTGCTCCTGAATCTCTTTTTTCTCGTCTTTTAAAAAGCCGCCATAAGGGACGAAACCCACTGCTTCGCGGGGGATGACAAAGAGAAGGACCACTTCCTCCAAACCAACCGCTTTCAGCGGAAAAAGACTCTTGAGCGAATTGAACGCGTAAGGACCGAACTGAGTATGGAAAAGGATCTTTTCAAATTTCATTTCCGGCTCCTATCTCAAGAAAAAGACCAGGGTGACCCCGACAAAGGAGGGAATCAAAAAGACCAGGCTGTATTTGAGGATATACCCGAAAAAACTGGGCATGGGCGTCCCGGCCTCTTCGGAAATGGAGCGCACCATGAAGTTAGGAGCGTTCCCGATATAACTGCAAGCCCCGAAAAAGACGGCCCCTGCCGAAATGGCCGCAAGATAAATGGCGTTTTCATCCATCAACATGGCAACGGCCTTGCTTTCCGGGATGCCCGCATAAAAGCTGCCGATGGCGGTATTGAAGAAGGTAAGATAGGTGGGGGCATTGTCCAAGAAGCTTGAAAGCGCGCCGGTGACCCAGAAGTAATGATACGGCTTTTGAACAGACAGGATCAAGGCGGCCAGGGCCCCCTTGGAGCCGGCCTTCAGGATCAGGAGGCAGGGGATCATGGTGATGAAGATCCCGATGAACAGATACGCCACTTCGATGATGGGAAACCAGGTAAAGTCATTGTCTTCCCGAACCCGAACAGAGGTGGTGGCCAGGGAAAGGATGCCCATGAGGATGAGAAGCCCGTCCCTAACCCAATCCTGGATCGCCCGGTGAATCCCGAAGGTGCTGACCTGTCCCCAATCCACGAGGCCGCTGAACAACACCGCACCGATGATCCCCAAAAGGAAAAGGAAGTTATGATACCCATCGAGCCGGAGCGGTTCGCGCTTCTCTTCAGGGGCTTTTCCGGAAAGACCCTCCTTTTTATAGAAATAGGTATCCATCAAAAAATAGGCGGATAAGAGGATCAGGAAAACCAAGAGCATGTGCGGAAGGATCTTGAAGGTCCAGAAGAAACGGACCCCATGGAGGAAACCCAAAAAAAGGGGCGGGTCCCCCAGGGGTGTGAGAGAGCCGCCGATGTTGGCCACCAGAAAGATGAAAAAGATCACCATGAAGGTGCGGTTTTTCCGGTGTTTGTTGGCCCGCAAAAGGGGACGGATCAACAGCATGGCGGCGCCTGTGGTCCCCATCCAGGAGGCAAGCAAAGTCCCTATGACAAGGATGCCCGTATTGACAAGCGGTGTGCCCCGAAGGGTCCCCCTGAGCAAAATCCCTCCGGAAACGGTGTATAAAGACCACAAGAGGATGATGAAAGGAACATAATCGAGCAAAATGATATGCAAAATTTCGTGCAGCGCCACCCCTTTGTAAACGATCAAAAAGGGGATTGCCAGGCACAGGGACCAAAAGGCGGCAACCTTCCCGAAATGGTGGTGCCAGAATTCCGGCCAGAGCAATGGGAAGAGGGCGATGGAAAGCAGCATACAGGCAAAGGGGATACAGCTCCATATGGGCAATATCTGCCCCAGATCCACATGCCCCCCTTTACCATGCGCTCCTTCCTTGGCGGCGGGTGGAGTGCCGTCACCGGCCCGGTGAAGTGTTTTCCCTTCATGGGTCACGAAAACCTTCCCCTGATCTGATGGGTCGCCGTGCCCTTCCGTTGCCAAGGCTAAAGGCGATTGCAATACCAGAAAAAGGCCAACCCAAAATAGGGCGGCAACAAGGGCCATCGGTCTCATCGGATTCATTCCCTTTTTGATTCCAGTCGATTGAGCCTCAATTTCAAGGGGTAAAGAGTGCCTTTTAGGAAAATGGGGCAAGGGTGTCAACTCTAAAAGGCAAAAGGAAATGGGCATCCAGGAATTCACAGCCTTTGATGACATGCCGTTTCCGCTTCAAAACAGGGGATCACCCTTGGCGGCAGATCCGGTATTCGGGCAACTCGACCCGGGTGGATCTGCATACAGGACAGCGGCTGGGTTTGGCAAAATGCTTTCGATCCTTGAAGGTAAAGCCGCATGCCAGACAGCGGAAAGGCCGGGCCACCAATCGCTTCTGCCTGGACTTCAGGGTGCGCGAAATATGGAAAAGATGATCGGCCAACGCCTTTTCGGAAATCTTAAGCTGCTTGGCGAGATCCCGGAATCCCACCGGCGCCGTTTCCAAGATTGAAATGATTTTCTGTCGAACGGTCATCTCCACAAGAGACCCGGCCGTGCATTGAACCTGGCATCCCGAGTGCATTTTCCCACTTGATGGGTCAAGGATCGTTGACACCCCCCTCTTTTTACCCTATTAGGAAATCCCTACAATAAGAATCAACCCTTTTCGATGAAAGGAGCCTCTCCATGACCTTCAAAAAATTGTCCAGATGCCTCGTGATGGTCATTCTCCTGGGACTCACGGTCGCTGCCCCTGCATGCGCCGATCTCTTTTGGCAATCGGTGCAAAAAAGCCAAGGCGTGCCGGGCACGCCTGACGGGAGTCAAATCGTCAAAAACTATATGACAAAAAATGCCACGCGGTATGAGTCGAACGACAATATTACTATCGTCGACTTGGAAAAAATGAAGATGTATTCACTGGACCCTAAGGCTAAAACCTATCGAGAGATGGACCTGTCCAAAATGGGGCAGATTCCTGAAATGGAAGGAGAAGCCGGGAAAAAACTCATGGGCATGATCAAAGGGCTCATGGGCAGCATCAAAGTCATCCCCACCAAGGAGACCCGCACCATCGCCGGCTATCCCTGCACCAAGTACGAAGTCCGCTTCATGAAGACCCGATCCGAGCACTGGGTGACCCGCGATATCAAAGGGTTCGACGAAATGATGGCCTATGGGAAACGTTTTTCAGAAGCGCTGAGCAAAAACCCCATGATGAAACAGATGAACATCCCCGCCCTGATCAAGGATCTCAAGGGATTCCCCGTGCAAACCACCGTCCACATGATGGGTGGAAAAATGACCACCACCCTTCAAAAAATCGAGCAGAAACGACTCAGTCCAGACCTGTTCAAGGTGCCGGCGGACTACAAAAAAATCAAATAATGGGCTTTCCATTTTCATCGAAAGGGGTTTGCGAAATTTCGTAAAAGGCATCCCCCTTTTCGCGGCCTATCCAGCCAATTCCATGACAAAGGAGAAGGCATGAAAAAAAGACTGATCGCCGCCCTTTTTATAGGGGTCGGACTTTGCACGCCTGCCTGGGCCATGTTCGAAGTGGAAGGTTTTTTATGGCTCATGACGCCGGGAGGCGATGCATCGGTGGGCATCGACGGAC
The DNA here is from genome assembly GCA_027025555.1 of Desulfobacterales bacterium. Taxonomy (GTDB): domain Bacteria; phylum Desulfobacterota; class Desulfobacteria; order Desulfobacterales; family UBA2156. Next base: position 7,141 of record JALVQN010000191.1, read on the forward strand.
TTCAAGGCACAAAAGTGGACCTTGAAACGGACCTCGGGTATGACGAAACCGAATCCGTACCGGGGCTCCGTTTCATCGCAGGGAAGATGCATCAGTTTGGATTTTCAGGGTTCCAGATATCGGCTTCTGCGGAAAACACCATTGATCGCACCTTTTTTTTCATGGACAAGGAATTCCGCTTCAATGAACGGGTCTCCACTTCTTTTGACGTGACCGTGCTCCAGGCCTACTACCGGTTGAACCTGGGACCTGAAGTCTTTCACGGCGGGCTGATCGCCGGAGGTGAATACATTACCGCCGAAGCCACCGCCGCGTCGGCGCGCATGGGTCAAGCCAGGGCCGACCTGGAAACCGGGATGTTTCTCCTGGGCGCCTTTGCCGAAACCGATCCCGTGCCCTTTTTGAGGCTACGGGCGTCGCTGATGGGGGGGACCTTCGACATCTCTGATATAAAGGCGCGGTATCTGGACTTCGAATTCGCCGCTTTTGCCCAGTTTTCCCCGGGCTTCCATGTGGGCGGGGGGTATCGCTACATCGATCTCGACGCCGAAGACACCCAGGTCCCCCTGGAAATCAACCTCGCCTTCAAGGGGCCCTTTCTCCTGGTGGGTTTCGAATGGTAGGTCCTGGATCTGAAGGGTCCGGTTATGGGCCGGCTTGGCCCTTTCGCCGCAGCGGGCCCGGCGCTCCATGCTCCGTCTTTACTTTTTCCAGGTGCTCCTTGATGAACTGTTCCGTCAACTGATGGGCCTGATCATCGGGATACTGGACGGGGGGGTGTTTGCAGAAATACGCCGAAGGGCCTTCAAGGACGCCCCCTTCGCCCCGATCGAGGGCGAGCTTGATGCAGCGGACGGCATCGATGGCCACCCCCGCCGAATTGGGGGAATCCTCCACGGAAAGCCGAAGTTCCAAATCCATGGGCACATCCCCGAAGAGCTTTCCCTCCATACGGATGAAACAGACTTTATTGTCTTTCTGCCAGGGAACATAATCGCTGGGACCGATATGGATGTTCTCATCCTCGAGGCGGCGGGAGGCCACCGATTGCACCGCTTCCGTCTTTGACCGCTTCTTGGAGGCGAGACGGTGGCGATTGAGCATATTCAAGAAATCGGTGTTTCCCCCGGTGTTCAGCTGATAGGTCCGTTCCAGTTTCACCCCCCTTTTCCGGAAAAGATCCGTCAGAATCCGGTGGGTGATGGTGGCGCCCACCTGGGACTTGATGTCGTCTCCGATGACGGGGAGGTTCCTTTCCTCAAAGCGTTTGGCCCAAATGGGATTGCTGGCGATAAAGACGGGGATATTGTTGATGAAGGCCACATGGGCTTTCAAGGCGCATCGGGCGTAAAAGGCGGTTGCCGCTTCCGATCCGACGGGCATGTAGTTCAGCAATACATGGGCGCGGGCCGCCTTCAGGGCGGCCACCACGGCTTCCTCGTCTGGCTGGGGCGCATCGGCGATGACAAAACGCGCTCTTTCATCGTAAGCCGCCATATGCTCCGAGACCCCGTCCAGGACACGTCCCATCGCCACAAGAACGCCCGAATCGGGAAGGTCGCCGCAAAAGGTGCGGGTGCAATTGGGCGCGGCAAAAATGGCCGTGTTCACGTCTTTGCCCACCTTGCGCCGGTCGATATCGAACGCCGCAACCACCTCGATATCCGAAGGCGTATAGCCGCCGATGTTCCAGTGCATGAGCCCGGCGGCCTCTTCAGGACTCTTGTCCCGGTAATAATAAATCCCTTGAACCAAAGCGCTCGAACAATTTCCCACCCCCGCAATGGCCACCCTGATTTTCTGCATCTCGCCGGTCCTCCGTGTCATTGAGTCGATGCCTCTCCTTTGATGCCTGCTTCTTCATATCCCCCATGAACAAAAAACACAACACAAATGGCGCTTTCCCCTCACGGAAGCGGCGGTTTCCCCTCCGCGGCGTCCTCGAGGGCGTTTTAGACGAAATACGCCCCGGGCCCGATGCTCTCCCGTCCGCTTGCCATTTTTCAACGGGTATGCTTGAATAAAAAGTTAAGGCCTGGGGGCATCCCGCCCAATCAAGGGGCTTTTGGAGTAAAAGGAAAGGGCGGGATCTCCGTGGACTTGCATGAAACCGGGCAAAGAGCGGCATGCCGATTGCTGTGAAAAACATCACCTTGAAGTTCCCCGGCGCCAGGCGGTTTCTCTTCAAAGACCTTTCCTTTCACCTTCCCGCTCCCGGCTTCCATGCCCTTTTCGGTCCTTCCGGCGTGGGGAAGACCACCCTGGCCCGGGTGATCATCCGGGATCTGGATCCCCTTTCCGGCGCCATCGATGCCGACGGTCTGTCCCGCTTCCTCTATTCTTATAATCTGGAGCGCCTCCCGGACTGGTCCAGCGTGGGCACCCACCTGGAAAAAGTCACGCCCTCCGGGAGGAACCCCCTTCAAAAGGAT
>JALVQN010000192.1 GCA_027025555.1 Desulfobacterales bacterium
CATTTCCATCGGCGCCAAACGGGGCGCAACGCTGCCGATCATTTCCCATGGACACCCCCATGGTGAGACCCCCCTGATCCATGCCATCGATTATATCAACCCGCTCCCCCACGTCCTCATGCTGACGGCCATCGTGGTGTCCGTGGCCACCCTCGGTGTCGCCCTTTCCCTGGCGATCAAAATCTATCAGCGATACGACACCCTGGAGGAGGACGGGATCCAGATGCCCGAGGAGACAGACGTCCCGATTGTTTCGGAAACGGGAAAAAGATGAGGAGTCCAAGATGGTGACGCGCAGGGAACTGAAGGAGATCGTCATCCTGGGATATTTGACGGAGGCCATGCTCGACAAGATGCTTCCGTATATTCGGTCCGAAAGGTTTGAGGAGGGGGATGTCATTTTCAAGGAAGGCGATCCCGGCGAGTCCTTTTACATGCTCAAAAAGGGAAAGGTGCTCCTTGAACAACGCATCTCGGATAAGATCCGGATTTCCGTGGCATCGGTAAAACCCGGCTATGCCTTCGGGTGGTCTGCCTTGCTCAGCGAGACTGCCCCCTATACCCTGGATGCCATCTGTAGCGAAGCCTCGGAAGTCTTTTCCATTCATCGAAACGACATTCGCAGGCTCCTGGACGAGGACCATTCCATGGGATACTTCTTGATGCAGCGCATTGTGGTGGTGGTGAAAAAACGTCTTGACCGACGTACCGAGCAGTTTCTGAAGGTCATCAGCGCCCATCCGGACATCAAACCGCTGATGGATGCCTGATGGCAGACCGCCCGCCCACCGGCGCCGGTCCTTGGAGATGCCGTCGATTTTTTTGGAAAGGCTCTGAACAAAAGCGGACGGATACCCTATGGCTCTAAGTCAGACCCCATTTGTTGTTTGTGCCATTATCATTCCGCTGTTGACGGCTTTTGCCATTCCCCTCATCGGGTATTGGAAAAAAAGCCTCTGTTATTTCATTGCCAATGCCGCCCTTTTGGCGGCACTCCTTTCCACGGTCGTCGTCTTGAATCTCGTTGTCCGGCACGGGAGCCTCGATTACCACCTGGGGGGCTGGGCGCCGCCCTGGGGCATCGCTTTCCGGGTGGATACCCTCAACGCCCTCATGGGAACCCTCACCGCGTCGCTCTTCTTTCTGGTGGGCATCTCTTCCAAAAGAAACGTTCCCCGTGAACTCCCGTATAAGGAGACGCCTTTTTACGCCCTGTTTCTCCTCCTTTTTACAGGGCTCATGGGCATGATTTTCACCGGGGATTTGTTCAATCTATACGTTTTTCTGGAAGTCGGGTCTTTGACCGCTTATGCCCTCATCGCCATGGGGGAACCCGGTGCCATGGTGGCGAGTTTCCGCTATCTGATCATGGGTACCGTGGGCGCAAGCTGGTATCTCCTGGGAGTGGGCTATCTCTATATTACCACCGGTTCCCTGAACATGGCCGACGTGGCCCGAATCCTTCCCGGCATCGGTGCCTCCAAGGCGGTCCTGTCGGGGTTCGCCTTTCTCCTGATCGGCATTGCCATTAAAATGGCGCTGTTTCCCGTGCATATGTGGCTTCCCGATGCCTACACCAAAGCGCCGTCCACCGTGAGTGCGGCCATAGCGCCCATCATGACCAAGGTCATGGCCTATATCTTGATCCGCATCAGTTTTACGGTGTTTCGGGCCGACTATGTGATCCATACCGTGAGGGCCGGCCAGGGGATGGTCTGGTTCGGGACCCTTGCCATCCTTTTCGGCGGCATCACCGCCCTGGCCCAGAAGGATTTCAAAAGGATGCTCACCTTTATCATCGTGGCGGAGATCGGATACATTGTGGGCGGCGTCGGGCTGGCCAATGCCACGGCGCTGAAAGGGGCCCTCTTTCATGTCTTCAATGACGCGGTCATGATGGCCACCCTCTTCATGGTGGCGATGATGGTGACCCACCGGACCGGTGGACACGGTATAGATCGATTCTTCGGGTTGTTCTCCAAGATGCCGTTGACGGCAACGGTCTTCACGGTGGGGGCCTTGGCCGTCATCGGCGTTCCCCCCACATGCGGTTTTTTCAGCAAGTGGTATCTCCTTTTGGGGGGCATCCAGGCGGGCCAGTGGGGCTTTGTGGCGGCCCTGTTGATCTGCACCCTGATCAATGTGGCGCTTTTTTTCAGGGTCTTTGACAAAGGCCTCTATCTTCATGCCGCAGGAACCGGGCACGAACTCAAAGAGGGCGAACTTGGCATTCAGGAGGCGCCCTGGAGCATGGTGGTGGTGGGATTGATCCTGGCATCCGCCCTGGTGGTCATCGGCATCGGGAACCAGTTCATCCTTGAAACCTTTATTCAACCCGTCGTACCCAAGGGCTTTTAAAGACAGTGGCCGTGTTGTTTTCCCTTGCATATCGCCCCCTTGTGGCCGTTCTGATTCCAGGTCTGGTGTCGATCCTTGTCCTTTTTTCCCGGAGACGCCCGAACCTGCGGGAAGCCTGGACCCTGATCGGTAGCGCGGCCCTTTTTGCCACGGTCCTTTCCATGAATCAAAGGGTGGTCAAGGGGGGTCCACTGGAGCTTTTCCTGTTTCCCCTGTTTCCCGGGGTTGCCTTTCACCTGAGGGCCGATGCACCGGGATTGATCTTTGCCACCACGTCCTCCTGCCTGTGGATCCTCGTTTCCCTTTACGCCATCGGATACATGCGCACTTTGAAGGAACACGCCCAGACCCGGTTTTATTTCTGTTTTGCCGTGGCCCTTTTCAGCGCCGTGGGGGTCGCTTTTTCCGCCAACTTGGTGACCCTTTTCCTCTTTTATGAAATCTTGACGCTGTCCACCTACCCCCTGGTGGCCCATGAGGAATCTCCGGAAGCCATCTCCGCGGGGCACAAGTACCTGGCCTATCTCTTGACAGGGGGGGTCTTTTTTCTGATCGCCATTTTGATGACCTACCACTGGGTCTTGACCACCAACTTTCAGCCGGGAGGCATCCTGGGCCCGGTCTCCGGCGCCGTTTCCCCGTGGGCCCTTCGGATCGTTTTCGTGTGCTTTCTCATCGGGTGTGTCAAGGCCGCCTGGATGCCCCTTCATGCGTGGCTGCCCAGCGCCATGGTGGCCCCCACGCCCGTGAGCGCCTTGCTTCACGCGGTGGCGGTGGTCAAAGCGGGCGTCTTTTGCGTCATCCGCATCGTCTATTACGTCTTTGGGGTGGACCTCATGGCCTCTTTGGGCCTGGGAGGCTTCCTGGCCCTGGTGGCCTCCTTCACCCTCATCACGGCCAACCTGTACGCCATCGGCCAGGATAATCTCAAGCGGCGGCTGGCCTATTCCACCATCAATCAGCTCTCCTTCATCCTCTTGGGAGTGGCGCTGCTGCGCCCCATGGCCCTCAAGGGCGCCCTGTTGCACATTCCGTTTCACGGGTTTATGAAAATCACCCTCTTTTTATGCGCCGGCGCCATTGCGGCCATTGCCGGAAAAAAGGAAATCAGCCGGATGCAGGGCGTCGGGCGGGCGCTTCCCATGACGATGGGGGCGTTTATGATCGGTGCCTTCGGCATGTGCGGGGCGCCGCCTCTGGCCGGATTTTTGAGTAAATGGCATATCGCCCTGGGCGCCGTGGAATCGGGACACCTGATCTTTCTGGGCGTCATCCTTGCAGGGTCGCTGTTGGATGTGGTCTATTTTTTCCCGGTGATCCGGGACGCTTTTTTCGGGAAAATGCCCGAATCCGAAATGCTTCCGGCGGATTCGGAAGAACGGGTGGCGCCCCTTGACAAAGGGACGCATTGGATGGAACGACAACGGCCCCTCTACCTTTTCATGGTGGTGCCCTTGGCCGTTACCGCCCTTTTTTCCATTTTACTGTGTTTTTTCCCGGACATGTTTTCGATTTATGATCTGGCAACCGGCGCGGTGTCGAACCTTTTTTAAGGAGGGTAAATGCACTGGCTCAGGATCTATCCCAAACGAACCTTATGGCGCTTGTACTGGGGCGTTCTGGTGCTCAGCCTGATCCTGGATGCCCTGGCCTTGTATGCCCACGCATTTCATTATCATTTTAAGTTCCAGTATACCCTTGAATTTTTTGCGCTTTTCGGATTTTTCGGGTGCATGCTCTTGATCCTGATCGCCAAAGGCATCGGACTCTTCATCGTGAAGGAAGAAGACTATTATCAGCGGCGCGCGCCACAGGAAAACGGGGTGCAATGATGGCTTGGCTGCATCCCGGCGTGGTCATCGCCTTGGGCGGATTGGCAATCCCCTGGATTCCATGGCGCCGCGTCAGGCAGGTATATTTCCTGGTGCTTCCCCTGATGGGACTTGTCATCCTGGGGCTCACCTCCTGGGGATTTTTCGGCTTTTCCATTTCCCAATCCAAGGTTCAGGTGCCTTTTTCGATTCCCTTTTTGGGCTATAGCCTCCAGCCGGTACGCATCCATGCCTTGAGCCTGCTTTTTGGCTACGTCTATGTCATTGCCGCCTTTTGCATGAATCTATACGCCCTGGGCGTGAAAAACGACTGGGAGCATACCGCCGCCATGATCTATGTGGGCAGCGCCCTGGGGGCGGTGTTCGCCGGAGACCTCTTCACCCTTTTCTTCTGCCTGGAAATCATGTCCTGGGCGCCGTTTTTCCTGTTGCTGTTCCGGGGGACGAAAAAGGCCATGGGCGCGGCCCTCCGGTATGTCCTGTGGCATCATTTCAGCGGCGTCTGCATCCTTTTCGGCATCTTGATCCACGTTCATGCCACGGGATCCCTGGCGTTCGGTCCCTTGCCGTGGGGCTATGGAAAGGATTTTCTGGGGTCCCATTTGATCCTTTTCGGATTCATCATCAACGCCGCCACGGCGCCCTTTCACGCCTGGCTGGCGGATTCTTACTCCGAGGCCTCCCCCAGCGGTTCGGTCTATATGACGGCCTACACCACCAAGACAGCCGTGTTCTGCCTGATCGTGGCGTTTTCGGGTGTGAAGCTGTTGATGTGGGCCGGGGTGATCTCCGCTGTGTTCTCCGTGTTCATGGCAGTGCTGGAAAACGACGGGCGGCGCCTCCTGTCTTACCACATCGTCTCCCAGGTGGGATACATGGTGTGCGGCGTGGGGATCGGGACCGCCATGGCCATCAACGGCGCCGCCGCCCATGCCTTCTGCCACATCATCTACAAGGCTCTGCTGTACATGGGCGTGGGGTGCCCCCTTTTAGTGGTGGGGACCGCCAAGTTCCACCGGCTGGGCGGCCTCTACCGGTACATGCCCATTGCGTTCTGGCTCACCATCATCGGCGGGTTGTCCATCTCCGCCTTTCCCCTGTTCAGCGGGTTCGTCAGCAAAACCATGACCATCGAAGCCGCGGAACGGATCCATCAACCCCTTGTCTACCTGATGCTTGAAGGCGCTTCCATCGGAACGTTCCTCCACACGGGATTGAAACTCCCCTGGAACATCTGGCTCCAGGAAAGGGAAGAACCGCCTCCGGAAATCCGGGCCCGCTTAAAGGATTCGGCCGTCAACTCGCCCGTCCATATGCTTGGGGCCATGGGCATTTTGGCCTTTTTGTGCGTTTTTATAGGCATCTATCCGAAGATCCTGTATGCCATGCTGCCCTATCCCGTGGAGTTTGTCCCGTATACCTTCACCCGTGTCTTTTCCCTCACCCAAATGTTCATTTTCACCTTTTTAGGGTTCTGGGTGTTGCGGAAACTCATCAAGGGCCACGCGGGTTTTGTGCTGGACACCGACTGGCCGTTGCGGATTGCGGGCGGGCGGTTGATCCGCTTCTGCAGCGGGCCTTTAAAGGCATTGGGGGCCTTTTTGGATCGCCGGGTGACACAGGCGGCATCCTGGACGGTTGCGGCGTTCCGGAAGCCCCTTGTGGAGGCGGCCCTGACCCCGCGTTTTGTGGGGGCGGGGATGCTGGCTGCCATTGTCCTGTTTGTCCTTTTCGTGGTGCGGAACTTGTAAGCGCGCTTTATCCGCACCCTCCAAGCCCTGCCATCCGTTCTTGGTCCTTCCCGGCGGATCTTTCCGTGAGTTGACAAAAGAAATTTCATGGATTAAAAGGGCCTGTTCATGATTTCGCCACCCACGGGAGGAGGGGACCATTAAGGTCGTCACAGACATCGGCCGCATGCAACGGGAATGCGACGCCCTTCGGACAAAAGGAAAAAGGATCGTCCTGGTGCCCACCATGGGATATCTTCATGAGGGGCATCTGTCCTTGATCCGGGAAGGCCGCTCGCGAGGGGATTTCCTGGTGGTGAGCATCTTCGTCAACCCCACCCAGTTCGGTCCCCGGGAAGACTTCCAGGCCTATCCGAGGGACCTGAAACGGGATGTCCAACTCATGAAACCCGAGCGGGTGGATGCCGTCTTCTACCCGGACGCCCGGGAGATGTATGGCGCCCATTTCCAGACGAGTATCCGTCTTTCCTGTCTGCCCAAGTATCTATGCGGACGTTCCCGGCCCACCCACTTCACAGGGGTGGCCACGGTGGTGGCCAAGCTTTTCAATATTGTCCGGCCCCATGTGGCGCTTTTCGGGGAGAAGGACTTCCAGCAACTTTTGGTCATCCGGCGCATGGTCGAAGATCTCAATTTCGATGTGGAGGTCATCGGCGTTCCCACGGTACGGGAACCGGACGGCCTGGCCATGAGTTCCCGCAACACCTACCTGACCGCCGAGCAGAGAGCGGCGGCGCTGAGCCTCTTTCAGTCCCTTAAAGAGGCCAGAAAGCAGGTTTTAGAAGGGGAAAGAGACGCCGCCAAGATTCTCCAAAGGGCCTCCGACAGGATCCGTGCCTATCCGGAGGCCACCATCGACTATGTTGCCATCTGCGATCCGGAAACCCTTCAACCCCTGGAAAAGATCACCCGGCCCGCGCTTATGGCCCTGGCAGTCAAAATCGACAAGACACGCCTCATCGACAACATCATGCTCTGCCCCGAGGGCATGTCAGGATCGGATCCGGGACGGTAACGGAATTACCATTAAAGAAAATTGAATTAAGGAGAGTATTCATGGAGAAGGAAAAGTATTTCTTTACTTCTGAATCGGTGACGGAAGGACATCCGGATAAAGTGGCGGATTCCATTTCCGACGCGATTCTAGACAGCATCATGGCCCAGGACAAGAATTGCCGGGTGGCCTGTGAAACCCTGGTCACCACCGGATTGGCCTTCATCGCGGGCGAGATCACCACGGAATGTTACGTGGACATGCCCCAGGTGGTGCGGGAGACCATCCGGGATATCGGATACCACTCTTCCCAGATGGGCTTCGACTGGCAGACCTGTGCCGTGATCACCAGCATCGACCGCCAAAGCCCGGATATCGCCATGGGGGTGAACGGCAAGGGGTTGTTCAAAGAGCAGGGCGCCGGCGATCAGGGGCTCATGTTCGGATTCGCCACGGACGAAACCGAGGAACTCATGCCCATGCCGGTGACCTATGCCCACAAGATCTGCAGGCGGTTGGCCTCGGTGCGCAAGAGCGGGGCCCTGGACTTTTTAAGGCCGGACGGGAAGTCCCAGGTCACCATCGAATATGAAAACGGCACCCCCAAACGGGTGGATACGGTGGTGGTGGCCGCCCAGCATAAACCGGATATCGGTTATGAAGAGTTGAGAGAAGCCCTCATTGAAGAGGTGATCAAGAAAGTGATTCCCAAAGAGATGCGGGACGGCGACACCAAATATTTCATCAACGCCACGGGACGCTTTGTCGTGGGCGGCCCCATGGGGGATTGCGGCGTCACGGGCCGCAAGATCATCGTGGATACCTATGGCGGGCAAGGGAGCCACGGAGGGGGATGTTTCTCCGGCAAGGACCCGTCCAAGGTGGACCGAAGCGCTTCCTATATGGGCCGGCATGTGGCTAAAAACATCGTGGCGGCCGGGCTTGCCAAGAAATGTGAGATTCAGGTCGCCTATGCCATCGGCGTGGCCCAACCCGTGTCCGTGATGGTGGATCCCATGGGGACCGGTGTCATCCCCAAACATCGGATCGAAGCCATCGTGAAAGAGACCTTCGATTTCAGGCCCGCCGCCATCATCGAGTACCTGGACCTGTTGCGGCCCATATACCGAAAGACCGCTGCGTATGGTCATTTTGGAAGAAAGGAACCGGAGTTTACCTGGGAAAAAACGAACATGGCGGATGTGTTGCGGGAAAAGGCCGGCGTCTAGCCTTTATTTATCAAGTGTCAGGAGATGCACCATGAAATATGATGTCAAGGACATTCAATTGGCCCGTCAAGGCCAGTCGCGGATCGACTGGGCAAGCGGAAGCATGCCGGTCTTGAGACGCATTCAGAAACGCTTTGAAAAACAAAAACCCTTGAAAGGCATCCGTGTGGGCGGGTGCCTCCATGTGACCACCGAAACCGCGTTCCTCATGCAAACCCTCAAGGCCGGCGGGGCCCGGCCCTTCCTTTGTGCTTCAAACCCCTTGAGCACCCAGGATGACGTGGCTGCCGCCCTGGTCAAAAATGACAAGATTCCGGTTTTTGCCATCAAGGGCGAGGACAACAAGACCTACTACGAGCATATCCACGCGGTGCTGGACGCTGCACCGCATTTCACCATGGATGATGGTGCGGACCTTGTTTCCACGCTGCATTCCGAACGCCAGGACCTCATCGAGGGCGTTCGGGGCGGCACCGAGGAGACCACCACGGGGATCATCCGCCTCAGGAGCATGGCCAAAGACGGGGTCTTGAAATATCCCATCATCGCCGTAAACGATGCCCAGACGAAGCATTTGTTCGACAACCGGTACGGCACCGGCCAGAGCACCATAGACGGCATGATCCGGGCGACGAACCGGCTTTTGGCCGGGTCCAATTTCGTGGTCTGCGGCTACGGATGGTGCGGCAGAGGGCTCGCCATGCGGGCCAGGGGCATGGGCGCCCATGTCATCGTGACCGAGGTGGATCCCGTGGCGGCCCTGGAGGCGGTCATGGATGGATTTTCGGTCATGCCGATTGCCAAAGCGGCCCGGATCGGCGATTTCTTCTGCACGGTGACGGGCAACATCGCGGTGATCCGGAAGGAACACTTCGCCGTCATGAAGGACGGCGCCATCATCGCCAACAGCGGCCATTTCAATGTGGAGCTGGATCTGGAGGGCCTCAAATCCTTGAGCCGGAGCGTCAAGAAGATCCGCCCCTTCGTGGATCAATACGTGCTCGAAAAAGGGCGCCGGATCAATCTGCTGGGAGACGGACGCCTCATCAATTTGGCCGCCGCAGAAGGCCATCCTTCCAGCGTGATGGACATGAGCTTTGCCAATCAAGCGTTGAGCGTTGAGTACCTGGTCAAAGCCTACCGGAAGCTGAAACCCGATGTCTATCCGGTTCCGGAAGTCATCGACCGGCAGATTGCAAAAGAGAAACTTGCGGGGTTGGGGATCGGGATCGATCGCTTGACGCCGGCCCAGAAGCAGTACCTGGCATCCTGGTCCATGGGGACCTGATGCCGTCATGGGCGCCGGGACCCGTTTTCACTGGGAGGCGGTCTTTTTCAGTTTTTGAATCGATGTATATTCCCGGTCTGCGGCTTCCACAAAGCCTTTCCCGATTTCAAAGACACGGATAAACGCCTTTTCCGCCGCCTCGTAGTCTCCGGCTTTTTTATAGGCGATCCCCATGAAAAAGTAGGGCCCCGGTGCTTCGGGATCGAGGGCCCGGGCCTTTTCAAAAGCCTGTTGGACCTCTGAAAGCCAGTGGGGTGTGATCCGTGTGTTCCCTATGGTGTAAAGGCGCATGAACCCGATGAAGACCTCCACCTGTTGCGTCGGTTCGGTGGCTTTGAGGCGGGCGGTTTCCAGGGAAGCCAACCCCTTGTCGAATTTTCCCTGTAAGGCATAGGCCAGGCCCATCCCCAAATGGGCTGCCATGTGGTCCGGATCCAGGTCCCGCGCCATCTTGAACTCCCGGAGCGCCGCGTCGATTTTTTCCATTTCGAGCAATTTGAAACCGTTTTCCGCATGATGGGCAGGGGAGCCCAATCGGGGTTTGGGGATGAGCATCCGGGAGGTACACGCCAAAAAGAAGAGTTCCGTAAGAAGGACCGTCATCCAGGCTTTTGTCTTAAGATTCATGAGACCTCCTCAGTGATCCAGGATCGATGGCGATGACCACCGCACATTGGCGAAGCAGCTGGAGATGTCCCGAGGCCCTTTTCAGCTTGGCCGCATCCGCCGTGCTGATGATGATGGTGGTCTTTCGGCCGTCTTCGGTTTTCAGGCCCTTGACCACCAAGGGGCGATCTCCCACCCGGTCCTGTCTGCGGGCCGCGTCCAGGCTGGGGACGTATCGGCACATCCCTTGTTGGACGGCTGAGTCCCGGCTGGCGAAGGTGGCGCCGAAGACTTCCTTTCGATTTTCGTCGAGGATTTTCGGCACCAGTGCGGGTCGCGCCCCGATTCCCGTGGCATCCACGATCAGGCCCGTGAAGGGGGGCGGGGTGTTTTGGGGCGGACCGATGGGCTTTACAAGTTCAATCTGCTTGACATCGTGGGGCAGGATGAGTTGAGAAAAGGCCCCCAGCAGGCTCAATTCCATGACCACCTTGGCCGTTCCGTCCGAAAGGTATTCCTGTGTCACCACCCGGGCGTCTTGAATGATTTTTCGGATTTCTTTGGCCACGTTGCCCTGTTGTTCCAGAATATCGGAAAGGGTTTGGTCGCAGGTGATACGAAGACACCCGAGGGTCTGGAAGATCCCCTTTTGGGCGGCCGCTTTGGCCGCTTCCAGGGTGAGTTGGGGCGTGCCTTTTTCCCGCTTGTCGGTGAGTGTTCCGACGCCTGTGGACTCGATGGTGAATCGAGACCAATTGATGCGGCCGAATTCAGTGACCTCGATGAACTCGGCGCCGGTTTTCGCAAAAGACGGCGGGATTAACAAAAAGACAACAATGATAAAAGGGAAAAAAAGATTCTGTGGAACCGCTTTTTCCAAAATAGCCTCCAAGGAGCGCGTAAAAGGGTGCATACCGAAAGGCAGGCCTACGGGGGTTGTTTGTTTTTTTGCCTTTTAGGCTTTGTGAAAGAAAAGTACAAGGCCTTTTTAAGAAGCCCGGAGGCGGCCTTTTTCCGTTTTTGCGCTGCCGTATCCGTTTTTAACGGGACGGCTTCCCAGTGAGACCGCTTCTGTGGCAGGACGCTTACAGAGAGCGGATCTCTTGTCTCATGAAGACCGCATAGGAAACGGCAAAACAGATCACTGTCAGGGCCGTGAGAAAGATCAGGTGGGGCGCCACCACCAAGATGCTCTGGCTCAGCGCAAGGGGCCCTGAAAATCGGGACATGGAGAGCTGCTCCAGGGGCCCCACCGTGATGAAGGACCGGGCCGACTTCCGCCTGGGATCGATGATGGTGGCGGTGGCATCCGTGTACAATTCCATGGGCGACAGGAGGGAGACGGCCTTGACGATTTCGGCCTTTTTGACCAAAGCCTCGGCCGAGTCGCCGCCGGGGTTTCCTGCCATGGCGTTTGCCACCACCGAGGCGCCTAAAGAGATGAAAAAGGAAAAAAAGATCCATATGGCCAATGCCGCCAGCGCCGAGGTGGCCGTGCTGCGGAACAAAATGGAGAAAAAGATGGCCACGCCCAGCCACAAGGCGATATAGATGACGCTGATGAGCAGATAGATCAGCATCCGCAGGCACTCCTCGGGCCCTGGCACCACGCCCACCATCAACAGCCCCAATCCGGCAATGACCAGCACGATGGAAACCATCATCACCGCGATCAAGATCACGCCGGCCAAAAATTTTCCGTTGATGACCACATCCCGGTAGATGGGCTGGGAGAGAAGCTTGCTGAGGGTCCCCTGGTTGCGTTCCCGGTTGATGGTGTCAAATCCCAACATGAGCCCCACCAGGGGTCCGAAAAAGGCCACGAACTGTACCAGTGAAAAGAGCGTGCCCGAAGAGGTGAAAAGCATTAAAAATACAAACCGGGGCTTGGCGATGCCCTTCAACTCATGGCGGATGTTCAGGCCCACCATATATACGGTGATCAGGCTCACCATGGCGATGAGGGCAAAGAGGATGATGAAACGGTAACTGCTGAAATGATCGGACAGCTCCTTTTTGATGATCGCCTTGATCCCTCTCACGATTCAGTTCTCCTGAAAATATTTCATGTAAATCTCTTCCAGGGTGTAGGTTTCTTTTCCCACGCCGAATTTTTCCTTGGCCAGCTTCTCCAGGGGTCCCTGGGCGACCATCTTCCCCTTGATCATGATGCCGACCCGATGACAGATCTGTTGAACCTGATGGAGCAGGTGGCTGGAAAGGAGAATGGTCATTTTGCGGTCCCGGCACAGGGATTCGATCAGCGAAATCATGCGGTTGGTGGCGTCGGGGTCCAGGCCGAGGGTGGGTTCATCCAAAAACGCAATTTTGGAATCCTTGATCAAGAGTTCGGCCAGTCCCAGGCGCTGCCGCATCCCCCTGGAATAGGCGCCGATCTTTTTTGCGGCCTCATCGGCCAGACCCACGGCCTTCAAGGCATGGTCAATGCGCTGTTCAATCTTTTCAGGGGGGATGGCGTTGAGCTCGGCGATGAACCGGAGCATTTGCCGGGCATCCAGATCCGGATAGAACCCCATGTTTTCTTGGAGATAACCGACTTTTTCCTTGATCTGAATAGGATTTTTGACCGGATCGAGTCCGAGTACCCGGGCCCTTCCACGGGTGGGCTCGGTCAGCCCCATGAGCATGAGGATCGTGGTGGTCTTGCCGGCGCCGTTGGGTCCCAAAAAGCCGAATATCTCCCCCTCAAAGACCTGAAGGGTCAATTGATCCACCGCGGTCTGGGCGCCGTAAACTTTGGTTAACGCCTCTGTTTCGATGACAGACGGTTGATCCATTTCATCGCCTTCCCAACATCCGGAACAACCCGAAAAGGCCGACGATCACCAGGACGATGATCCCGATACCGACCCATCCCCAGGCGGCCGATGCCTTGACGGTCGTCCTGAACTCAATGGTTTTGTTGGCTTTTTCCCCTTCCACGCTGACGCTCACCGAGTAATCCCCCACCAAGGCCTCTTCATAGGGCGTCACGATCATCTCCACCTGCTTGACCTCGCCGGGGTTGATGATGTCGATGCGTTCGGGTTTGAATTCGATCTTCCAGTTTTCCGGCTTGAACGAAAGGAACTTGATGTCGTGGTTGGCGGCGGATCCGGTATTTTTCACGTAAAAGGAGACGTTGGAGGGCTTCCCCTGCCGGGCCTCCAGGGACAACAGGCCGTTGAGGGTCCCCACCTCCAGGCCGTAAGTGCCGGTGAGGATGACCGTGAGTCGGGCTTCCGCCTTGGCATCCCCGGAGGTCACCCGGATGGCGACGGGGTACTTGCCCGCTTTGGCGTTGTGGGTCGGTTTGACTTCCACGGCGATGGTCTGGCTCTGGTTGGCCTTCAACCGAAGACTGGTGATATACTTGGATTCATAGGCGGGCTTGAAGTTGATGTCCCAGCCTTCCGGCCCTTGGGCGAAAAGATCGAATATGGCGTCTTTGTCCAATTCGCTCTCCACCTCCACGGAGAACTCGAATTTGGCGTCCGAAGGGCCCCGGATTTCCGGATACGACGTGGTCAGCTTCACGCCCCGATCTTCTTTTTGGGCCTCTTTTTCCCCCGTGATTTCGATCACGATGTCCCGGGCCATCTTGAAGCGGCCGTCCGCGGTCTTGGCCATCACGTGGAATCGGTACTTTCCGGGACCGGTCTTTTTGTCCGGGACCGCCTCAAAGGTGACCCGTTTGGTGTCGTCCGCAGGGACATGGACGCCGGTGACGGTGTATCGATAGGTTTTGATTTTGACCTTCCAGCCCGGGACCTTTTCAGAAAGCCAGACCTGGACATCCTCGCCGGTGCGCCCTTGATTGCGGAAGATCAGATCCATGCTGACCTCCTGTCCTTTGGGGATCACGACCCCGGGATATTCTGCGGACATGCTGATCTGCCTTTCCGGCTTCTTCGTCTCTTTATCCGCCTTGGCGGCGGCGGGGCCTGCGGAGATGAGCAGGAAAAACACCGCCAACAAAAGGGCAAACGGTTTCTCCCAGGCAGTTCGGTTTCTCATAGGTCCTCCTTTTTGATTTTCTCGGGGCTTCCCGTCTCCCTTGCACCCTTAAGGCGCCCTAGTATCGGAAAGCAAGCCCGAAGGCAAGCGTGAAGAAAAGCGCTTTTTAAGTTCCTTCAGGCCTTTGGAAAAGTCCCGGTTTTTTAGATCCTTCCAAACTAATACAGGTCTTCATCCATGCCGCCCGGCGGGGTGGCGGATGCTTTCTTTTCTTCCGGTTTTTCCGCCACCAAGGCTTCGGTGGTCAGCATGAGTCCGGCAACAGACGCCGCGTTCTGCAAGGCGCACCGGACCACTTTGGCCGGGTCGATGACACCGGCGGCAATCAGGTTTTCATAGGTCTCGGTGGCGGCGTTGAATCCGAAATCGTCTTTGCCCTCCAAGACCCGGTTAAAAACGACGGATCCTTCGAAGCCGGCGTTTTCGGCGATTTGCCGGAGGGGTTCCGCCATGGCCTGCTTCAGGATCTGAAGGCCGTGCTTTTCTTCCCCCGGGGCCTTGACCTTTTGGAGGGCATCCAGACACCGCACCAAGGCCACACCGCCGCCGGGGACGATCCCCTCTTCCACGGCGGCGCGGGTGGCGTTCAGGGCGTCTTCCACACGGGCCTTCTTTTCTTTCATCTCGGTTTCAGTGGCGGCCCCGATTTGGATCACCGCCACACCCCCGATGAGCTTGGCCAAGCGCTCCTGGAGCTTCTCGCGGTCATAATCGGATGTGGTCTCCTCGATTTGGGCGCGGATCTGCTTCACCCGGCCTTCAATCTCTTTCTTTCTCCCGGCGCCGTCGATGAGGGTGGTGGTGTCCTTGTCGATCTTAACGGTCTTGCACCGTCCCAGATCGGCAACCGTCACGTTTTCCAGTTGAATGCCCACTTCTTCCGAGATGACCCGGCCCCCGGTCAGTATGGCGATGTCTTCCAGCATGGCCTTGCGCCGGTCCCCGAAGCCCGGGGCCTTGACCGCCGCCGCCTTCAAGGTGCCGCGAAGCTTGTTGACGATCAGAGTGGCAAGGGCCTCCCCTTCCACATCCTCGGCCACGATCAGAAGGGGTTTGCCCTTCTTGGAGATCTGTTCCAGAAGGGGGACGAGATCCTTCATGTTGGAGATCTTCTTTTCGTGGAGCAAGATGTAGGGATCCTCCAGGGTCGTTTCCATCTTTTCCGCTTCCGTGACGAAATACGGAGAGATGTATCCCCGGTCGAACTGCATCCCCTCCACGATCTCCAGGCTGGTTTCCATGCTCTTGGCTTCTTCCACCGTGATGACCCCTTCTTTTCCGACCCTTTCCATGGCTTCGGAGATGAGCTTGCCCACGGTTTCGTCGTTGTTGGCCGATATGGTCCCCACCTGTTCGATTTCCTTTTTGTCTTTGGTGGGTTTGGAGAGTTTTTTGAGCCGATCCACTACGGCGGCCACCCCCTTGTCGATGCCCCGTTTCAAGGCCATGGGGTTGATGCCGGCCGAAACCCGCTTGTGGCCTTCCAGACATATGGCCTTGGCCAAAATGGTGGCGGTGGTGGTCCCGTCCCCGGCCACGTCGCTGGTCTTGCTGGCCACCTCTTTGACCATCTGGGCCCCCATGTTCTCGAACTTGTCTTCCAGTTCGATTTCCTTGGCCACCGTGACACCATCCTTGGTGACCGTGGGAGATCCGAAGCTCTTTTCCAAAACCACGTTGTTCCCCTTGGGTCCGAGGGTCACCTGGACCGCATCGGCAAGGGTGACCACCCCCCGAAACATCTTTTCCCTGGCCTGGGTGCCGTAAGCGATCATCTTGGCAGGCATGGTACGTTCCTCCTCAATCCAAAATCCCCAGGATATCGTCTTCGCGCATGAAGACGTGTTCCACCCCGTCGATCTTGATATCGGTGCCCGCATACTTGGCAAACAGGATCCGATCCCCCTTTTTCACTTCCAGGGGAATGCGTTGACCCCCGTCGTCCCGTTTCCCGGGGCCCACAGCCACGACCTTGCCTTCCTGGGGCTTTTCTTTGGCGGTATCCGGAATGATGATGCCGCCGGCTGTCTTTTGTTCTTCTTCCACCCGAACTACCAATACCCTGTCGTTTAACGGTTTGATCTTCATCTTCCTGGTCCTCCTTCATGCAATGTCGATTTCAAACCATGAAAAATCCCCGACTTCAGGTATCGCATTCGAAAAGGCTTTTTAAAAGGGATGTCCGAACATCGAGTCGATGACACGGGGGGCAGGCACCCATCGCATCTTTTTCCGGCGCTGCGGTCGGCGCTCCAAAGAAAAGATCTTTTCCTTTTGGCTCTCCCATCCGCGATCCAAAAAACTATCCGAGATGCGATGCTTTCATGTGGAAGTTCCGGCCAAAGGCTAATGCTTCATTTGGATTTGTCAAGGGCTTTAAGAAGTGGGTAAGAATCTGAAAATGTATTGAATTTACAAATACCTTGACATTTTATTGAAGGTCGATGAAAATATCCCTATTTTCTGATGCCTTTTTCCTGTTTTTGTCAGAAATCCTCCAGGAATCAAAATGCTCTTTGGATTCACGGTGTTTGTGTTCTTGCTTTGAGGAAAAAGATTCCAAAGGCGCAGGATCAAGACTGTGGAAAAGAAAACCAAGCGGAAAGAGGAAGTCTCTCATGAACGGGTACTGGCCGAGCTTTCGGCCATCTATGACCATATGCCCATCCCCTTGCTATTAGTCGATGAGGATCGACGGGTGTGCAGGGTAAATAAAGCCGTCGCCGAATTTGCCCAACGCTCTAAAAAGGAGATGATCGACCTGCATTGGGGCGAGGCGTTGCGGTGCCTGAACTATTTTAAGGCTCCCGAAGGATGCGGGTTGGGCTCCGCTTGTAAGGAATGTCCGGTGCAAAAGGCGGTGCTTGACACCTTTGAAGACGGGAAAAGCCGGGAGAATATAGAGGGATGTTTTCCCTTGGTTCGGAAAGAAGCGGTTGAGGAGCGATATATCCTCATTTCCACCGCCTATTTTGATTTCGATACCGATAAAAGGGTGCTGGTTTTTATCCATGATCTCAGCGAGCGCAAGAAAGCGGAACAAGAACTGCGTGAGAGTGAAGAACGCTATCAATTGCTGTCCGACGCGACTTTCGAGGCCATCTTCTTGTCGGAAAAGGGCTTCTGTTTGGGGCAAAACAAGACCGCGGAAAAAATGTTCGGTTATACATTGATGGAAGCACTGGGCCGGCCGGGAACGGAATGGATTGCCCCGGAACACCGGGCTATCGTCAAAAAAAACATGCTCTCCGGTTATGAATCTCCTTATGAAGTCACCGCACTCAGAAAAGACGGGTCCACCTTTCCCTGCGAAATACAGGGCAGAATGATGAACTACAAGGGCGAAAAAATTCGTATTACCGCCCTTCGGGATATTACGGAAAGAAAACAAGCCGAACAGAGCCTGAAAGAAAGTGAAGCCCGGCTGCGCACCCTCATCAACACCA
The DNA here is from genome assembly GCA_027025555.1 of Desulfobacterales bacterium. Taxonomy (GTDB): domain Bacteria; phylum Desulfobacterota; class Desulfobacteria; order Desulfobacterales; family UBA2156. The sequence goes on from JALVQN010000192.1 coordinate 17,522, forward strand.
CCCCGGATATCATCTGTTTCAAGGACGGGCAGGGGCGATGGCTGGAGGCCAACGCGGCCGCCTTGGAACTCTTTTCCCTGACCGGAGTGGACTACCGGGGCAAAACCGATACCGAACTGGCCGAGCTTATCCATCCTGTTTACCGCCGGGCCTTTTTGACCTGTGCGGCCACGGATGAAAAGGCTTGGCAGGCCGGGGACCTTTCCCATGAAGAGGAGGTCTTCCCCACATCCGATGGTACGGGGAAAGTATTCGATGTGATCAAGGTCCCGCTTTTCGAGGCCGACGGCACGCGGAAGGGGCTGCTCGTTTTAGGAAGGGACATCACGGAACGCAAAGCGGCGGAACGCGCGGTTCGGGAGAGCGAGGAAAGCTACCGGCGGCTCTTTGAAAATTCTGTGGTGGGCCTCTACCAGAGCACGCCGGAAGGCCGTTTCATCAAGGTGAACGCCGCCTTTGCCAGGATGCTGGGGTATGGTTCTCCTGAAGACCTGGTCCTGAGTATCACGGATATCGCCACGCAGTACTACTTCCATTCCGAAGACCGGTGCCGGTTCCAGGCGCTTCTTGCGGCACATGGGTCCGTGGAAAACTTCGAGTTTGAAGCCCGGCGCAAGGACGGCTCCCCCGTCTGGGTCTCCAACAGCACCCGGGCCTATTTTGACCAAAAGGGCCGTGTGGTCCGGTATGATGGGATAGTCGTTGACATCTCCGAGCGCAAGGCGGCCGAGGAGGCGCTGCGGCTGGAAAGAAGACAGTTGCTGTCCATTTTCGACAGCCTGGATGAAATCGTTTACGTGGCCGATCCCAAAACCTATGAAATCTTGTATGTGAACAAAAAATTAAAAGACGCCTTCAAAAAGAATCCCGTGGGCGGAATCTGCTACCGGGAATTTCAGGGCTTTGATGCCCCCTGTCCCTTTTGCACCAATGCGATTATTTTGAAACAAAAGTACGAACCTTACCGGTGGGAGTATCACAATGCCGTCCTGGACAGGGACTATGCCATCATTGACCGGATCATCCAGTGGCCCGACGGGAGGGATGTGCGCTTCGAATTCGCCCTGGACATCACCGAGCGAAAGCGTGCCGAAAAAGAGCGTGAAAGACTGCAGGAACAGTTGATCCAGGTCCAGAAGATGGAGTCCGTGGGCCGATTGGCCGGCGGGGTGGCCCACGATTTCAACAACATGCTGGGGGTGATCCTGGGCCGTACAGAGATGATGCTCATGACCCTGAAGCCCGGGGGGAAACTTTACAAGGGTCTCCAAGAGATCCAGAAAGCAGCGACCCGCTCGGCGGAGTTGACCCGCCAGCTTCTGGCCTTTGCCCGGAAACAGAGCATCGCTCCGAAGATCCTGGATCTCAATGATACGGTGAAAGAGACCCTCAAGATGCTCCGGCGCTTGATCGGGGAGCACATCAAACTCATATGGAAGCCGGAAAGCCCGCTGCCGCCGGTGAAGATGGACCCGAGCCAGGTGGACCAGATTTTGACCAACCTTTGTGTGAATGCCCGGGACGCCATTTCCGGCACCGGAGAGGTGACCCTGGAAACCCGAAGCGTGGTTTTGGATAAAAGCGATTGCACCGCGCATCCGGATGCAAGGCCCGGAAGGTACGTGATGCTGGGCGTCCGCGACACCGGCTGCGGCATGGATACGGAGACCCTCAATCGTGTTTTTGACCCCTTTTTCACCACCAAGGAGGTGGGAAAGGGGACCGGGCTGGGGCTTTCCACCGTATACGGCATTGCCAAACAAAACAAAGGGTTCGTCCGTATCGACAGCGAACCGGGCAAGGGGACCACGGTCGAGGTTTACCTCCCGGCGGAAAATGGCATCCCTTCCGGAAAACGCACTTTAAAAACAGCCAAGCTGCCCGGAAGCCAGGGCGAGACGCTCCTTTTGGTGGAAGACGATCCCGGTGTTTTGGGAATGGGAAAAGCCATGCTGCAACGCCTGGGATACGGCGTGATAGATGCCGGAAGCCCCCACGAGGCCCTTGAGAAGGCCCGGTCCCACCCGGGTGAAATCCATCTGCTTCTCACCGATGTGGTGATGCCCCGGATGAGTGGAAAAGACCTGGCAGAGAAGATCAAAGAGGTCAAGCCCGGGTTGAAGGTGTTGTACATGTCCGGTTATACGGCCGATGTGATCGCCCAACACAGCGTCTTGGATGAAGGGATCCGTTATCTCCAAAAACCCTTTACCTTACAGGCACTGGCCGTGAAAGTCAGGGAGGTGTTGGACGCCGACGAGGGCGCGCTTGCGGCGCCCTGAAAGAAGCCTTCTCCTTTCAAGGGGGCCTGGCGGCCTCTTTCAGGGCCGCCAGGTCACTCCCATCTGGATGCCGAAATCGGGGCTGTTGTCGTAGACGATGAAGTTTTCGATAAGCCCCGCCTCGAAAAGCCATCCGGGGCGCAGTTCGGCCTTCCAGCCCAGGGTGAATTCATGGGAGACGTCTGAAAAGGGCCCCAGGTCTTCGGCTTGGCCTTCCGAAGCCAGATACTGGAGAATCAGGCTCTGGGTATTCAGATACCGCCATTCCAGGGCCAAGAGCCCTGAAAGCTGGGACCGCTTCAGCCGGATTTTTTCCACCCGGTCGCCGCCGAACCACAGATAGCCGGCCGTAAGGTAGACGTAGAGGGGACCGAAGCGCTTGGAGGCCATGATACTGAATCCGAAATCAAAGGGAATGTCCCTTTGGAGGGGGCCGTTGCCTTCGAATTCGTATCGGGCGGTGAGGGCATAGGCGAAGGCGGGGCGAAGCGCCTTGCCGCAGCTGACGTTGTGTTGCAGCGTCAAAAGGAGTCCCTGGGAATAGAGGCCGGTTTCCTGGTACCGGTTCAGGAGGACATTGCCCTTGTCGTCCCGGATATCGATAAACACCCGCCCGTTTTCATAGACATCCCGGCCGTCCTGGTCGATGTCGAAGGTGTCGTGGAAATCGGCGATGAAACCGTCCAGGATTCCGCCGAAGATGCGGCGCTCATCATAGGCGAGTTCCAGGGTCCATCGATCGTCCAGTCCATAATCGACATGGAAGGTGGAATGGAGGCTTTCATAATCTAAAAGAAAGCGCCCTTTTTCGAAGGCCCAGACATTGGCCAAGGCGGAAGCAAGCCCGAATTCCCATTGCCCTTTGGCAAGGGTGGCCGGGGTGCGGGGCGTAAAGCCCAGGCGGAGGGATTGAAAGGGGGACTGGGAAGCGATCCTCAAAGGGCCGTATCCCACCTGCGCCACGCAGAATTCTCCGGCGCGAAAGCCCCGGGATTCAGGCGTTGGGGGCCCGGGGGAGGCCTCAAGCGCCGGCGGCTTCGCTTGGTCGGGGGCGGGGGAAGGCGCATCGCCGGCATGCGCCCCTGAAAATAAAAGAACCCAGAATAAGACCCCTGCCAGGCCCCGGGAGAGGGCACGGCCCGGGAAGGCGGCCATGAGGCCCCGGGAAATCCTAATGCGTTTGGGTTTTTCTGAAGTCCCGGGGCTATCCGCCGTCGGTCTGGGGAAATGCGGCATTGGCATAAAGATATTCCATCTTTTCCTTGTGTTTGAGTTCCTGGTTGGCCATCTTCAAGAGCATCTCTTTGGCCGGGCCCTCGGGATGCACCTGGGCAAGCTCGGTATAGAAAAGATAGGCTTTTTTTTCCCGGTGGGCCGCCAGGAGGAACACCTCCTGGCGGGTCATGGACTCGGAGGCCTCGGGTTCTTCTTGATGTTCGGCGATCTGGTAATAGACCGCCTCGCTCATGCCCAGGGTCTCGGGAGCAAAGCGTCCGGTCCGGTAATCCACCAAAAAGGCCTTGTGCTTTTTCTCCTCCCCGGCGATCCAGAGCAGGGTTTCCCGGGAATCGCCGTCGGACGCTTTATCTGCCAGGTCAGAGTAAAAAGAAAAGGCCTCTTCCTCCTTCTGGATGGCCATGTCGATCAATGCTTCGAGTTTCGGATCCATGATTTCCTCCATGGGCGGTTTTCAGTACGGTTTTTCATATCGGTAAAAAAGAGGAATGAATAAAGCCGCGCTAGGGGTCCGTCGGGGACACCCCGGCCGCTTTTTTATCAGCATGGGCTGTAAAGGCCCTTTCATCGATGATGTAACGGACATGGGTCCCCTCGGCGATCTTGTCCACACCGTCGTAAGCCTTCAGGGAGAAGGTCAGCTTGCGGCCCTTTATCCCTTCCAGGGTGCCTTGAATCTTCACGGTGAATCCCGGAGGGGTGGGGGCCAGGTGACGGATGTCGATGGCGATGCCCACGCTCTGTTCCCTGGGCCAGTCGATGTGGGGCTTGATGGCTCGGATGCAGGCAAATTCGAGAAGCCCCACCAAGAACCCCGTGGCAAGGATCCGGGGCATCACTTGCGCCTCTTGGATATCCGGAAACAGCTTTGGAACCGTTTGGTCCCTTGAAACACGGTAGGCAAAGTCAACGGTCAGTCCGGGTTTTAAGGTGTCCTTCATGCGTCCTCCAAGGGGCTGATCCATGGTTTCAACGACTCTAAGGGGAGGGGCCGTTTTCAGGAAGGGCGGTGATACACAATCCCCACGTATCCCACAAAGCTCCTTCCCGGGCTTTTGTCGTAACTGGTGGCATAGGCCATCCGATGTCCTTGGGTGGCTCCCATGGCGTTGGCCGCCGCAAGGGCGGCGGCGGCGGCTCCGGCGCAGCAGGCGTTCTCCCGGGTTCTGGCCACCTCCAGGACCTTGTCAGGCGTCTTATGCAACAGGGCCTGGATGATTTCCGGGTCGTTTTTGGTGGTTACCCATTTTAACGCCTCGGGACCGGTGCCTTTGGGCGTGAACCCGTAGTTGTCGCCGTAGTGGGTGAGATCGGTGGAACCCACCACCCGCAGCCGCCTTCCGGATTCCATTGCCAGACGCACCGCCGCCTTTCCGATGTTTGGAGCCTCCGGATTGGGGGAGACACCGATGGGCACAATCCGGGCATCGGGAAAGAAATATTTGATAAAAGGCAGCTGAAGCTCGATGGTGTTGTCGGGGGTGAAGGCGCCGCCCCGTTCCACTTGGAAGGGAAACTCCCGGGTGAGCAGGTGCGCCACTTCCGGATCGATGGGAAGCGCCCCGAAAGGAGTCTCCCACGCGCCGTCCGTCATGATGAAATTCGGCGACGAAGGATGGAGGTGCATGCCGAAGATGATGAGACAATCCCCGGGCCCCGCCTGGGACAAGGTGGAAATCACATTGCAGGCGATGGCCCCGGAAAAGAACCATCCGGCGTGGGGAACGATGCCGGCATAAGCCTTGATCCCCGGCATCCTGTCCATGGAGGGGTCTTTGAGGAACTGTTGGATCATCGCTTCACACTCGGCAGCGTGTGAAGGATACCAACTCCCGGCAAACATGGCCTTCCTGAGTTCCATGGCGCCCCCTTTCGCTGATGGACCTTTAAAATAAAATATACACCTTCCAGGCCCTGTTCGCAAGTGGCATGGGAAAATCGGAGTGTCCTCCGGTCCTTTGGGGGCCCTTGGAGCCCCCTTGAGGACCCCCGGGGGTCGTGCCGAGAGTTGACAGCCCATGGTGCGCTTCTTATCATAGTATCCATAGCAAGCTTTGGATGCACAGCCGCCGATGGTTGCTTGAGTGTGGGAAAGCGGCAAGGAGCGCATGTGGCTAAAACACCGCCAAGGGATGCGGGCACGGCAGCAAAACGTGTCTTTACCGTGGATCTGAAGGTGCGGTTCAGGGACCTGGATGCCATGGGGCACGTGAACAACGCGGTCTTTTTCACCTACTTCGAGGAGGGCCGAAAGACGTTTTTTCAAACCCATTTCCACGGGGAAAAGGGGGTGGAGTTCCCGTTTATCTTGGCCCATGCCGCATGCGACTATCAAAAGCCCATTACCCTGGATGACGCCGTCCGGCTGCTCATGTGGGTGGGTGAAATCCGAACCAAGCGTTTCGATTTCATCTATCGCATCGTAGATGCAAGGCAAGAAGGCGGGGTCTATGCATCGGGGCGCTCGGTGCAAGTGGCCTTCGATTATCAAGATCACTGTTCCGTCAAGATCCCGGAGCATGTGTACCGACGCCTGCTTCTCTACCAGGAGGAGGCTCCCCGGGGAGGACGGCCGCCTTTTCCATCATAATGTCTGGAAGGGGTTTCACGCCCCTTTGAAAGAGGGGTTTTGAAACAGCGTGTGGGGAAAATTTTTCAAGGAGACGATAGATGCCGATCTATGAATTCCAATGTAACAAGTGCGATCACTGTTTTGAAAAGCTGGTCTTTGTGGAAGAAGACGAGCCCGTCCAATGTCCGAAGTGCCGGAGCACCCAGGTGAAGAAGCTTGTCAGTTGCGCCAGCTTCATCTCCGGGGTGGGCGGGTGTGCCGCACCTCCCGGAAAGGGTTTTTCCTGAGCCACCTGATGCCGATGCGGCGGTCGCCGCATGAAAAAAGGTGAATCTTCATCAAATCCGCACCATCCAGAACACACATTCCCGTCGACCGTTGGATGCGGTAAAGAGGAGGCCACTCATGTGGGAATATACCGATAAAGTCAAAGAGCATTTTTTAAACCCAAGGAACGTGGGGGTCATCGAAGATGCCGACGGGATCGGGGAGGTGGGATCCCTGGCGTGCGGGGATGCCCTCAAACTGACCTTTAAGCTGGATGAAGAAGGGCGCATCGCCGACGCCAAGTTTCAGACGTTCGGGTGTGCCAGCGCCATCGCCTCTTCTTCGGCGCTCACGGAGATCATCAAGGGGATGACCCTCGAGGAGGCCGCCAGGGTGACCAATGAGGACATCGCCCGGTATCTGGGGGGGCTTCCCAGGGAAAAAATGCACTGCTCGGTGATGGGACGCGACGCTCTGGAAAAGGCCATCGCACACTATAGGGGCGAAGCCGAGAAAAAGACGGAGGGAAACATCGTCTGCGAATGCTTCGGTGTCACCGACATCGAAATCGAACGGGCCATCCGGGAGAACAATCTCACCAGCATCGAGGATGTGACCCACTATGTGAAGGCGGGCGGCGGCTGCGGGAACTGTCATGAGGCCATCCAGGAGATCCTCGATACGGTCCGCGGGAAAGAGCCGGTTGTCAAGAAGACCCCCGCCCGGCTCACCAACATCCAGAAGATCAAACTCATTGAGGAGACCCTGGATCGCGAGATCAAGCCGGCCCTGAGGAAGGACGGGGGGGACATCGAACTCGTGGATGTGGATGGGGATCAAGTCCTGGTGAAGCTCCAAGGCACCTGTGCTTCCTGTGCCGCGTCCCAGGTGACCCTCAAGGGATACGTGGAGGCCAAACTGCAGGAGCTGGTTTCCCCGGGCCTGGTGGTGGAGGAGGTGCAGTGATGGATGTGGTTTACGTGGACAACAATGCCACCACCCGCGTGGCGCCGGAAGTGATTGAGGCGATGCTGCCTTACTTCGACAGGCTGTATGGAAATCCGTCCAGCATGCATACCTTCGGCGGTACCGTGGGCCGGAAGGTGGAAGAAGCCCGCGAAAAGGTGGCGCGTCTCATCGGCGCCATGCCGGAAGAAATCATCTTCACCGGTTGCGGGACCGAGAGCGACAGCACCGCCATTCATGCCGCCGTGGCCTCCAACCCGGACAAGAAACACATTGTCACCACCCGGGTGGAGCATCCTGCTGTAAAAAATTTGTTCGAACATCTTTCCAAAGAGGGCTTCCGGACCACCTTCATTCCGGTGGACCGCCAGGGCCGTCTCGATATGGAGGCTTTGGAAAAAAGCCTGACAGACGACACGGCCCTTGTGAGCATCATGTGGGCCAACAACGAAACCGGGGTCCTGTTTCCCATTGAAGAGATCGCCCCCCGGGTTCGTGAAAGGGGAATCGTTTTCCATACCGATGCGGTACAGGCACTGGGGAAGATTCCCATCGATGTCAAAAAGGCGGACGTGGACATGCTCTCTTTATCCGGGCACAAGATCCATGCGCCCAAAGGTGTTGCGGCCTTGTATGTTCGAAAAGGCGTCAAGTTTTCCCCCTTTCTCATCGGGGGGCATCAGGAGCGGGGCCGAAGGGGGGGCACCGAGAACGTGGCCTCCATCATCGGGCTGGGGAAGGCCTGTGAATTGGCTGCCGCCCACCTGACAGAACATGTCGCCGGGATCCGGACCCTGAGGGACAGGCTGGAGAACGGCCTCTTGAAGGCGGTTCCCAAGGCCATGGTCAACGGGGACCCCCAAAACCGCCTTCCCAACACCACCAGCATCAGTTTCGAATATGT
>JALVQN010000193.1 GCA_027025555.1 Desulfobacterales bacterium
GATTTGGAGCCCGCCGGGATTCGGGGAGAGGGGCCTGCCTTGAAGTAGGCCAGCAAGGTCTGAATGTCTTTGGTCTTCATCTTCGATCTCATGAACACCCGGCCGTGATCCATACCCAGGACCGTTGTCACCTTGCCGACCAACGGCAAGGGCTTGCCGGCTCCCGAAAATCCGGGCACGGTCTTCAGGGCTTCCAAATAGAGGCTCAGGTCGTAGTCGAAACGCATCAGGGGCCCTTTTGCCGGTCCGGGCTTTAATTGACCGGCGGTTTTGATCAGCTGCTTGAGCCGGGCATCGGAGGATGCGCTCAGCAAGAGGTTGTCAATGACGGTCATGCGCGCCCCATAGGTGCCGAAGGTCTTCAAAAGCGCGGCGGCTTCGGGCGCCTGCCCCTTTTCCGGAGGTAAGGGGTACCGGAATCGGACGCCGTAGACACGATGCCCCGCCACCGTTGAATCGGGCAGCCGGGTGAAAATGGGGGCCGCGGGCGCGAGGCCCTGTTTTTCCATGGCGCCTTGGATAGCCTGGCTGAAATGGTCCAAAAGGGGCAGGTAGATCTTCTCCATGAAGGCCTTGCCCTGGGTCCCTTTTTTAAGCACATAGATCGTTTCCAGGGTCATCCCTTCTTTTCCGAAAGTGATGCCCCCCGCCATTTCCCCGGTGAAATGGGTGCTCATCTCGAAGATCCTGGAAAAATCGATTCCCATGTGCTGATACACCGCTCCAAACATATCTCCGATGAGAGAGAGTATCTTTTCCATTTGAAAGGGCTGGGTGCGGAACGTCATGGGCAGCTTCGGCCGATAGTCTCCCAGGCGGCTGGTTCCCTTTTTCCGGGTAAAGAGCTTGGCCGTTTCGGTTCCGGCATGGGCCTTGAGGGCCATTTCAGAGGCGATCTCCTGATCAGAAAGGTTGAACCGGAGGGTCAGGGTCTTGAGCTGCCTCGCGGTTTCCAGGGCCCTTTCGGCCATCTCCATGAGTTGGGCCGGTGTCACGGGGGTGTCTTTCGGGATCCGCTCCGGGGGAATAGACTGGAGGGCGGCCAAGGCCTGCTGAATCTTGGGCTCGGCTTTTTTCAAGAGGGTGTCGATGGCGATGGCGGCGCTCACCGAGACATGGGGACGGGAGCGGGCGGCCGCGGCCAGGACGGTTTCCAGGGCTTTGGGCGCGTTCCCCGCCCCTGGAGGCAGGGCAAGGAAATAGTAATCGGGACCGGTGACGGCCTGAAAAGCGTCTCGAAACTGCGGGTTCGGCTTTTTGAAAGGGATCAAAACCGCCATGTCCGGTGTGGGGTCCTGGACTTGAACGCCGAGCACGACACAGCGGGAAGCATCGATCCAGTCGGTTCCATGGAGCATGCCCTTGATCATGAGGCTGGGGGGCATCCCGGACGGCTGGCCGGCTGCGGCCGCAAGGGCGTCGATGACCTTCAGGCTCTGCTCCAGCCGGCCGATCTTGACCACCACGTCCAGGGAGGGCGGCGGCCCTTTTTCGGCAGAAAGCACGCGGTGAGGTCCTGCCAGCGGGGGAAAGAAAAGCAAAAGCAAAAAAACAGCAAGGCTTTTTCTGAAGGCTTTCGTGTTCATGGGCTTTCCCCTTGAAAAAAGGTTCTCATTGGGTGAAATACGCATCTTGGATGCCTGGAGTGTAGGCGAATTCAACGGTGTTGTCAAAGTCAAACAGGACGGTTCAAAAGAAGAAAACAAAGGCTCCCCGGAACGGAAACCAGGGAGCCTTTGGAGTATTTTGGGTATTAGAAGACGCCGTTTGGAGCAACCCGAAACAGGGATTTTCAGATGCAAGGCCGATCCCCAAAGCGTCGGTAGTCTCCGACGTGACGCTTATTCACCGCCTTCATATTTGAAAGAAAGCAATACCCGGGCCCGATAGGCGACCACCTTGCCGTTTTCAACTTTCATGTCCAGCTTGGAAACTTCGGCGATCCGCAGGTCCCTCAAACTTTGTGAAGCCCGTTCAATGGCGTTTTTTGCGGCATCTTCCCAGGAAACCGTGCTGGTACCCACCAATTGGATAATTTTATAGACACTGTCGCCCATCCTGTCCTCCTTTCGCTTGGTGTTGAAGTTTGAATTTCCAACGCGGCATGATTCTAAAATCAAAAGACGCCCGAAGTCAAGATCGAAAAGCCGCCTTCGTTTTTTAAGATCCTGAAATCTGAAAAAGGATGCGTGCTGCAAGGGCGATGCCCGCGCTGATGGCGAAAAGGCCTTTCACGCCGATGGGGGCGTAGAGGATGCCGGCCAGGAAAAGCCCCACCATGAGACCCAGCCCGTAGGTCACGGCGTTGTTGGCCGCCTGGCCCACGGTTTTGGCCTCTTCGGGCGCCAGGGTGTCCATGTAGAGGATGCTGGCCATGTGAAACGCCCCGTAGGTCACGGCATGGAGACACTGGGATAAAAGGAGCGTCCACGCCGACTGGAAGAAGATGAGACAGCCCCACCTCAGGGCGGCCGTCAGAAAGGAAAAGCGCAGCACCCGTTGGAGGGCAAATCTTTCAAACAAGGCCTTGGAGCGGATCATGACGGCGATCTCGCTCAGCGAGGCCAGGGCCCAGGCAAATCCGATGAAGGTCTTGGAATACCCGAGGGCTTCAAGGTGAATGGAAAAGAATCCGTAATAGGCCCCGTGGCTGACCAGCATCAAAAAAGCGCAACCCAAAAAGACCATCACTTTCTTTTTCAAAAGGATCTTGGGAAATAAAGACAAGGGGGGTCCTTTGGGATGTCTGACTTCCGGAAGCTTCAAACTCGCCGCACTCTGAAGGCCGGCGCCCACGAGGACCAGGACCAGGATGATCTCGACGCCCAAAAGGTCGATGACCTTTCCCATCAAGACGACCACCCCGATGAAAGAGGCGGAACCCCAGGCCCGGATGGATCCGTAGTGGGTCTTCTCTCCGGCCAGCGCATCCATGGTAAAGGCCTCCAGAAAAGAGATCACGGGGGAATAGAAGACGCCGTAAAGGAGGGTGATGGCCGAAATCGCCCAAAAATCGACCGTGAAAAGGTAAAGGGACCAGATGGCGGTGCTGACGAAAAGACAAAGGATGTATATGGGTTTCCGGGCCGCATACCGGTCGGCCAGCGTGCTCCAGGTCAAGGAAAAAAGGACCAGGGCCACGGAGCGCAGGGCCGATACCACGCCGATTTCAAAACCGGTCAACCCGATGTGGTAACAATAGAGATTGAAGTAGGGAAGGACGATTCCCATGACGCCGAAATGGAAGAAATACTGGGCACGGAGCACCCCGCGCCCGGAACCGGAGACTGGGAATGCCATGGCTTTGGGATACGCCATTTGCCCTCCAAATGCAAGGCACAAGGGAAAAAGGAATGGATCCTTGCAGGCCCCGGAAATTATGAAATTTTCCCCTGTTTCCCTGAATCCCTTGCCATGCGTTATCCTTTACAAATCCTGCCGGGGATGTTATTAATGCATAGATAGAACCGGAACGACCCGACGGCCGTAAGGAGACGTGGATGGACTATATCAAAATCCGTTTTGGTGAGGACCTTGAGAGGTTGAGCGCCAGCTTTGAGAGGGCGATTCAGGACATTTTCCGCACCCACCCGGCAAGCCCCGTCTTCGCGCCTTTGGAGCGAAGATGGGTGCCCCAGATGGACATTTATGAGACCCCCGATGAGATCATCCTCCTTGCGGAGTTGGCGGGCGTGGAAAAGGATCAGCTGGAGGTGGAGATCAATACCAAGGCCGTCAGGGTTCACGGCCAGAGACCCTGCCTGCCGAGGGTTGAAAAGAGTACCTACCGATTGGCCGAAATCCAATACGGCCGGTTCGAACGCGTATTGTTCCTTCCGGCGCCCATCGACACGGAAACCGTGAAGGCCTCTTTTTCCAACGGGCTGCTCCGGATCCGTATGACCAAGATTCCAAGAAACGTGATCCACAATATCCCTGTCTCAGAGGGATAGCGTGACCCGAAGGGATCCCTTGCGCCGTTGTTTCACGCCTTGCTCCTTCACCTGGGCCTCATGAGGGGATGTATCTTCATCGCCGGGCCCGGTGGAAGGGAAATCCAAGCATTGGGGGGTGCAAAGGGATCCATGCCGCCTGGGGGGCGTGTGGGGGGAGTGATGCACCTGAAGAAAAGTCGAGTGACATGAAAAGCGGAGGTAACGATGCCCGATCAGCAGTCGCCCATTGACGTGAACGTTGAAAAGTTGCCGGAAATTCTTCCCATCCTTCCCCTTTTCGATGCGGCCCTGTTCCCGAAGATGGTCCTTCCCCTGATGATCATGCAACGCGATTCCATTCGGCTCATCGACGAAGCCATGTCCGGAGACCGTATTTTCGGGCTTTTGATTTCCAAGGGGGCTTCCAAGGAGAAGTACGGGCCCGAAGACTTGCACCGGGTGGGAACCAGCGCCCTGATCCTCAAGATGGCCAAACCCGAAGAAAACCGGGCGCAGCTTCTGGTTCAGGGCATGCGGCGTTTTCGGGTCAAGGAATTCATCGAAGGGAAGCCGTACCTTGTGGCCCGTGTGGAGCATATCCGGGAGCCGGAAAAAAAGGACAAAGAGATCGAGGCCATGAGGGTCAATCTCACGGGGTTGTTCATGCGGATCGTGGAGCTTTCCCCCGGGCTGCCCCCGGAAATGGGGCAGATGGCCAAATCGATTCAGGACCCCGGCACCCTGGCGGACATGGTGGCCTCCACCCTCAACACGACATTGGAGGAAAAACAGCGTGTCCTGGAACTTGTTGATTTGAAAAAAAGGCTCAAGGAGGTCCTCAGGCAGGCCGACCGGCAAAAGGAGATCCTTGAACTCGGCAACAAGATCCAAAGCCAGGTCAAGGAGGGCATGGATAAACAGCAGCGGGACTACTACCTGCGCCAGCAGCTGAAAGCCATCAAGGAAGAACTGGGTGAAAAGGACGAAACCCAGTTTGAAGTGGAAGAATACCGGGCCAAGATCGAAGAGAAGAAGCTCCCCGAGGAAGCCAAAAAGGAGGCTGAACGGGAATTGAACCGGCTGGCCCGCATGCATCCTTCCTCCTCCGAGTACACCGTCGCCATCACCTACCTGGACTGGCTGATTTCCCTGCCGTGGCACGAGAGCACCCAGGATGTCCTGGACATCAAGAAGGCAAGGAAGATCCTGGATGAAGACCATTTTGGCCTTGAAAAGGCCAAAAAGCGCATTCTCGAGTATCTGGCGGTGCGCAAGCTCAAGGCGGATTCCAAGGGTCCCATCCTCTGTTTCGTGGGCCCTCCGGGAACGGGGAAGACCTCCCTGGGGCGTTCCATCGCCAGGGCCATGGGGCGCAAATTCCACCGGATTTCCCTCGGGGGAATCCGGGACGAGGCGGAAATCCGGGGGCATCGCCGGACCTATGTGGGCGCCCTTCCCGGCCGGATTATCCAGGGCATTCGTCGATGCGAGTCCAACAACCCGGTCTTCATGCTCGACGAGATTGACAAACTGGGGATGGACTTCAGGGGGGATCCTTCTTCCGCGTTGCTGGAGGTCCTGGATCCGGAGCAGAATTTCTCCTTTTCGGACCATTACCTCGATGTCCCTTTTGATCTTTCCAAGGTCATGTTCATCACCACGGCCAATATCCTGGACACCATTCCGCCGCCGCTGCTCGACCGGATGGAAGTCCTCAGGCTTTCGGGTTATACGGAAGATGAGAAGATCAAGATCGCCCAGAGGTATCTGATTCCCAGGCAGCGGGAGGCCCACGGCCTTTCCGCAGGACAGATCGCATTTTCCCGGGGAGGCATCCGGCGCATCATCGCCGAATACACCCGGGAAGCCGGTCTGAGGAATCTCGAACGGGAGATCGCCGCCATCTGCCGGGGGGTGGCCAGCCGGATCGCCCAAGGGGAATCCCAGGCGGTCTCCATCCGCATCAAAGACATCGCCCGGTACCTGGGGCCCGCGAAATTCACCCCCGAAGAAACCGCCGCCGTCCAGACGCCGGGGGTCGCCACAGGCCTGGCATGGACCCAGACCGGGGGGGAGATTCTGTTCGTGGAGGCCACGGCCATGAAGGGAAAAGGCGACCTCATCCTCACCGGGCACCTGGGGGATGTCATGAAGGAATCGGCCACCACCGCCTTGAGTTTCATTCGCACCCACGCCGCCGAACTCGGCATTGCAGAAGACTTCTATTCAAAAATGGACATCCACATCCACGTACCGGCGGGTGCCATTCCCAAGGACGGCCCCTCCGCCGGCGTCACCATGCTCACCGCCCTGGCTTCGATCCTGACAAAAAGGAAGGTGAAAAAGGGCCTGGCCATGACCGGCGAGATCACCCTCCGGGGGCAGGTGTTGCCCGTGGGGGGCATCAAGGAGAAAGTCCTGGCCGCCCATCGCGCGGGAATCCATGCGGTGTTCCTGCCGGCGCAAAACGAGAAGGACCTGGAAGACATTCCGAAGAAGATCCACCGCCAGATTCAGTTTACTTTCGTGGACAAGATGATGGACGTGATCCAGAAAGCCCTTGAAAGGTAGCCCATGAGAAAGACGCGACCAAAGGCCCGTGTACGCACAGGGCTTCACCTTCTGGTTTTGATGGGGTGCGCGGGCCTCCTTTTCCAGGCCTGCGGCACGCCGCCGCCCCCCAAGGCGCCGCCCGGGTATCCCAGGCCCTATCGTGTCATGGGGAAATGGTATCAGCCCCTCCCCCATGCCCGGGGGTTCCGGCAACGGGGGATCGCCTCCTGGTACGGGGCCGACTTTCATGGAAAACGAACGTCGAGTGGAGAACCCTATGACATGCAGGCCCTGACCGCCGCCCATAAAACCCTTCCCCTGGGGACCGTGGTGCGCGTGAGAAACCTGAAGAACGGACGCGAGGTCACGGTGCGGATCAACGATCGGGGGCCCTTTGTCCGGGACCGGATCATCGATCTCAGCGCCCGGGCGGCCAAAGAGATCGGCATTTTCAAGACGGGCACCGGACCCGTGGAAATCGTGGCCCTCGGAAAGCCCCGGGGGCGGACCCGGGGATCCCCGTCCCCTGCCTACGTCGCCCCGGATTACTTTTCAGGCAACTTCACGATCCAGGTGGGGGCCTTTTCAGACCGCTCCAATGCCCGGCGCCTGGCCCGTTCCCTTTCGAAGAAGTATAAAAACGTTCATGTTTCTGAATATGACAAGGGGCGCACCACCTTGTACCGGGTTCGCGTGGGCCATACCCGGGACTTGAACGAAGCCCTCAAGTACGAAGCCTACCTCATCCGGAACGGCTTTCCCCAGGCCTTTGTGGTGGCCGAATAGGGGCCGTGGCGTCTTATGCTGAAACACGTTGTTTTCTTGGACCGCGACGGCGTCATCAACGAGGATTCCCCCCGCTATATCAAGAGCTGGGAGGAATTTGCTTTTATTCCCAAAAGCCTGGAGGCCATGGCCGATCTCTGTGCCCATGGTATGACGCTTTTTGTGATCACGAACCAGTCGGTGGTGAACCGGAAGATGATGGGGGCGCGGGACCTGGAAAGGCTCCACCGGAAGATGACGGCCGTGATCGAAAGCCGCGGCGGAAGCATCCGGGATATCTTTTACTGTCCCCATCTGCCGGAAGAGGCGTGTCCTTGCCGGAAGCCCGAGCCCGGCCTCATTGAAGCGGCGCGGAAACGGTACGGCATCGACTTGACCACGGCTTTCATGGTGGGGGACAGTGAAAAGGACATGGTTTGTGCCCGTAAGGCCGGATGCAAATATGCGGTATTGGTCCGGACGGGCAACGGTCAGAAAACCGAAAAGCGGCTTTTGGAAAAAGGGCTCAGCCCCGATCATGTGGCCCCGGACCTGTATGCCGCGGCCCAATGGATCCTGGCAAGGAGGGACCGACGCTAGGCGTCGGTTTTATTGGAAGGCAGCGCCGGGATTTTAAAAAACTCAACCCCTTCTTCTTTGAGTGTCTTTTCTTCCTGTTCCGTGCTCACACCGCGGATGTTCCGGGGCTCAATCACGCCGTAGTGCATTTTCAGGGCTTCGGCGGCAAAATTACACCCCACGTCGTCGAAATGCCTGTCCACGAATTCGGAAATCTTTCTGACCATCTGTTTCATCTCCCTTGAGGAACTCGGGGGGGTCTCCCTGTTTTCAGGAGACGATTTGATGGCCACCGGGGAAAGGACCTTCGACACATGGGTGTCATCGCATACCGGACACGTCAGAAGGTTTTCCCGGCACTGCTTTTCAAAGGCCTGGGTGTCTTCGAACCATCCTTCGAAGCAATGTCCGTTGGCGCATGTCAAATCAAAAATAATCATGGCGTTGGTGATCCGTTTCCCTTGCTTTTTCCTCTGTTGCGCCCGGCGTCCTGCCTCCTTGGCACGGCTTCACGGGAGTCCGTGTAGCGGTTGGGTCTTCAGTCGATTTATGCTGCAAAGTTGACCGCTTTCTATATATAATGCTAAACGAAAGACACGTCAACCGGAAAGGGAATCACATTCAAACCGAAAGGGGCCAGAAGGGGCGAGGATGCCATGAAACGGGTTTTACTCTTTTTTGCCGTATTGTTGTGGGTTGTCCCCGAGGTATGGGGAGAGACGTTGTATGTGAGCGACTTCGCTCGGGTGACCTTGCGATCCGGGCCCGGGGTGGATTACCGGGTCATCGCCATGATCTCCACCGGCCAGAAGGTGGAACCGTTAAAGAAGGCCGAAGAGTGGACCAAGGTCCGGGTTTCAGGGGGAAAAGAGGGATGGGTCATGAACCGGCACCTGACGTCCGAGCCGCCCAGCATCTTGAAAGTCGAAAGACTCACGCGGGCCAACAAGGCCCAAAGGGAGAAGCTGGCCGAAGCGTTGTCTGAAAACGGCCGGCTTTCGGAAAGGGTGAAGCAGCTGGAAAAGAGCCTGGAAGCGACTCGAACCGAACTGGCCGCCCTCAAGGAAACCCATGAGGCCTTGAAGGCCGGGGCCGCCGACTATATGGATCTGAAAGCCAAGTATGAAAAAGCCGCGGCCGCCCTTGAGGAGACGCGGCAGCAGGCCGAACGCTGTGAAAAAGATTTGGTCAAGTTGCAGCTGCACCAGAATATCCGCTGGTTTTTGAGCGGCGCCGGCGTGTTGGTGGTGGGGTTTTTCATCGGGTTCAGTACCAGGCGTCAGCGAAGACGGTCTTCTCTGTTGTAACACAGGCCTTTTTCTCAAAATTAAAAGGAACCGTCAGGAAGGCCTCCCTCTTCATGGACAAAACACCCAACCCGCGACGGACAAAAGAGAAGGTCGATGCCGACTTCCTGGTCATCGGCAGCGGGATCGCCGGGCTTTCATTCGCCCTGAAGGTGGCGGATCACGGGACGGTGGCCCTGGTCACCAAGAAGCAGGCCGTGGAAAGCAATACGAACCTGGCCCAGGGCGGCATCGCCTCGGTTTTCGGGACTACGGACTCCTTCGACCTGCATATTCGAGACACCCTGGAAGCCGGCGCCGGATTGTGTCACCCCCATGTGGTGGCAAAGGTGGTCAAAGAAGGCCCCAAACGGATACGGGAGTTGATGGCACTCGGAGTCGCCTTCAGCCTGGAGGAGGATCGGAAAAGGGGCAGGGGTTCCAGGGTTCGGCGTTCTTTTCATTTGGGGCAGGAGGGAGGCCATTCCAGGAAGCGGATCGTTCATGCCCATGACATGACCGGCCGGGAAGTGGAACGCGTCTTGGTGGACCGGATACGCCGCCACCCGAACATCCGGCTGTATGAAAACCACATCGCCGTGGACCTCATCACCGTCTCCACGCGGATGACCCGGGGGCTCATCACCACCACCCATGAGGACTTCTGCTGCGGCGCCTATGTGCTGGATCGCGAGAGTGCCGTCGTCAAGACGTTTTCGGCCAAGGTCACGGTCCTTGCCACCGGAGGCGCAGGAAAGGTCTACCTGTACACCAGCAATCCGGACATCGCCACCGGAGACGGCATCGCCATGGGGTACCGGGCCGGTGCCACGGTGGCCAACCTCGAGTTTGTCCAGTTCCACCCCACGTGTCTTTTTCATCCCGAAGCCAAGAATTTTCTCATCTCGGAGGCAGTCCGGGGAGAGGGGGGGGTGATCATCGACGCGTCGGGCCGGGCGTTCATGGGCGACTACGATCCGAAAAAGGACCTGGCCTGCCGGGACGTGGTGGCCCGGGCCATCGATACCGAACTCAAGAAAAGCGGCCGGGAATGCGTCTTCCTCGACATCTCCCACAAGAGTGCCGATTTTATCCAAAAGCGGTTTCCCAACATCTACCGGAAGTGCCTCGAATTCGGGATCGATATGACCCGGGAGCCCATTCCCGTGGTGCCGGCAGCCCATTACATGTGCGGCGGCATCGTCACGGACATGCACGGGAGGACGGATATCCGCCGGTTATACGCCATCGGAGAGACCGCCTGCACGGGACTGCACGGTGCCAACCGGTTGGCCAGCAATTCGCTGCTGGAGGCCCTGGTCTACGGCCACGCCGCTTCCCGCCAGGCCCTTCGGGAGCAGAAAGCCCTGGCCGGGGAACCCCTGCCGTCGGTCCCTTCCTGGGACCCCCTGGGGACCACGGACAGCGATGAGCGGATCGTGGTTTCCCAGAACTGGGACGAAATCCGAAGGCTCATGTGGAACTATGTGGGGATCGTGCGGTCCGACAAGCGCCTGGCCAGGGCGAAGCGGCGCATCGAACTCATCGCCGGGGAGATTCAGGAGTATTATTGGGACTTTAAGGTGGATGCGGACCTCATCGAGTTGAGAAACATCGCCATGGTGGCCGAGCTCATCATCAAGAGCGCCCTGCATCGCAAGGAGAGTCGCGGGCTTCACTATAATATCGCCTATCCCTTCCGGGACGATAAACGGTGGAAAAAGGACACCCTCTTGAGGCGGCCCTTTCTGGGATAGACCCCCGCCGTGAAGGGGGAAGGCTTCCCCGGGGGCTCAGGCCCCCCGTGGGTTTCATTGACAATCGGTATTTATGCATTAATTTCATGGATCATGCCTTATGATCGAGGGTACCGGACATCTGAGCACATGGAAACCAAAAGGGATTATTACGAAGTATTGGGTGTGGGCCGCGGGGCCAGCATGGATGAAATCAAGGCGGCCTATCGGAAACTGGCCTTGAAATACCACCCGGATCGCAATCCCGGCGACAAATCCGCAGAAGAGAAGTTTAAAGAAGCCGCCGAGGCCTACGAGGTTCTCCGGGATCCCCAGAAGCGGGAAATCTACGATCAGTTCGGCCATCAGGGCCTTGAAGGGTCCGGTTTCTCGGGCTTCAGCGGGTTCGAGGATATCTTTTCCAGCTTCGGCGATATCTTCGAAGAGTTTTTCGGGTTCGGCGGACATCGAAGGAACCGGTCCCGGTCCAACCGCGGGGCGGACCTGCGGTACGACCTGGAGCTGGACTTCATGGAAGCCGCCAAGGGCGTGGAAACCCAAATTGAGGTGGAAAAACAGGAAACGTGCCCTGTCTGTTCCGGGAGCGGGTGCGCCCCCGGAACCCATCCGCAGACCTGTCGATATTGCGGCGGCTCGGGGCAAGTCTCCCGGAGCCAGGGCTTTTTCACGGTCCGGAGCACCTGTCCCACCTGCCGCGGCGCCGGGCAGACCATCCCGGATCCCTGTGAAGCCTGCCGGGGATCGGGGAAAAAACGGATCCAAAAGAAGGTGACGGTGAAGATCCCCGCAGGGGTGGACAATGGATCCCGGTTGAGACTCACCGGAGAGGGGGAAGCCGGGACCCATGGGGGCCCGCCGGGGGATCTGTATGTCTTCATTCATGTGAGGCCCCATGACTTTTTCCACCGGGAAGACACCAACATCCTCTGTCAGGTCCCCATATCTTTCGTTCAGGCCGCCCTGGGGGACACCATCCCCATCCCCACCCTCAACGGCAAGAAACCTCTCAAAATCCCCAAGGGGACCCAGCCGGGAGATATCTTCCGCCTTCACGGGGAAGGGGTGCCCTCCCTGCGCAACGGGCGGCGGGGAGACCTGATCGTCCAGGTCCTTGTCAAGACACCCACCCACCTGAGCAAAAAGCAAGAAGCCCTGTTGAAGGAATTCGCCAAACTGGAATCCAACAAGTTTTCCAACAAATTGAAAAACATCATCAAAGGGAATCCCCTGAACGCCTAGAACGGCGATCAAGGCGGGTGCGCATCGGCACCGCGGGGCTTCCCGGAGTCAAGGAAGGCTTTTGCCGTGTATGAATTGAAAGTGATCGTGCGTTTTGCCGCCGCCCACCAGTTGAAGATGGTGGCCCAAAAGTGTGAAAACCTCCATGGCCACAACTGGAAAATCGAGGCCTGTGTGGCCGGGGAGCACCTGAACAGCGCCGGTGTTTTGATGGACTTCGGCGAGCTCAAAGGCCACGTGAAGGCCATTGTGGGGCGTTTGGATCATCGATTTTTGAACGAGTCGGAAGGCTTTTCCGATGAGATGCCCCCGTCTTCGGAAAACATTGCCGCATGGATTGCAGAAAGGCTTCAAGCGGCAATCCGTCAGCCGGGTGTCCGCGTGACCCGGGTCAGGGCCTGGGAGTCGGAGGACGCCTGCGCCCAGTACGTTGTCCCTGCAGGCGGATCCCCTGCTTAGGGGCTTTGAGGCAATGAACGCCAGCAGGCCATCAGCTCTTCCCGGGTGACCACGGCCGCCGCCCGGGGGACTGCTTTCCGGATATTCTCCAGGCCGCCTTCCTGCCGGTCCACGAGGACCACCGCCCCCGCCACATGGAGCCCTTCATGGCGGCACCTCTCGATGGCCCGCAGGGTGGACCCGCCGGTGGTGGCCACATCGTCGATCACCGCCACCCGCTCGCCGGGCGTCACATCCCCCTCCACCCAGCGGACGATGCCGTGGTCTTTTTGGGTTTTTCGGATGGAAAAGGCCTTGATGGGCGTCCCCTTCAGGCCGGAGACAAAGGCCACGGCGCAGGCCATGGGGTCGGCACCGAAGGTCATGCCCCCCACTGCATCCACCGACAGCTTTCGAACCTGGTGATAGATCAGATGTCCGATGAGAATCATTCCTCTGGGGCTTAAGGTGACGGGTTTGCAGTTCACGTAAAAACGGCTCACGGCCCCCGAGACCAGTTTGAACTTCGGCTCCCGGCTGTACTGGAAGGCCTTGTCACAAAGCAGCCGGATCAGCTCTTGTTTCATTGCATCCACGGTGTCCATTTGACGGTGCCCGCACTCTCTCCGTTTCCAAGAAGGACTTGATAAAAAAGGGGTGATCCGATAATAAAGCCTCCACCGAAATGGAAGAAGCCAGGGGTCGGGTTTCAGTGGAGGCTCCAAACAGGAAAAACCGGTGACGGCACTCCCTGTCTGCTTATTCCATAACAGCAACCGGCTTGGGGGTCAAATGAAAAAGGCCAAGGATAAAAAAATTGAAAAAGGCCCCGGGACAGGGCGCCTTCAGGATCTGAAAGCCCTGCTTTTTCTCCTGGTGAGCCTCGTGGCGGGGGGATGGGCTCTTCAGGGGGTCGGCCTTGCCGCCGACGGTACGGACCAGGTGCTGTCCCTCAGGCAAACCATCCAGAGGGCCCTGGATGTCAATTTGAATCTCAAGGCCGCCGAAGATGAAGTCCAGGCGGCCGAATTTTCCAGGCGGGTGGCGCGCTCCTATTTCCTTCCTTCGGCGAACCTTTCCTACCAGTACCTGCGCAATGACGAAGCCTTTGTCCTTCAAGGTTTCGGCCTCATCACCCCCCAGGATAAGTACTCCTTTTCCGCTTCCGTCACCCAGCCCCTGTTTACCGGTTTTTCGATCCGCAACCGGTATGAAGCGTCAAGGCTGCGGCTGAAGGCGGCAAAGGCGGCCGAGACCCTGGCCCGTCAGGATGTGATCCTGGCCGCCAAGAAGGCCTATTTCACCTTGCTGCGCGCCCGCAAGATGATGCAGGTGGCCCGGGACGCGGTGTCCCGGAGTGAGACCCAGGAGGCGGTCTCCCGGCAGTTTTACGAAGTGGGCATGAGCCCCCTCAATGACCTGCTGAAGGCCCAGGTGGAGCTGGCCAATGCCCGCCAGGAACTGCTTGCGGCCAAAAACGCCGCGGAAGTGGCCCGGGCCAATTTCAACACCCTGTTGCGCCGTCCGGTCACGGCGCCGGTGGCCATCGAGGACGTCCTGGACTACACCCCCTTTACCCGCAGCCTGGAGGAATGCCTCGAGATCGCCGAAGGCTCCCGCCTCGAACTCCAGCGGGCGGACCTGGACGTTAAGCTTGCCCAAAAGGAAGTGGAGATCGCAAAGAAGGATTTTTATCCTTCCCTGAATTTGAGCTGGACCTATTACCAGGAGGGGACGGACTGGGATGCCTCCGGCGGCGCCGGGCTCTACAGCGATGCCAGCGGATGGAACGTGAAGGCGGTGGCTTCCTGGGACCTGTGGCAGTGGGGCCGCACCCATTACGGCACCAAGGAGCGGCTGAGCCGTCTCCAGCAGGCGAAACACCGCAGGACGGCCCTGTTGGATCAGATCCGTTTGGAAGTGACGGAAGCCTACCTCAAGACCATGGAGTCGGAAAAGGCCATTGTCACTGCCCAAAAGGCCATTGAACAGGCCAAGGAGAACTTCAGGATCACCCGGGAGCGTTACAGGGCCCAGATGGCCATTTCCCTGGAAGTCTTCGATGCCCAGACACTCCTTTCCAGGGCCATGAGCAATTACTACGGCGCCCTGTATTTTTTCAAGATCGCCAAGGCCTCCCTGTACCGGGCGATGGGCCGGGAAACCGTGGAATGATCGGCGGAAAAGAAAAGTCGCCCGTCATCCGCATGTACCATGTCCATAAATCTTACGGTACCAAAAAGGCCTTGACCGACATCTCCCTTGAACTTATGGAAAACGAGCGGGTCTTTATCAGCGGGGCCAGCGGCGCGGGCAAGACCACCCTCTTGAAACTGATTTACCTGGCCGAGCCGGTGACCCGGGGCCAGGTGCTGGTGGACGGCATGAACCTGTCCCGGATCGTTCCCAAACGCATCCCTTTCCTTCGCCGCAAGCTGGGGATCATCTTCCAGGATTTCAAGCTGATTCCGGACAAGACGGTTTTTGAAAACGTCGCCCTGGTTCTCGAGGCAGCAGGACATAAACGGCGGTTTGTGGAAAAGAAGGTCAAAAGCGTCCTTCGCGTCGTGGGCATGGAGGACAAAAAGGATGCCCTGCCCCCCGGCCTCTCGGGAGGGGAGCAGCAATGCGTGGCCGTGGCTCGGGCCGTTGTGGGAAATCCCAAGATCATCTTGGCCGATGAGCCCACCGGAAGCCTGGATCCCGGCTCGGCAAGAAAGATCCTGGCGCTTCTGGATCACTACCACAGAAACGGCGCCACCCTTCTGATCGCCACCCATGACCGGGAACTGATCCGCCGCGCCGACGGTCGGGTGGTCCACCTGGACAAGGGAAGGCTGGTCTCCCACCGGTGACGGCAGGGAGATCGAACCGAAAAAATGGTTCAGATTTGGCGACGGGCCCTCAAGGACATTTGGGCCAACCGGTTCCTCAACACCATCACCGTTGTCACCATTGCGATGGCTGTCTTGATCGTGAGCGCCTTCGGGTTGCTGTCGGTCAATTTCCACCAGCTCATGGACAAATGGCGAAACGGCATCCGGATGCTGGTCTATCTCAAGGCCGACGTTTCCCAACAGGACCGGCAGGCCCTCGAAGATCGGATCCGCGGCATCAAAGGGGTTTCGGGCGTGACGTTTATTTCCAAAGAGGAAGGCCTGGCCCGGATGAAGCAACGGATGGCGATCCTGGAGCGTCTCCTGGAGGACTTGAAGAAGAATCCGCTCCCCGACACCTTTGAGGTCAGACTGGATGCCGACGCCCTGGAAGGGGACCGCATCGATGGCGTCGCTTCTGCGATCCGGGCCATGGCGCCTGTTGAGGAGGTGGTCTACGGCAAGGTGTGGCTGAACCGATTCGCCGGCTTGATGCATCTGTTTCGCCTTGCGGGAACCGCCATGGGGGGTCTTTTCATCATGGCCGCCGTCTTCATCGTGGCCAATACCCTTCGGCTGGTGCTCTATTCCCGGCAGCAGGAGATCGAGATCATGCGCCTCATCGGCGCCACGGATCGCTTCATTAAAATGCCCTTTTTCGTTGAGGGGCTTGTTCAGGGGTTTTTCGGGGGCCTCCTGGGCCTGGCGGTCCTTTACGGGCTGTTCCGGGTGGCCGCCGTCCGGGTGGGTGCGTATCTTCCCATCGGTTTCGGGGAAATGCGGTATTTCTCATCCACGACGCTTCTGTTGATCTTGGGCTGCACCATGGGGGTGGGATGGATCGGATGTTACCTTTCCCTCAAGGGGTTTCTAAGGCGCTGACCGTCTGCGTCCTTTTCGTTTCCGCCGTCCTTCATGCCCTGGTTTCGGACGCGGGAGGCACGATGGAAGCGGGCGTCGTCACGGCGCATGGGTTGCACCTGCGGCGCGGCCCGGGGATCGCATATCCTTCCCTCAGGATCCTTGGATCCGGGACCCGCGTGACGATCCTTGCACAAGAAGGCGACTGGCTGAAAGTGCGCTGCGGCAAGGCCACCGGGTATGTCCGCCGCCTGCCCGGGTACATCCGGGTGGTTTCCGGCCACGGCAAGGCCCGACGCCCCGGAAAGGGCCCGGGGCGGGTGGAAGAAAAGGCCTCGCATCTTCAAGAAGCCATCGAAAGGCGTCGGGGCAGGATACGGCGCCTTTCCGCCAAGGAGGCCGCTGTCCTGGATGCACTCAACGAGACGCAACGCACCTTGAACCGCATGAAACGGCGGCAGGTCCATCTCCTGTCCCAGATCAAAAGGCTTCAAGAAGAGATTGAAGCCTCAAAGAGACGCTCGGAAGCCCTGGACCGGCGGGTCACGGCGCTGCGCGCCCACGCCCTGAAGAGATTGACAGCCCTTTACAAACGCAGCCAGATGGGGACGTTTTATTTCCTTTTCTCGGCCCGGTCCATTCATGAGTACCTCTACCTGGAAGAAGGCTTTCGCCGGATCCTGGCCCACGATGTGGCCCTGCTGGCGGATCTTTCTGAAAAAAGCCGGGCGTTGAAGGTTGCCCTGAAGGAGTTGGAAGACAGAAAACGAGAAAAACAGCGACTTGAAAAGACCTACCGCATCCAGATGGAGACCATGGCCGCACAAAAAGGCAGGCGGGAGGCCATTTTGAAGACGATCCGCAGCAAAAAGGCGCTCCAACTGGCCGCCGTCGAGGATCTGAAGCGTTCCGCCCGCAGGCTGAACGCCACCCTGAAGGCGTTTCGGCGCCGGCGCATCCGAAAGGAAGGGCCCGAGGAAAAAGGCCGCTCTTTTTCAGCCATGAAGGGGTTGCTTGAAATGCCTGTTAAGGGTAAAGTGGTGGGCGAATTCGGTGCGTACAAGACCGTTCGGCACCACGTGGACGCCCGGCGCAACGGGATTGAAATCCAAGCCGCAGCCGGGACACCGGTGAAAGCCGTCTTTTCCGGAAGAGTCGTTTTTTCGGAGTGGTTCAGAGGATACGGCAACTTGATGATCATCGACCACGGAGAAGGCTTCTATACGGTGTATGCCCATGCCCTGGAACTGTTCAAGAAAGAAGGAGAGACCGTTCAGACCGGGGAGGTCATTGCCACGGTGGGAGATCCGGGCTTTAACCGGGCGCCGACGCTTTACTTCGAGATCCGCCGCCATGAAAAGCCCGTCGATCCCCTGGCCTGGCTGAGAGCAACGAAAAGGAGAAGCGGATGATCCAGAAAAAGAGACGCCTGTTGCAGTGGTCCTTGATTGTCGGAATCGGGGTTCTCCTTGGGGCTTTTGTCCCGCCGATGACCCATAACCTCTCGGCGCGCAGTGAGAAGGCCTACCGGGAACTCAAGATCTTTTCCGACGTCATTGATTTGATCGAGAAAAACTACGTGGATCCCGTCGAGTCAAAGGATCTGATTGAAAAGGCCATCCAGGGGATGGTGCACAGTCTGGACCCGCACTCCGCCTTTTTGCCTCCCGATGCTTTCAAGGAACTCCAGGTGGATACCCGGGGAGAGTTCGGGGGCCTGGGCATCGTCATCACCCTCCACAAAGGCATCCTCACCGTCATTTCCCCCATAGAGGGGACGCCCGCGCACCGGGCGGGGATCAAGGCAGGAGACCAGATCATTAAGATCAACGACGTCTCCACCAAAGGGATGGCCCTTTGGGAAGCCGTCAAGAAACTGCGGGGACCCAAAGGCACCTCGGTACGCATTACGATTCACAGGGAAGGAGAGCCGAAACCCAGGGAATATTCCATCGTCAGGGACATCATCCCCATTGAAAGCGTCAAGCATAAAGTCCTGACCCCGGGATATGGATATGTCCGGATCACCAACTTCAACGAAAACACCACCCGGGATCTCAATGCCGCCCTCGAGACGCTGGAGTCGGACAGCGGGGGTCTCAAGGGGCTTGTCCTGGACCTGCGGGACAACCCCGGCGGGCTCTTGAACCAGGCCATCCGGGTGGCCGACGTGTTTCTTGAAAAAGGGGTCATCGTTTCCATCAAGGGACGGGTCAAACGGCACAACAAGGTTTACAAGGCCCATCGCAACAAAAAGGTGACCCCCTACCCCATCGTGGTCTTGATCAACGGCGGGAGTGCCAGCGCCTCCGAGATTGTGGCCGGTGCCCTTCAGGATCAAAAGAGAGCCGTGATCATGGGGACCACCTCTTTCGGGAAGGGCTCGGTCCAGACCGTGGAGGCGCTGCGAGACGGGTATGGCCTCAAGTACACCATCGCCCGGTATTATACGCCCAGCGGCCGGTCCATTCAGGCCCAGGGCATTGTCCCGGATATCGAGGTCAGGCCCGGCGTCGTCCCGGAAAAGAAAAAAGAGCCGCCGGAAAGCGGCCTTTTGAGGGAAAAGGACCTGGAAAACCATCTCGAAGCCGTACCGGCGGAGCCCCGGGAAAACCGGGAATCCCGGGACCCGGACAAAAAGAGACTGCAAGAAAGCCGGTCACGATTCGGGCCCCTGGACGCCGGAGTGCTCAAGAGGGATTACCAAATCCGGCGCGCCCTCGAAATTCTCATCAGTTTCGAGATTTTTAAAAATATTCGGGGATAGCCGCAGCGATCCTCGCAAGGGGGGTTCCGGGGTGGCAACCGAAAAGCGGCGTCCCGCCGGAGCAAAGAATCGACTCAGACAACGGCATGCGGCCCTGCTCCTGTTTGCCGGATCCCTGACGGTTCTCGCGGTCTTGGTGGTCTTGGCCGGGCTCTTGGTGCTCCGGATGGGACGGCAGGCCGGGCCGTTGCCAAAAGCTCCCGGCAAAAGCCTGCAAGGCGAGAGCCGGTTTCCATCGGACGGCATTCCTCCCTATGAGGTTTTCCCCGAAAAGGAGGCCCTTCAACCCGAACCCGGCCCCCTCCCGGACCTCCCCATTCCGGACCGGACGCCCAAAGTCGCCATCGTTATCGATGACCTGGGGTATGACCTTCGACGCGCCCGGGCCTTCATCGGCCTGGGGGCGCCCCTTACCTTTTCCATCTTGCCCCAAAGCCCCCGTCAGAAAGAGGTCGCCGAAGCCGTCAGGACGGCCGGCAACGAAATCATGCTCCACCTTCCCATGGAACCGGATGAATATCCCAAGGTGGATCCGGGACCCGGGGCGCTTCTCATGGACATGCCCCCGGACGTGTTCATCCGCCAGATCGTGGCGGACCTGGAGACCCTCCCCCATGCCCGGGGCGTGAACAACCACATGGGATCCCGGATCACCGCGGACAGAGACCGCATGACGATTCTCTTTTCCGTGCTCAAGGAACGGGGCTTGTTCTTCCTGGACAGCCGCACCACGGCCAAGAGCGTGGCCGCCTCCGTGGCCAGGGCCGCCCATCTCGATTTTGCCCAGCGAGACGTCTTTTTGGATCATATCCCCAAGGCGCCCTTCATCGAAAAGCAGGTGGACCGGCTCGTGCGGCAGGCTGTGAGAAAGGGCGCGGCCATCGGCATCGCCCATCCCTACGGGACGACCTACCGGGTGCTCAAAGCCCGCCTTCCGGGGCTTATGGAGGCCGTGGCCCTGGTCCCGGCGTCGGTCATCGTGTACCGGCACCGGGCCGGTGAAGCGGTTCCCGAGGCGCCTTCCCCTGCTTTCCGCCCCACGTTGCCCTCCCTTGAATGAGGGAAGAAGATGGGATAAGCGGTGGGAAGAGCCCTTTCACCCGTTGATGAAGGAGGTCTGTATCATGAAGATCGGGATCATCGGCCTTCCGGGCTCCGGCAAGGCGACTCTTTTTGAAGCCCTCACCAAGGCGCCGGCGGATACCGGCCGTAAGGAGCATGGCCGGATGGGCACGGTGGATGTGCCGGACGATCGGCTGAAAGACTTGGCCGCCATCTTCAAACCGAAAAAAGTCGTTTGTGCCCAGATGACCTATTTCCTGCCCCGGCTTGGCTCTCGAACACAAGACCGGGTCTTGGCAGAGACCCTGGCAAGCCGGATTCGGGATTGTGAAGCCTTGATCTGCGTGGTGAAAAACTTTACGTTCAACGGGGAACCGAAGCCGTCGCCGTATGCGGATGTTGCGAAGGTGGACCAGGAACTCATGCTGAACGATCTCATGGTCATTGAAAACCGCATCGGCCGGCTTGAGGCGGACAAGAAGCGGGGGAAAAAGCCCGATGAAGAGGAACTGGCGCTGCTTTTGGCATGCCGCCGGCACCTGGAAGAGGGACACCCCTTGCGGAAGGTGCCGGCGACGGCTTGGGACCGGCGCTTGCGGGGATACGGCCTGCTTTCGGCCAAGCCCCTGCTGGTGGTCTTCAACAACGGCGAGGCGGACCCGGATATCCCCGTCCCCCCCCGGGGCCTGGAGTTTTCGGAAGACGCCCTGGTGATCCGGGCGAAGATCGAACAGGAGCTCGCCCAGATGGATGCGGCCGAGGCCGGGCAGTTCCTATCCGAATTCGGCATCCAGGAACCCGCCGCCCACCGGGTCATCCGCCGGTCGTACGCCCTTTTGGGGCTGATTTCCTTTTTCACGGTTCTTAGCGGTGAGGTCCGGGCATGGGCCCTGAAAAAGGGAAGCAGCGTCCTGGATGCGGCCGGGACCATCCATACCGACATGAAACGGGGGTTCATCCGGGCGGAGGTGATCGCCCACAAGGACCTGATGGCGGCCGGGTCTTACGCCGAGGCGCGAAAGCGGGGCACGGTCCGGCTGGAAGGCAAGGGCTACACGGTCCAGGACGGCGACATCCTCCAGATCCGCTTCAACGTATAACCCGGGGTCAGGTCTTCACTCTTGACGATCTGCCAAAGAAAAGTGTCAAAAGTCAAGACCTGACCCCGGTGTTAGACCCCGGTGTTAGTCGGTGGCGGCAAGGACCGAAAATCCCTTAGCTTCCAGGGCGGTGCGGATGGGGGCGGTCTTGCACGGGGAAAGCCGGAAGTAATACGTCTTTTTACCCTTTTGCTGAACCCCCATGCCGACGCTGATGATGTCCCCCCCGGCATCGTGGATGATGTCGAGGGCTTCCCTGAAGCGGCCCGGGGCATCGTCCATGGCCACATCGATCCGGGAGCTTGCCGTGAGCAGGCCCATCATGTGGATGAAGGCCCTCAGGATGTCGCTTTCCGTGATGATCCCCACCAGCTTTCCGCCTTTGACCACCGGCATGCCCCCGATCTTGTTTTTATAGATGCGCTGGGCGGCGATTTCGATGTCGTCGTCAGGGTCCACGGTGATGGGATCCGTGATCATCAAGTCCGGAAGGGACAGGTCCCCCATCATGGACGGAATCAGCCCCTGTTTCAGGTCGGCCAGGGTGACGAAGCCCACGAGGGCCTTGGTCCTGGATACCACCGGGAGGTGCCGGATGGAGTTGGTCTTCATGAGGGAGATGGCATCCTGGATGGAGGCGTCTTTGGTGATGGTGATGGGATCCGGAATCATGAGTTCCCTGATCTTCATGGGCGATCCTTTTTTCCGGTTGTTTCGGAAGGATGGGGCGTTCCTGCGCCGGACGCCAACGTGCTGCAACCGGTTTTAATAAATACCAATGGGGCGAAAATTGCAAGCCTTTGTTTGTGAAGGCGCAACACGCGGCGTAGGACCGACAGGGCGCCTCAGGCGTAAGGGGCGGGAATGTAGTTGCAAAGGGGTTCTTCGGCCAGGTAGTCGCCGGTGGCCTCATAGGCCCGGGCCCGGCAGCCGCCGCAGACCTTCCGGTACTCGCAGACGCCGCATTTGCCTTTCAGCCGGCTGTAATCGCGCAGGGACAAAAAGATTTCCGAGCGTTCCCAGATCTCGGGGAAGGGGTTTTGCGTGACATCGCCGCAGTTTAAATTTAAGAATCCGCAGGGCTGCACCACCCCCCGGTGGGAGATGAAGCAAAATCCCACCCCGCCCAGGCATCCCCGGGTGACCGCATCGAGGCCGTGGGTCTTGAATGTCACCGATATGCCGTCTGCCTTGGCGCGTTGTCTCAAGATCCGGTAATAGTGAGGGGCGCAGGTGGCTTTCAACTGGAGGGGGGTCCGGCTCCGCTGATCGTAAAACCAGTTCAGGGTGGACTCGTACTGATCGGCGGTGATGGCCCGGTCCACGATGTACTTGCCCCGGCCCGTGGGCACCAGCAGGAAGATGTGGTGGGCCACCGCCCCCAGCTCCACGGCCAGGTCCTGGATCTTGGGGATCTGGTCCAGGTTGGTCTGGGTGATGGTGGTGTTGATCTGGAACGCGATGCCTGCTTCCCGGATGTGACGGATGCCCCTCATGGCCCCTTCAAAGGCGCCTTCCACGCCCCGGAACCGGTCGTGGGATTGTGCCGTGGCGCCGTCCAGGCTGATGCTGACGCGCCGGATGCCGCATTCGGCCAATCTTTGAGCAACGGCCGGGGTGATCAGGGTGCCGTTCGGGGCCATGACCATGCGCAGGCCCTTTTGGGTCCCGAAGGCGGCGATTTCGAAGATGTCCTTTCGCAAAAGCGGCTCCCCGCCGGTCAAAATCACGATGGGGCTGCCCGTTTGGGCCATCTGTTCCACCAGGGCCAGGGCCGCTTGGGTGTCCAATTCGCCGGAGTAGGGCCCGCAGGTGGCCGATGCCCGGCAGTGGACGCAGGCCAGGTTGCAGTTGCGCGTGATCTCCCAGGCCACCAACCGCGGTCCGGTGTCCTTTTTTTCGCCGGCCTTGCCGGGCCCGCGGCCGGCCGGGGCGGCAGGGGAGGGATGCGCCGTCATTGGAAGGCCCTTTGACCCCGCCCTCAGCCCTGAAGCGCCCGGGCGGCGTCCATGGCGAAGTAGGTGAGGAGGATGTCCGCGCCGGCGCGCTTGATGGCGGTGAGGGTCTCCATCATGACCTTTCGGCCGTCCAGGACCCCCAGTTGATGGGCGGCCTGGATCATGGCGTACTCCCCGCTGACGTTGTAGGCGGCGACGGGAAGATCGATCTCCTCCCGGACCCTGCAGATGACGTCCAGGTACGCCAGGGCGGGCTTGACCATGATGATGTCCGCGCCCTCCTCCACGTCCAGGGTGACCTCCCGGACGGCTTCCAGGGCATTGGCCGCGTCCATCTGGTAGGTCTTCCGGTCGCCGAACTTGGGGGCCGAGTCGGCGGCCTCCCGGAAGGGGCCGTAGTATGCGGAGCAGTACTTGGCGGCATAGGACATGATGGGGATGTGGCTGAATCCGGCCTCGTCGAGGGTGTCCCGGATTTCCGCCACGCGGCCGTCCATCATGTCGGAGGGCGCCACCATGTGGGCCCCGGCCCGGACATGGGACAGGGCGGTCTTGGCCAAAAGCTCCAGGGAGGCATCGTTGTCGATCACCCGGCCGTCGAGGATGCCGCAATGGCCGTGATCCGTGTACTGGCACAGGCAGACATCGGTGATGAGGGCCATCTCGGGCACCTTGTCCCTGACGGCCCGGACGGCTTTCTGGACGATGCCGTGTTCGGCATAGGCCTCGGTGCCCAGGGCGTCCTTTTTCTTGGGGATTCCGAACAGCAGGAGGGCGGGGATCCCCAGATCCCGCGCCTCCTTGGCCGTCTTGACGAGGTGGTCCGTGGAGAGGCGGTACTGGCCGGGCATGGAGGGAATGGGCTCCCGGACCCCTTTCCCATGGGTGGCGAAAAGGGGGAGGACAAGGTCGTCCACAGTGAGCCGGGTCTCCCGGACCATCCGCCGGAAGGCCGGATGCTGACGCAGCCGCCGGGGCCTGTAGTCGGGAAAGCGCATCTTCTTATTCCTTTTTACGAAACGCCCGGGGGCGCGGCGATCTCTTCATCGGTGAGGTAGCAGGCCGGGTCCGGGGCCCAGACGTCGCCCGTCACCGCCTCGGCCCGCACCCTGAAGTTGCCGCCGCAGATATCGAGCCAGCCGCACCTGGCGCATCGCCCTTTCACGTATTTTTTTTTGTCTTTGAGTTTTTTCATCAGGGGATCCGAAAGATCGGTCCAGATTTCGGAAAAGGGCCGCGCCTTCACGTTGCCGAAGCTGTAGTGCCGCCAGAATTGATCGGCGTGGACCTCCCCGTTCCAGCTGATGCACCCGATGCCCCGTCCCGAGTTGTTTCCTTCATTCATCTTCAACAGTTCCAACACTTCCGCCGCCCGGTCCGGGTCTTCCCTGAGGAGGCGCAGATAGAGGTAGGGCCCGTCCGCGTGGTTGTCCACGGTGAGGACCTCCTTGGGCTTTCCCCGCTCGTGCAGGTTGCGGGTCAGATCCATGATCAGATCCACCGTTTTCCGGGATTGCTCATGGGAAAGGTCCTCCTCCACGAGTTTGGACCCCCGGCCGGCGTACACCAGGTGATAGAAGCAGACCCGGGGGATCTCCATTTCTTCAAGGAGGGAAAAGATATGGGGGATCTCCTTGGCGTTGAACTTGTTGATGGTAAAGCGCAGCCCCACCTTGATGCCGGCCTCCCGGCAGTTCCGGATGCCCTGAAGGGCCTTTTGGAAGGCGCCGTCCACCCCCCTGAAGCGGTCGTTGACCGCCTCCATGCCGTCCAGGCTGATTCCCACGTAGGAAAGGCCGATTTCCTGCAGGGTACGGGCCGTCTCCCGGGTGATCAGGGTGCCGTTGGTGGAGATCACCGCCCGCATTCCCCTTTCCACGGCGTAGGCGGCCAGTTCCGGAAGGTCTTTCCGGACCAGGGGCTCCCCGCCGGAGAACAAAAGGACGGGCACGCCGAAAGCGGCCAGGTCGTCCATGAGGCGCTTGCCCTGGGCGAGCGTCAGTTCGTCAGGAGCGGTTGTTTGGTCGGCATGGGCGTAGCAGTGGATGCAGCGCAGGTTGCACCGGCGGGTCACGTTCCAGACCACCACCGGCCGTTTGTCTCGGGAAAATTGCAACAGATGGGAGGGCAACTTCGAGGAATGCCTGCCGTAGCGAAGGGCATCGGAGGGTTCCACGGTGCCGCAGTATAACTTGGAAATGCCGATCATGACGACTTAGCCTTCCGGGCTTGTGCAATGCCCTTTGGAGCCCTTTTGGGGCGTGCTCAGTGTTCCAGTCAAACGGATCATTAAAACCGGTGCGCCGGTATTTTCATGTCTTGTCTTCGGCGTCGGGCAAGACCTTCGTCTCCGGGGCCGACTCGGCGCCGGCCTGGTGGAGTTGATCCTTGATGAGGGCGCTGATATGGGCTTCCGGGTTCAACAACGCCTCCCGGGTGATGAAAAACCGGCTCCTGCCCGTCTTTTCCCGGACCAGCTTAAGTCCCAGTTCAAAGTCCGCGGTCAGCTTCTT
>JALVQN010000194.1:0-6085 GCA_027025555.1 Desulfobacterales bacterium
TGCCTGGGCAAAGGGTTGAAAAATGGCTTCCTGCTTGTCGGGCGGGATGCCGATGCCGGTGTCTGTCACCTGAAAATGGAGTGTGACGGCGTCGGTGCTTTCCCGGTCCATTTCCACGGTGACTCCCACTTCGCCTTCCCGGGTAAACTTGATGGCGTTTCCCAAGAGATTGACCAGGATCTGCCGCAGCCGTCCGGGATCGCCGATAAGGGCATTGGGGACTGTCGGCTGGATGACACCGGTGAGCTCCAGGCCCTTTTCCTGGGCTTTGATGGCCAGGGTTCTCAATGTATCCTCAAGGGCATACTGGAGGTCGAAAGGAACGGCGTCCAGGTCGAGTTTGTGAGATTCGATTTTGGAAAGGTCCAAAATGTCGTTGATGAGGGTAAGGAGGGAATTGGCTGCAGATTTGACCGTTTCCAAGAATTCCCTTTGTTCTCCATTCAGGTCGGTTTCCAGGGCGAGGTCCGTCATGCCGATAATGGCGTTCATGGGGGTGCGGATCTCGTGGCTCATGTTGGCTAAAAATTCACTCTTGGCCTGGTTGGCGGCTTCGGCTTGTTCCCTGGCCTGCACCAGATCCGAAATATCCACAAAGGATTCCAGGAGACACGCCTTGCCGTCGATGGTGATGGGGATCACGCGTTTCAAAATGGGGAGCGGAAGCCCTGTGGATGTTAAAAGGGTTCGTTCGGAATTGTCCATTTCCTGTCCCATGTCCGTGATGGGGCATTGGCCCTTTTGGGCCGGGCAGAGGAAACGATGGCAGAGCTTTCCGAGGACCTCCGTTTCCGTATATCCGATCATGGAACAGGCCGCCGGATTCACATAACGGATCTTGTGGGTTTCGGTTTCGATGATCACGATCCCCACCTGAATGCTGGAAAGAATGTGCTGGAGGCGGTTTTCGGATTCTCGGAGGGCTTTTTCGGCCTTCTTTTTTTCGGTGATGTCTTTGATCATGCCCCGAAAGCCGACGATCCTGTCCTTCTCATCCCGTATGGGGCGCATCGATCCTTCCACCAGGCGCGGGGCCTTGCCGGCTTTGAGGATTTCCCATTCCACAAACTGGGCCATATGGCCCGAGCCGATCGCCTTTTTCGATGCATCGATCAGTTTTTTTTCTGTTTTTTCACTGATGAACATGCGCCGATGGGCGCTCTTGAGTGTTTCCCTGGAGCAATCGAGGATGCGGCACAGGGCGTTGTTGAAGAAGGTGAAGTACCCCTTCAGATCGACCTCGTAATACCCCTCTTCGATACTTTCCAAGATCGTGCGATACCGTTCTTCACTTTTCTTAAGGGCTTCTTCGGTCTCTTTTTTTTCTGTGATATCCAGATCGGAACCCCGATAGCCCAAGAGGTTGCCCGTTTCGTCCAAGACCGGCACCCCGTTTGTGGAAAGCCAGACCCTTCTTCCGTCTTTGTGGATGTTCTGGTTGATTACATCCCGGAAGGGTGCCTTTTGGGCAAAGACTTCAAAGGCCGCCTTCTTGAGGGCTTCTTTGGTCTCCGGCGCGAAGAAGTCGTAAAAGTGCTTTTTCCCGACGATTTCTTCGGGCTTGTATCCTAAAATGCGTTCCACGATGGGGCTGGAAAAGGTGTAAAGGCCCGTGGTGTCCACTTCCCAGATCCACTCCCCGGAATTTTCGGTAATCTGCCTGAAGCGTTTTTCCGATTCCTTCAGCGAGGCCTCTGTCTTTTTCAACTTTTCAAGGGCGTACCGGGTGCGGGTGTGGAACCGGGCGTTTTCGATGGCAAGGGCACACAAGCCGGCAAAGTGGTTGAGGGACTCGATATCGGTGTTGTTGAATTTCTTTTTCGGATCCGCGTGACACAGGCCCATGACACCCACGGTTTGATCCCCCGATCGGACAGGAATGGCCACGGCGGCCCGCAGTTGACTTAAACGGGGGTGGGGGAGCCGCTTGTCAAAGGACTGATAGTCGTCGATTAAAACCGGTTTTCCACTCAGCCATACACTTCCGGTGATCCCTTGACCCGGCTTCAGGCGGAGCCCTTTGAGCGGATCCAGGAAGCCGCCGATGCCCACGTGCATCTCCATTTCATGGGTTTTGGGATCCAGGAGATAGAGAAAGCCGTGTCGGGTTCCGGCCAGGAGGCAGGCGGTTTCAAGGATCTCTTGGAACAGGGCATCCACATTCACCTGCCGGATCAGACGGGGATACACCTTTTCGATGAAATCCAGGTATGCCTTTTGCCGGCGGAAGGCGTCTTCCAAGGGGTTTGTGTCGGAGGGGACTTTCCGCAAGGGGCTTTTGGGGGCAATCGGTCTCCGGCCAGGGGACTTCCCTTTCATCTGGATCGCCTCCTTCTGGGCAGCTGATGCCCTTCAGCCGTGGTTTGGACGAGGGCTTTTCACTCGAAATCGGATGTGTTAATCTTTTTTCTTACCATAAATG
Organism: Desulfobacterales bacterium; assembly: GCA_027025555.1. Taxonomy (GTDB): domain Bacteria; phylum Desulfobacterota; class Desulfobacteria; order Desulfobacterales; family UBA2156. Next base: position 2,423 of record JALVQN010000194.1, read on the forward strand.
ATTCTGATTTGAAACAGAATCCTTGTTTATGCCGGCGCTCTGGCGTTCCGGCGCCGTCGAGGGGCGGCGCTCATCCCGGCCCCATAAAGCGTGTTGACATCCATTTAGTTATATTGTAGCTACATTATAATTTTTGATCCCATGGGAGGATCGCCCGTTATCTTGGCGAAACCTTTAACTCGGTTAAGGAGGAAAGCGATGCCGACAGTACCGGAAAAAATCCAGACCTGGCAGATGGTCCGGCCCACCACCTTCAACAAGGAGACCAAAGAAAGGGTTCCCGGCAAACTTGAAAAGGTTCAGATCCCGGTTCCGGATCTCAAAGACGGTGAATTGTTGGTGGAAGTGGCCGGATGCGGCGTGTGTCATACCGATTTGGGGTACTTCTATGACGGCGTGCCCACTGTTTCCAAGCCGCCGCTGACCCTGGGACACGAGATTTCAGGGACCGTGGTGGCGGGGGACGCGGCCTGGATCGGAAAAGAGGTGATCGTTCCGGCGGTGATGCCTTGCCGGAAATGCATCCTGTGCAAAACAGGAAGGGGGAACCGTTGCCTGTCCCAGAAGATGCCCGGAAACAGCCTGGGGATCTACGGAGGCTTTTCCAGTCATATTCCGGTTCCCAGCATCGACCTTTGCGAAGTCAAGAATCGGGGCGATATCCCGCTGGCGCATTTGGCGGTGGTGGCGGACGCGGCCACCACACCCTTTCAGGCGGCAAAGCGGGCGGGGCTCCAGCCCGGAGACAATGTGGTGGTCATCGGTATCGCGGGGGGCGTGGGCCAGTACATGGGACAGATCGCCAAGGCCATCGGCGCCCACTGCGTCATCGGGATCGACCTGGACGAAAAGCGGTTGGAACGGGCCCTTGAATTCGGTGCGGATTTCGTCATCAATGCCACCGGGAAAGATGCCAAGGCGGTTTCCGCCGATTTCAAAGGGATCTTAAAGCAAAACGGCCTTCCGGGGGTCGGGTGGAAGATTTTTGAGGTTTCCGGCGCCAAAGGGGGCCAGGAGGTCGCCCTGTCCCTCTTGAGCTTTGTGGGGAAACTGGTGGTGGTGGGATTCACCCTGGCCAAGGTGGAATTCATGCTCAGCCGGCTCATGGCCTTTGACGCGGAAATCATCGGGACCTGGGGGTGTCTGCCCGAACATTACCCGGTGGTGCTGGACATGGTGCTGAAAAAGAAGGTCCAGATCGAACCCTTTGTCCAGACCCGTCCCATGAGCACCATCGCCCATGTTTTCGAAGAGGCCCACAGCGCGTCTCCGGAACGGCGCATCGTGCTGACACCGGATTTCTGAACCCGGAAAAACACGGCAAAACAAGGAAATGACCCCATGAATACAAGGAGGATACGACCATGAGTCTGGATTGGATGCCCAGAGACAACGAAGTCAAAGACCATCTTCTCCACACGGATGTCCACTGGGGGAAAGACGCGGACGCCCCCTGTGTGGTCTTTGAAAAGCGGCCCCTGAAAGACCCCAAGGGGAACGTGGTGGACGGCCTTTACGTGGCCTGGGTGCGGCTGAACAACCCGAAGCAGTACAATTCCTATACCACCGAGATGGTGAAAGGCGTCATCGCGGGATTCCAGAACGCCTCAACGGATCGGAGCGTGGTTGCCGTGGTCTTCACCGGCACCGGTCCCTATGCGTTTTGCACCGGCGGAAACACCAAGGAGTACAGTGAATATTACAGCCTGCGCTGTGACGAGTACGGGCAGTACATGGAGCTTTTCAACGGCATGGTGGATGCCATCCTCCAGTGCAAGAAGCCTGTCATCTGCCGGGTCAACGGGATGCGGGTGGCCGGCGGTCAGGAGATCGGCATGGCCTGCGATCTTTCCATCGCTTCGGATCTGGCCATCTTCGGCCAGGCCGGTCCCCGGCACGGCAGCGCCCCGGACGGGGGGTCTTCGGACTTTCTCCCCTGGTACCTCGGCATCGAAGACGCCATGTGGAACTGTGTCTCCTGCGAGATGTGGTCGGCTTACAAGATGAAGGCCAAAACACTCATTTCCAAGGTGGTGCCGGTCCTCAAGGTGGACGGGAAATGGGTGCGAAACCCCATGGTGATCACGGATAAATACATCCAAGACGGCGAGATCGTCTACGGGGAATTCAAGACCGGCGAGGCCTTCAAAGAAGCCCGGGCATTTGTCAAAGAACACCAGCCCAACGCCGACTTCGAGCTTTTGGACAAGGAAATCGACAGGATCATCTGGACGTTCGCCAACCTCTTCCCCGGATGCCTGATCAAATCCATCGACGGCATCCGTCAGAAGAAGAAGTTCTTCTGGGATCTCATGAAAAACGCCAACCGGCACTGGCTGGCCGCCAACATGAGCGGGGAAGCCTTCCTGGGCTTCGGCGCATTCAACACCAAGAAGATCACGGGAAAAGACGTCATCGATTTCATCAAGTTCCGGCAGAATATCGCCGCCGGAAAGACGTGGAACGAGGCCATGTTCGAAGAGGTCCTGGCAAAGCCCCAAAAATAGCCATCTTTCTTTCTGATGACGGCGGAGTGCGCCCGGATACGGATGGCGCCTCCGCCGTTTCAGGTCCCGCCCGTGCGCGGAGTGTCGTGCCTTATTCTTTCCTAGAGACACCCGCTTCTTCGAAAGAGGCCATTTCCCGCATGATTTTGACGGCCGCCTCGGCCAGGTTGATGGTCAGGGCCGCCCCCGTGCCTTCCCCCAGACGCATGTTCAAATCCAGAAGCGCATCCAGGCCCATCCTCTTCAGGGCTGCCCTTTGGGCCGGTTCCACGGAGCGGTGGCCGGCGATGAAAAAGTCCCGGACCTTGGGATTGATTAAGTAGGCGATGAGCCCGCCAGCCGTGGAGATCACCCCGTCCAGAACCACGGCCGTTCTCTTGGCGGCCGCCGCAAGCGCCGCGCCGGTGATCCCGGCGATTTCGAACCCCCCCACTTTTTGGAGAATATCGATGCCGTTTTCCGGATCGGGGCGGTGGAACGCCAAGGCCCTTTGAATCACCTGGGTCTTGTGTTTCAAAACGGCATCGTCGATGCCGGTTCCCCGGCCTGCCCCCTCCATGGGATCCATGCCACAGGCCGCACAGATGATGGCGGCTGCAGAAGTGGTGTTGCCGATGCCCATGTCCCCCAATCCCACAATATCAATGGGCTTGGCTTCATGTTCTTCCAAGAAAACCGCCATGCCGTTTTGAAGGGCCTGGATCGCTTCCTGGGCCGTCATGGCCGGTGTGTGTGAAAAATTTCGGGTCCCTTTACGGATTTTCTTATTGATCAGCAAAGGGTGGTTTTCCACGTCCGTCGCCACACCCATGTCCACGACCCGGATATCGATTGCTCCGTGGCGGCACAGGACATTGATGGCGGCCCCGCCCGAGAGGAAATTTTTCACCATCTGGCCGGTGACTTCCTGGGGATACGCGGAGACGCCTTCTTCCACCACCCCGTGATCGGCGGCGAAAACGAAAAGGGACTTGCGGGAAATCCGGGGATGGAGCGTCTCTTGAATGAGACAAAACTGGACGGCCAAATCTTCCAGCTTTCCCAAGGCCCCCAGCGGTTTGGTCTTGTTGTCGATTTTTGCCTGGGCCGAGGAAAGGAGATCTTTTCCCGGCGCATCCAGGCGCTGCAAGAGGGACTGGAAGGGCTCTTGAAAGGA
>JALVQN010000194.1:6095-9407 GCA_027025555.1 Desulfobacterales bacterium
AAAGGACTCAAGGGACCTCGAAAGCGGCTGGCTGCCGGCGTTGGCCTTTTGTAAATGGCCTGTGTTTTTGTTCGTGGGTTTCATGAAAACCTTCCTCCTTTTTTTACGGATCGTTTTTGTGCGGTGGCTCCGGGACCCCCTTAAAGCATTCCAGGACGGTGGGTGACGGCCGAAAGGGATGAGGGGGAAACGAAAGGGAAAGGAATTCGGGCTGGAAACCCAAAAAACGCCGATCCATCCTGGAATCCGTATCCCCTTTGCACCCCGAAGTCCCGGCTGCAACCCAAGATACGGATAGCATCCAGCATGGTATCCGTGAATGTCATGTCGGCAGGCAGGCTTTCTGGCTTACGGATCTTCCTATGGGCTGCGCCTTCCCGCCGGGTTTTCAATTTTCGGGAAACCGAAACATCCGGCAGTGGCTCCCATGCAGCCTTCGTCCCCGATCACAGCAATGGCTGGCTTGCGGTGGACTTGCACCACGCTTTCCTTTTACCGGTGGCGGGCAGGGGCCCCGCGCACCGCACCTGCTCGGGAAAAATCTTTTAAATGCCCCTTTTTGATTTGTCAATGGGAAATGGCGGTCCCCACAATCCGGCAGCGGTTTACCCCCATCGGGTCCTTTAGCCTTTTTGGCCTCAAAAAGCGCTTTTGGTGTCCGTGAAGGCGGATTGTTTTGAGGGCGGACCGCCTTGAATGCTCTGTCGCCGGTCAAGTGTTTCTCCCTTTTATTGTCCGTTTAATATCGGAATTGCCGTTTTGCAGGTCTTTTTTGGTTTTCCTGGATACGGGCCTCTTGCACGGATCGCGCATCTGGAAGGCGCGGTATTGAAATATGGCGCATCTTGTGTCATGAGGGGGGCAACACGGACAAGTCAATGGAGGAGAGCGGTATCCAATGGACGAACACTACCAACCCAAAAACATCGAACCCAAATGGCAGGCGTTCTGGGAACGCCGGGATCTTTTTCGTGCCGTCACCGATGAAGGCCGGAAGAAGTATTACCTTTTGGAAATGTTCCCTTATCCTTCGGGGAAGATCCATATGGGCCATGTGCGCAATTATACCATCGGAGATGTGGTGGCCCGGTACAAGCGCATGCGCGGGTTCAATGTGCTCCACCCCATGGGATGGGATGCCTTCGGGATGCCGGCGGAAAATGCCGCCATCGCCAACCGGACCCATCCGGCCCGGTGGACCTACGAGAACATCGATACCATGCGTTCCCAGCTGAAGCAGATGGGCTTTTCCTACGACTGGCACCGGGAAATCGCCACCTGCAAGCCCGAGTATTACCGCTGGGAGCAGTGGCTCTTTTTGAAAATGCTGGAAAAGGGCATGGCCTATCGGAAGGAATCCCGGGTGAACTGGTGTGATTCCTGCCAGACGGTCCTGGCCAACGAGCAGGTGGAGGCGGGCCTTTGCTGGCGATGCGGAGAAGGCGTCAGACAGAAAAAGCTCAAACAGTGGTTTTTCAGGATCAGCGATTTTGCCGAAGATCTTCTGGTCCACTGTGATCGCCTTCCCGGGTGGCCCGAAAAGGTGATCACCATGCAGAAGAATTGGATCGGCAAGAGCGTCGGCGCCGAAATCCGGTTTCCCCTTGAAAACGGCCGGGAGTCCATCGCCGTCTTCACCACTCGACAGGACACGCTTTTCGGGGCCACCTTCATGTGTCTGGCCCCGGAACACCCCCTGGTGGGCCCCCTGTCCCAGGGAACAGCGCAGGAAAAAGCAGTGGCCGACTTCTGTGAGAAAATGTCGCGGCAGGATCGGTCCAGCCGGGTTGTGGACCTTCTTGAAAAAGAGGGGGTCTTCACCGGCAGCCATTGCCTCAACCCGTTGAGCGGGCGCCGGATACCCGTCTGGGTGGCCAATTTCGCCCTCATGGAGTACGGCACCGGTGCGGTCATGTCGGTCCCGGCCCATGACCAGCGGGATCTCGATTTTGCAAGGAAATACGGCCTGGAGGTGGTGGTGGTGGTCCAACCCCGGGAGGGTCCCCTGGACCCGGCCACCATGACCGAAGCCTTCGCGGGGGAGGGGATCCTGGTCAACTCCGGGCCCTTCACCGGCATGAAAAGCAGCGAAGCCCTGGAGGCCATCGCCGACCGTCTCGAAGAAAAGGGCCTGGGCAAAAGGGCGGTCAGCTATCGATTGAAAGACTGGGGAATCTCCCGGCAGCGCTACTGGGGGGCTCCCATTCCGGTGATCTACTGCCCCGGGTGCGGCATCGTGGGGGTTCCCGAGGAAGATCTCCCCGTGATCCTGCCTGAAAATGTGGACCTTTTGGAAGGCGGAAAATCGCCCCTGCCGGTACTCGAGAGCTTCGTGAAGACCCGGTGTCCCCGGTGCGGGAATCCCGGGGCCAAACGGGAGACGGATACCATGGATACCTTCGTGGAGTCGTCTTGGTACTTCGAACGGTATTGCAGCCCCCGGTGCGGCACGGCCATGTTCGACAAAAAGGACGTGGACTACTGGATGCCGGTGGACCAGTACATCGGCGGGGTGGAACACGCCATTTTGCACCTGCTTTATTCCCGGTATTATACCCGGGTCCTGAAGGCATTCGGGCTGGTTGATTTCAAGGAACCCTTCACGCGCCTGTTGACCCAGGGGATGGTTTGCAAAGAGACGGTGAAATGCCCGGAACACGGATTTTTATTGCCCCAAGAGATTCAAGCTTCAGGGGAGGCCCGCATTTGTGCCAAGTGCGGAAAGAAGGCGGACGTGGGGGGTGTGGAGAAGATGTCCAAGTCCAAGAAGAACGTGGTGGATCCCGATACCCTCCTGAAGCGTTACGGGGCCGATACCACCCGCCTGTTCTGCCTCTTTGCCGCTCCCCCCGAGCGGGACCTGGAGTGGAGCGAACAGGGCGTGGAAGGGGGATATCGCTTCCTGAACCGCATCTGGCGTCTGGCGTTCCAGTGGAAGGATCGGATTTTAGATGCAACGCCGTATCAGGGGAAAGCCTCCCGGCTTCCTCCCGCTATCCGGGAGCTTTACAGAAAAATCCACCAGACCATCGCCAAGGTCACCCGGGACATCGAAGAGCGCTTCCATTTCAATACTGCCATCAGTGCCGTGATGGAACTGGTCAATGCCATGTACGCCTTTGATGGTGCCGGGGATTCTCATGAAGGGCGGCAAGTCATGCGTTTTGCCATGGAGTCGGTGCTGTTGCTCCTGTCCCCCATCGTGCCCCACATCAGCGAGGAGATCTGGGCCGCCCTGGGCAACACCCAAAGCATCCTCCTGGAATCCTGGCCGATCTTTCAAGAAGAGGCCCTGGCCGAGGAAGAACGCCT
>JALVQN010000195.1 GCA_027025555.1 Desulfobacterales bacterium
GAAATCCCCGAGGGATATCGCATGGCGCCCGGGTTGAAGCCGGTGATCTGGTTGTCGGCCAGGTCCGTGGTGATGTAGGCGCCCGCGGTGAACTCCTTTTCAATGACCCGGATCCCTTCCAGGGAAAGGCCGTTTTCCTCAAGCCAGGCCCTGTAGGCGGAAAAATCTTTCCCCACCGACGCCAGGATCAGGGGCTTTTCCTCCAGAAGCGCCAGGTTGTAGGCGATGTTGCCGGCCGTTCCCCCGAACTTTTCGGCAAGCCCGTTGACGTTGAAGCAGACATTGAGGATATGGATCTTCTCGGGAAGGATATGGTCGGCAAACCTTCCGGGAAAATCCATGATCCGGTCATAGGCCAGGGATCCTGAAACGTAGATTTTCATGGCGTCTCCGTTTTTGCATGTTCAAAGGGTCGTTGAAAGGCCCCTTTTTCACCAGACCAGGGACTTGTGGATCCAGCCCCGGTCGCCGTCGGCGTGTTCCACGTAAATCCAGTGCTTTTTCCGTTTGAGCACCTTGAAGGGCACGCCCTTTTCGGCCGTAAAGAGGACGGGTTTTTGGGTGCCGGGGCCGGAGCGGATGTTGCATTTTTCCTTGACGGTGATGACGGCGGGAATCCGCCCCACCAGGGACCGGTGGATCCAACCCTCGTCTTTTTCAAAATCCCGGAATCGCAACCAGGCCCCGGATTTTTCAAGGACCACCAGGGGATGATACATCCCGATTTTCCACAAAATTTCATACTGTTGTCCCGGCCCGCTGCGCACGTTGGCAATGGGCACCTTGACGGCCAGGCGCTTGGGCCCGGCAAAGACACCCGGCGCCAAAAGCAGCGCCGCTATGATCGTCAAAAGGCATTTTTTCATCTAGACTCCTTGTTTAACACACGTTACGCCTGGAAAAAAACCATGTCCGGAAGTTTTACGCAGGTGAGCTTGTTGCCGTACACCGCGCCGGTGTCGATGCCGATCTTGTTGGGCATCACCAGGGGTTTGCGAAAGGGGGTGTGTCCGAAGACCACGCGTTTGCCGAAATCGTAATCCGAGTCGATGAACTCGCTGCGGATCCAGAGGAGATCCTGGGGATCCTGCCGATCCAGGGGGACCTTTTTCTTGAACCCGGCATGGACGAAGAGAAAGTCTTTGGTTTCATGGTACAGGACCAGGGACTCGAAAAACGCCAGGTGCGCCGCCGGGACGGGGTGGCGCTGGTCCGGTTTCTTGCGTTTCAGGTAGCTGTCCAGGGTGGATTGCCCGCCGTTCATCAGGTAGGTGAACCGGTCGTGGCCCGACAGGTACTTCAGGAGCATGTCCTCGTGGTTGCCCTTCAAGAAGACCACCTTTTCCACCCGGCGTTTCAGGTCGATGAGGTACTCCACCACGTCATAGGAAAAAGGGCCCCGGTCGATGTAATCGCCGATGAAGACCAGCAGGTCGTGCCCGGGATCCATGTCGAGCCTGTCCATCAGGGCGAAAAGCTTGTCCGCGCTGCCGTGGATGTCGCCGATGGCGAAGATTTTTTCCATGGATCCTTTCCTACCACACGACAAAGACGCGCCGGCGCTCGTCGAGGCGATGGATGCCCGCTTTTCGGGCGGCCTCCAGGGCCGCCTTGAAATCCCGGGTGGAAAGGGCGCCGGAAAGCTCCGGGACCTCGGCGGCGCGGCCGCAGGGCCGGTACTGGGGCATGATGTTGACGTAGGTGTTCGCCGAGACCCGCTCGGCGATGAACGCCATGACCTCCCGGGTGCCGGCCAGGCCGTGGGGAAGGACCAGGTGCCGGACCAAAAGCCCCCGGCGCGCCAGGCCTTCGTCGTCGATGAAGAGGTCTCCCACCTGGCGGTGCATCTCCACCAGGGCCTTTTGAGCGACTTCCGGATAGTCCGGGGCCCGGCAGGTCCTTTGGGCGATGTCGGGGTCCCAGAACTTGAAATCCGGCATGTAGATGTCGATGACGCCCTCCAAGAGCTTCAGGGTGGACAGACTGTCGTATCCCCCCGAGTTGTACACCAGGGGGATGGAGAGGCCTTCCTCCACGGCCCATTCCAGGGCTTCCAGGATCTGGGGGACCACATGGGTGGGGGTGACGAAATTGATGTTGTGGCACCCCATGCGCTGCAATTCCAGCATCATGGCCGCCAGGTCTTTGGAAGAGACCGCCTCTCCGCGGCCCTCGTGACTGATGTCGTAATTCTGGCAGAAATTGCACAGCAGGTTGCAATGGGTGAAAAAGAGGGTCCCGGAACCCCGGCGGCCCACCAGCGGCGCCTCTTCTCCGAAATGGGGGCTGTAACTGGAAACCACGGCCAAGGCCCCCGTCTTGCACAGGCCCGTCTCCCCGGCCGGGCGGTCCACCTTGCAGCGCCGGGGACACAAGACGCAGGAACGGATCCGCCTGAAGGCCTCTTCCCGCTTCTTCTTGAGAAGCCCCTTCCTGTGGGTTTCCATATAGACGGGTGGCGTCACCGGCATGGGATTCTTCATCTTCCCCGAAGGAGGGCCTATTGCTTGCCGACAGGCTCGCCGAGGATTTTTTCCGCCATCCCCCGGCCGATGATATAGCGTTTCAGGTCCACGGCAATGACCATCTGCCCCTTCCCCTGGTTGGATATCACCTCGACCTCGTCTCCCACGCGAACCCCCATGGCAAGGATCCGGGCCCGGGCGTTGCCGCCCCCCAAAAGTTCCCGGATGACCAGGCGTTCTCCCTGACGGGCCGTGCTCAGGGGCAGGAGGGTCTGCCGTTCCTTGAGACACTCCGCACAGATCCCGTAAAGCTCCATCTTGTGCTGGAGCAGGTGGAAGCCGTAGGACTTAGCGATTCGGATCTGCTGGGCTTCCAGGGCGGGATTTTCAAATTCGATGATCTTCTGGCATTTGGTGCAGATCATGTGGTCGTGGTGCTGCCCCAGGTGCCGGTGTTCATACCGGATTTCGCCGTTGTCGAACCGGTTGACCCGGGCGAATCCGTAACGGGACATGAGGTGCAGGGTCGATTTCACGAATTCCGGATCGAAACGGTAGCCCCTTTTTTCCAGAAGCCCCATCACGTCCTCGGCCGTCACGTGCTTTTCGGTGCTGAGGAAGGCCTCCAGGATTGCGAGGCGGTCTTCGAAGCGATCGATGTTTTCCGCCTGAAAAAGCTTCTTGAACTGTTCCTGTTCCTGGTTGTGAATCGGTTTCATGTCTGCCTTCAACCGGTCGGGGTCACGGGGAATCCGCCATGGGCCTGCAGGGCGGGCCTCCCTGGAGAAACCCGTCGGGTACGGGGATCCGTCCTTCCAGGGGGTGTGGGGCCCCGGCTTTGGATCACCGGGTGGGCCCGGGGATGTCGTAGGTGGTGCAGCTGCCGCTGGGGCAAGACCGGGTTTTCGATGTGACGCCGGTCCCCTTGGGCGTCTTGGCGCCCAGGGCGTAATGGGTCGTGCTCAACACCCGCTCAAGCTGCTCCCCGTTGCATTTGGGGCATTTGAGCGCCACCGTTTCATCCTGGTTCTTGAACAAGAACTCCACCATTTCGTTGCATGTGAGACACTTGAATTCATATATGGGCATGGCTTGGGCTTCCTTTTCCTTTTTTGCCGAAAAGCCGCCTTAGGCTCCGGATCCAGGATCCGTGAAAAACTTTTATAAATAAGGGCATTGTGCCGCCCTTGTCAAGAAGGGGAAGGGGCCTTTTTCCCTTTTTCCATCATTTCCCGGGCATGCTCCAGGGTGGTCCGGGTGAGGGTTTCGCCGCCCAGCATCCGGGCGATCTCCCGGATCCGTTCCTTTTTCCCGAGGCGGGTGATCACGGTCCGGGTCTTGCCCCCGGACACGGCCTTTTCAATCCGGAAATGGTGGTCTGCGTAAACGGCGATCTGCGGAAGGTGGGTGATGCAAAGGACCTGGTGATACCGGGAAAGCTCGGCCAGCTTCCTGCCCACCACGTCGGCCACGGCCCCGCCGATGCCCGCATCCACTTCGTCGAAGACCAGGGTCTCCACCGATTCGGTCTCGGCCAGGAGGGCCTTGAGGGCCAAAACCACCCGGGAAAGCTCCCCGCCGGAGGCGATGCGGGCCAGGGGCTTCAGGCGTTCCCCCACGTTGGGGGCGATCATGAAGGCGATCCGGTCGACCCCGGTCTCCTGAATACCGGCGTCCTTAGTGGTCAAGTAGGGACCGGCCCGGGTGTCCGCCGGGTGCTTGGAAAAGGCGATGTCGAACCGGGTCTTTCCCATCTTGAGGCCGGCCAATTCCCGTTCCATGGCCCTGGAAAAGCGCCGGGCGGCCTGGAGACGCTTTTCGGAGAGGGTGCGGGCGGCTTTCTTCAGGGCGTCGTGCAGGCGTGCAAGGGTCTTTTGGGTCTGCGCGATCTTCTCCGGGATATCTTCAATGCCGGCCAGTTCCGCTTCCACCGATTTCAAGTGGGAAAGGACGGCCTCCAGGTCCGGGCCGTATTTCCTTTTCAGCTTGTTGAGGACATCCAGCCGGGCTTCCACCGCTTCCAGCCGGGCTTCATCCATCTGGATCCCGTCCAAATACGCCCGCAGGCCGGACACCGCATCTTCCAGTCGAAAGGTGGCGTCGGCGATGGCCTCCACGCGGCCTTTCAGCAAGGGATCGATGCGGCAGGCCCGGTCCAGTCCTTTGTGGACCCGGCCCAGGCGTTCGATCACCGAATCCCGGGCTTCGTAAAGGGATTCAATCGTCTCGTACACCACCTGGTAAAGGGTCTCGGCATTTTTCAGCCGGTTCTTCTCCTGTTCCAGTTTGCGGTCTTCCCCGGGCGTAATGGACGCGCCGGTGATCTCCGCCTTTTGAAACTGCAACAACTCCATGCGTTCGTTCTGGTGCCGCCTTCTTTCCTCCAGTTGTTCCAGGCGGGCGATGAGAGGCACGATCTCGTGGTACCGTTCGCCGACTTCCCGCCTCAAGGCCGTCAGGCCCCCGAAGCGGTCCAGGGCCTGAAGCTGCTGGTCTTCCTTCAGCAACTGCTGGCTGGCAAACTGGCCGGAGATGTTGGCCAGCTGTTCGGTGATGGCGGACAGGGCCTGAATGGAAGCAGCCCGGCCGTTGATGTAAGTGCGATGCCGATCGTTTCGGGAAAGGACCCGTTTGATCCAAAGCCCCTCGGAGACATCGTAGCCGGCGGCGGTGAGCCGTTTTTCCAGGTCGCTTCGGGGCAGGATCTGAAACAGGGCCTTCAGTTCGGCGGTTTCGGCCCCGGAGCGGATCATCCCGGCGGTGGCCCGGGTGCCGAGGATCAGGTTGAAGGCCTGGACAATGATGGATTTTCCGGCCCCGGTCTCCCCGGTCAGCATGCTGAGCCCTTCCGAAAACCGGATGTGCAGGTCGTCGATGATGGCGAAGTTCCTGATGGAAAGCTCCCTGAGCATGCGCCTTTCCGGGTCCCCCGTGTCGATTAAAAGGGTGGTGTTATGAAATCGTCTCTTGGTTTTTATCCCAAATCCGGCGCCTTTGTAAAGTCTCGGGCGGCGTTGGTGCCGGGGGCCGCCTTCGCTTTTGCGCTGAACCGGGCAAGGCCCTGATGGGTCTGCGCCGGAAATGTTTCCGCAAAGGAGGATTCGGCCGGGATCACCGCCGGGAAAAAATGCAACCCCTGGAAACAGACGAAGAAATAGGCTATACTGGCCGCCGGAGGCGGAAGCCCCCGGGGAAGGGTGCTATTTCCTTAAAATCAAAGGAGAATGAAAAGGAGACGGTTTCGTGATCGCCAGGGATATCATGCAAAAGACCTACCATACCCTTTCGCCGCAGCAAAGCGTTGCAGAGGCCGTGAAAGCCTTTCAAACCGCCAGCGGAATGGAAAAAAAGAAAGTCTTCGGCCTGATGGTCACCGATGAAAAGGACCACCTGGTGGGCATGCTCTCCATGTATGACATCCTCCTGTTCATCCATCCCAAGCACATCCACGTCTGGGGTGAAATGGAGGACGTGGACCTTTCAGAGTTCTACGAAGGCCGCATGGAACGGGTGAAATCGGTGCGGGTGGAAGACATCATGACCCCGGAGGTGGTCACGATCCGGCCCGACACGCATCTCATGGTCATCGCAGACATCATGATCAAAAAGCACATTCGAAGGCTTCCGGTGGTGGAAGGAAAGGAAGTGGTGGGCATCGTCTACATCTCGGATGTCTTCTACCACATGCTCAGCAAGTTCACCGCCTGAAAGCCAGAACTTGATCTTGCGGCATCCACGGCCGCCGGGGGAAGAAAACCATGCCCATCTTCGAAGCCAAAAGCGTATTGAAGGGCATCCACGTGAAAGAGATCATGAGGCGCCAGGTCGTTCGCCTCAGGGTGGACGCCCCCCTTGACCGGTGCATTCAGCACATGATCAAGTTCAAGGTCAATGCCGTCCTCGTGGTGGATGAAAAGAATCTTCCCCTTGGCATCGTCTCAAAGACCGACCTGGTGAGCGCCTTTTACGCCGGGCTGCCCCTGGAAACCGCCGTGGAAAACATCATGGTGGGCCCGTTGCGCTTTTGCTTTCCGGACGATGCCCTGGAAGCCTCCCTGGACACCATGCAGCAAAACCGGATTCACCGGCTCTTCGTCAGGGGCGCCCAAGCCCAGGAGGTCATCGGCGTGTTGGCCTTCCCGGACATCGTGGGGCTGATCTACCGCTACTGCCGAACCTGCAGCCGGAACCTCTTAAAACTGTCCGGCAGGGGGCCGGCGGAGGCTTCCCTGTTGCAGGTGAAAGACGTCATGACGCCCGGCGTGGCCTCCAACCGTAAAAGCGATTCCCTGCAGGCGGTGATCGAGACCTTGACGGCCCACCGGGTGGGCGCCGTTCTGATCTTGGACGCGGGGGAAACACCGGCCGGGGTGGTGTCCAAGACGGACGTCATCCTTGCCTTCCGGCGCGGCCTCGAGATCACCTCGGAAGCCGGGGCCGTCATGACCGGCCCGGTGCTCACATGTGACGCGGAAGATGTGCTCACCGACGCCATCCAGCGGATGATCTTTCAAGACGTGCAACGCCTCTTCGTGGCCGCCGGCGCAGCCTCTGATATGGTGGGCGTCCTTTCCCTGTCCGATGCCGTGCGTTTCCGTTCGGGCTCCTGCCGGGCGTGCACCTCGAGCCGCCTCATGGCCTGAGCGCGCCTTCCTGTTGGAATGCCTCCATGAATCTGCTTGACGGATGCTTTTGATTTCATCATTAAAGAGTCACGGGAAAGATTCCGAAAGGCCCCTTAAATGGCGAAAACAGCGACCCTGACAACCCGGAAAGCGGACGCCTCCCGGCGGCGCCTGGTGGCGGACCGGCAGGCCCTGATGCGGACCTTCATCCGCCCGGAAAGCGACGCCGGCCGTCAGTCCCTGGTCAAGTACATGGAGCAGATCCTCTTCGGTCTCCACGACTTTTTGAAAAACCATGTGGGGATCACCGAAGAGATCGGCCTCAAAGCGCTGGCCGAGCGGTTTACGGACACCCGGATTTCCGAACATCCTGAAAAAAAACTGGAACAGGTCATCGCCGACCTCATCGAAAGGATCGCGCCCCACGCCGTCAACGTGGCCTCCCCGTACTTCGTCGGCCATATGACCTCGGCCATCCCGTATTTCATGGTCCACCTGAAGACCATCGTGGCGGCGTTGAACCAGAACATCGTGAAGATCGAGACGTCCAAGCTGCTTTCCATCGTGGAAAAGCAGGTTTTGGCCAAAATCCACCGCCTGGTTTTCCAAAAGAATGAGGCCTTCTACCGGGACCACGTCCAAAACGCCCATACCGCCCTGGGCTGTTTTGTGGAAGACGGGACCCTGGCCAACTACACCGCCCTCTGGGTGGCCCGGAACCGGATGCTGAAGCCCACGGGAGATTTTCCAGGGGTGGAACGCGGCGGCATGGCGGCGGCTTTGAACGCTTACGGCATCGACCGGTGCGTGGTCCTGGTCACCCGCTTCGGCCACTTTTCCATCCACAAGGCCGCCGGGCTTCTGGGGCTCGGGAATGCCAACGTCCTTGCCGTGGACGCCGACGCCCGGGGCCGGATGGACCCCCGTGCCCTGGAGGGCATGCTGGAGGCCCTTCGCACATCCAAAGAACGCATCCGGGTCATGGCCGTGGTGGGCATCGCCGGCACCACGGAGACAGGCGCCGTGGACCCCCTGGACCGGTTGGCCGAAATCTGCAAGACGCACGGCATCCATTTTCACGTGGATGCGGCCTGGGGCGGTCCCACCCTCATGTCCGAGAAGTATCGCCATCTCCTTGCCGGGATCGAACAGGCCGACTCCGTGACCATCGACGGGCACAAGCAGTTTTACATGCCCATGACCTGCGGCATGGTCTTTTTCAAAGACCCCTTCATGCTGGATGCCGTGGCGTATTATGCCCGGTACGTGAACCGCCCCGGGTCGGTGGACCTGGGGATCAGGTCCATCTCCGGATCCCGGGAGGCCAACTCCCTGATTTTGGACAGCGCCCTGAAGATCATGGGGTCCAAGGGCTACGCCCTGCTCATCGAACACGGCATCGAAACCGCCCGGGCCTTCGCCCGGGAGATCGCCCAACGGCCCCTCTTTGAATTGGTGACGCCGCCGGTGCTCAACATCCTCACCTATCGGCTCTGCCCGCCGGAACTCAAAGAAAAGCTCCGAAACGTCCCCCCGGAAGAGGCCCGCCGGGCCGCCCGGACCTTAAACACGCTGAATATCACCCTGCAGCGTCTCCAGCGACAGGCCGGCAAGAGCTTCGTCTCCCGGACCACCCTGGCAGGGACCGGCCCTGTTCCGGAAGGGAAAGTGGTGCTGCGGTGTGTCATCATGAATCCCATGACCACGCTGGACATTTTAAAGACCATTTTGGATGAACAGGAATCGTTGTATCGGAACCACCTTGCCTGAGATCGTTTCAACAGAAAAAGCCGCCGCCCCCCGGCGCCTTGTCTGGGCAATGCTCCTTTTTGCATTGATCCTTTCCGGTTGCGCGAAAAAAACGGTCATTTCCGTGCCGCCGCCGGAGGCGGTCCCCCCTGAAAAAAAGGCCGAAGCCGCGCTTTTCAAACGGGCCGACACCCTGCTGCAATCCGGATTCTACGCCGAATCCCTGGAGGCCTTTTCAAGCTATCTGAAACGCTATCCGGAAGGGATGCACGCGGACGGGGCCTTGATGAAAATCGCCGCCATTCAAAAGACCCTGGGCGATCTCGACGCGGCGCACCGGGCATACCAGGAACTGGTGCAACGCTTTCCCCGAAGCCGGTTCATCCCCGAGGCGCAGGTGGGGATCCTGGAGGTTGACTATGAAAAGGCGGCCTATATGCAGGTGATCCAGGGAGCGAAAGTCCTGTTGGACAAGGGGCTTTCCAGGCCGCTTCAGGTCCGCCTGTTTACCGTGCTGGGAGACACCTACCAGGCCCTGGAGAGATATCCCGAAGCCCTTGACGCCTATTTGAGGGCCGTCCATGCCGCAGACGGAGCGCGTCGGGAAAGACTCCTTTCACGCATGGAAGAAGCCATTGCCCAGCTGGACACCGAGACCCTCCGCCTTTTCATGAAACGCACAACGGACCCGATCCTCAAAAGCCGCCTTCTGCTTCAGTGGGCCATAAACGCCGCGGATTCTCAGAAGCCGGAAACCGCCGCACAGGCCCTGAATCGGTTCCTTTCCCGGTATCCGGGGCACCCTCTGGCGGGAAAGGCCCGGGCCCTGCTGGAGACCCTGACGTCTGAGGCCGCCTTCGATCCCCATACGGTGGGGTGCCTGTTGCCCTTGAGCGGGGCCTATCGCGCTTACGGCAAAAAGGCCCTGAGGGGCATCGAACTGGCGTTGACGGACTTTACGGCCACCCCCGGCCACCCCCGGATCAAACTCGTCGTCAGAGACACCCGTTCCGATCCGGAAGGGGCCGCCGCCGGAATCCGGGAATTGGCCCGGGCCAGGGTGGCCGCCGTCATCGGACCCCTGGCCCGGGCCGAAGCCGCCGCCGCCGAGGCCCAGAAATTGAAGATTCCCATCATCACGCTCACGCAAAAAGAAAAGATCACGCGCATCGGGGACTATGTGTTCCGGAACTTTATGACCCCCCGCATGCAGGTGGAGGCCCTGGTGGACTTCTGTGTGAAAAGGCTGGGGCTTTCCCGGTTCGCCGTCTTATACCCCGATGAAAGCTACGGAAAGACCTTCATGAATCTTTTCTGGGACGCGGTCATCGCCCACGGCGGCACCATGATGGGCGTGGAAGCCTATGCGGTCCATCAGACGGATTTTGCAGATCCCATCAAGAAGCTGACGGGAATGTACTACAAAATCCCAAAGGCGCTCCAACGGGCCGCGGCGTTCAACGCAAAAGAGGAAGGAGAAGCCTTCTGGACGGGTCCGGAAACATCCGGCGCACCAGGAAGCGCCCAGCGGGCCGCCGGCACGGACCCGGGAAAAGGAAAAGGGCCCTTCATCGATTTTGAAGCGCTTTTCATTCCGGACGCCCCCCGTACGGCAGGACTCATTTTGCCCCAGCTTGCCTTCCACGATGTCCGGAACGTCTATCTCATGGGAACCAACCTCTGGCACTCGCACAAGCTCATCCAAATGGCGAAAAAGTATGCCCAGGGCGCCATGATGGTGGACGGTTTTGACGTGAACAGCCGCGCCGAACCGGTGAAAGCCTTTGTGGAAAAATTCGTCTCGGTGTACGGCGAAACGCCGGGCTTCATGGAGGCCGTGGCCTACGACACGGCAAGGATCGTCTTTGAAACGGCCGCAAAGCCCCGGGTCCGATTCAGAAGCCGCTTCCGGGATGCCCTCTTGACCCTTTCCGGATTCCAGGGCTTGACCGGGCCCACCTTCTTCGGCCCGGACGGGGAAGCCCAAAAGCGCCTTATCCTCTTCCGGATCCAGGGCGATGCATTCGTTGAGATCCGCTGAAAAGACAAACACCCATGAATCTTTTCCGCATGGCCTATAACGGGATCGGCTCCGGGCTGTTGTTCGCCCTGTTTCCGCCCTTTTTCATCTATTCCAAGATGAGCGGGCGCTTTCGAAAGGAAACCCTGGAACGCCTCGGCCTGTATCCTGAATGCCTCTGCCGGCCCCGGACGGGGCCGCCGCGAATCTGGATCCACGCCGCTTCCGTGGGGGAAGCCGGCGTGGCCCTTTCCATCGCCCAAGCCCTGGATACATGGGTTCCGGGCTGCACCCTGATCCTTTCCACCATTACCGGGCACGGACGCCGGTACGCCGAGAAGAGGCTCCGGGAAACCGCCCTGGGCACCCGGACCCACTGTGTTTTTGCCCCCATGGACCTTGTCCTGACCACCCGCAGGGCCCTTGCCGCCCTGAGGCCGGATGTCCTGGCCTGCGTGGAAACGGAACTGTGGCCCAACTGGTTGATGGAAGCCCACCGGATGGGGATCAAGACGGCACTGGTCAACGGCCGCATCTCTGTCCGGTCCATCGGAAAGTACCTGAAGATCCGGCCGTTGATGGCCCCGGCCCTGGCGCGGGTGGACGCCTTCAGCATGATCCGAAACGCCGATGCCCGGCGGATCGCCATGATGGGCGCCCCGGCCCACCGGATCCTCGTCCACGGCAACACCAAGTTCGACCTCCCCGTGCCGCTCCTGCCGGCGTCCGAAAAAGCACGGATGCGCGATCTTTACGGAGCTTCCGGGGCGGTTTCCGTCTTCATCGCCGGGAGTACCCGGGGCGATGAAGACGCCATGATTCTCGGCGCCTTCGGGCAAATCCTTGAAAAACACCCGGAAACGGTCTTGATCTTGGCGCCCCGCCATATTGAAAAGGCGCCCCATATCGTGCATCTGGCCCGGGCCGGGGGATTTTCCGTTCAACGGAAAACCGAGTTGGCCGGGGAGCGTTCGAGGCGGCGGGCCCAGGTGGTGATCCTGGACACCATCGGTGAACTGCAACGCCTTTACGCCATTGCAGACGTGGTCTTTTGCGGCGGAAGCCTCGTTCCCACAGGGGGACAGAACGTGCTGGAAGCGGCGGTATGGGGAAAACCGGTCCTTTACGGGCCTTCCATGGAAGATTTCCTGGATGCCAAGGAGATCCTGGACCAGGCGGGCGGCGGGATTCAGGTCAAAGACGCGGGAGAACTTGCTGAAAAGGCCCTGTTCCTCCTCAAGCACCCGGAAAAAGCCCGGGCCATGGGGCATCGGGCCCGGCGAGCCCTGGCCGCCAACCGGGGTGCGGCCAAAAGGCATGCAGGGGTCATCCGCGGGCTGTTAAACGGTACGACGCCGTGAGGGAGGGGACCTGCAGCCCGCCTTCCGTGCTCTTTCGGTCTTTTCGCCGGCCTGCGGATCAGGGGCCCATCATGAAAAAGGGGGGCGGGGGCTTTTAATCGCCGTTGAGCACCTGTCTCACCTTCTTGAGCAGGGCTTCGGCACTGAAAGGCTTGGCAATGAAGTGGACCCCCTTTTCCAGGACGCCGTGGCGGGAAATGGTGGGGTCCGTGTAACCGGACATGAAAAGCACCTTCATCTTCGGATATCTTGCCAACAGCCGGTCCACAAGCGCTTTCCCGCTCATCCTGGGCATGACCACATCGGTCAGCACGAGGGCGATCTCACGGCCCGCTGTCTCGCAGCGCACCAAGGCTTCCTCGCCCCCAGAGGCCTGGATTACCGTGTAGCCCGCTTTTTCCAGAATCCGGACAACAGGCTCCCTGACAGATTTTTCATCTTCCACCACCAGGATCGTCTCGTGACCGCCCAGCTCCAAGGTCTCCTCCTTTGAGGAGAGGATCTCTCCGGGCTTGACCCTCGGCAGGTAGATCCTGAAGGTGGAGCCGCGACCCGGTTCGGAGCAGACCCAGATGTGGCCGCCGAATTGCTTCACGACGCCGTAGACCACGGCCAGGCCCAATCCGGTTCCCAGGCCCTTTTCCTTGGTGGTGTAAAAGGGCTCGAAGATCCGCTCCCGCACCGTCTCGTCCATGCCGCACCCCGTGTCGCTGACGGCCAGCATCACGTACGGGCCCGGGACGACGCCCTGGTGAGCGGCGGCGTAACCCTCGTCCAAGACCACGTTGGCGGTCTCCACGGAAAGGACGCCCCCGGTGGGCATGGCGTCTCTGGCGTTCACCACCAGATTCATGATCACCTGTTCAATCTGGGCGCGATCGGCCCGAACGTGTCCCAAATCGTCCCCTGTCTTCACGTGAAATTCGATGTCCTCGCCGATGAGGCGCTCCAGCATGGGCTTCATGCCCGAAACAACGGCATTCAGATCGAGTGTCTTCAATTCCATGGGCTGCTTCCGGCTGAAGGCCAGAAGCTGACGGGTCAAGTCGGCCGCCCGCTGGCCGGCCTCGAGGATCCTTTTCAGGTCCTCGCGGCGGGGATCGTCTTGGCCGAGGGTGTCTTGAACCATCTCGGCATAGTTGTTGATCACGGTCAACAGGTTGTTGAAGTCATGGGCCACCCCCCCGGCCAGCCGGCCGATGGACTCCATCTTCTGGGACAGACGGAGCTGGGCCTCCAGGCTCCGGCGTTCCTTTTCGATCCGCCGAAGCTCGGTGACGTCCTCTCCGGAACTCAAGGTCCCTATGATATCCCCCTGGTCGTCTTTGATGACGGCGTTGTGCCAGGCGATCATCCGTTCCTCGCCGTTTCGGGTGAGAACCGCATTCTCATAGGTTTCGTTGGGTTCAATCTCACCGTCCATCAGCTTCAGGTAAACAGACCGGACCTTGTCCCTTTCATGGGCCGGAATGAAATGCTCGAACCAGTTCTTGCCCAGGATCTCTTGTAAGGGGCGTCCCAGAATTTTACAGCCCTTCCGGTTGACAAGGGTCACATTCCCCCTGGTATCCAGGGCCACGAAGATCACGGCGCTCAGATGAAGATAGGCCTCGGCCCGGTCCCGCTCCTGCCGCAGCGCCTCCTCAGTCCTTTTCTGGCCGGTGATGTCCCTTAAAATGTGGATGGCGCCGGCGACCCCGCCGCGGGCGTCGAGGATGGGATCCACAATTGCCTGGAGCCACCGGTCTCCCGCACGAAATGTCATCTCTTCCCGCCGCCGGCTCTTCTTGGTCCGCTCGAAGGGACAATCGGCAACGGGATGCTGCGTGCCGTGGGCCACCTCCCAGCAACACCTGCCGATGATGTCTTGCAGGGGGCGCCGGAGCATGGACCGGGCCATTTTGTTGCAGTACGAAATGCGCGATTCGGCATCCATGAACCAGATGCCGTCAAGGGTGGCGTCGATGGCGGCTTGCCACTGCCGTACGGCCCGGGCCCTCTCTTCGTCGGCGCGCTTCCAGGAAACGATCTCATGGATCACATGGCCCAGCAAAGACAGGATCTCCACGTCTCGGGCCGTGTAGTCGCTCCCCTTGTTTCTTACCCCCACAAGGGCCGCCGCCGTGTCCTGGTCAAGTACGGGAACCACCAGCTCGCGGATCACCGGCGCCTGCCCCCCGGGCCCTTCATTGTTTTGAATCACCGGTTTTTTCCGCCGGAGGCATTCCGTCCAGGCACCCTTACGCCCCGCATCAAAATCCAAGGGGCCGCGGGACCAGTGTTTCACGAAGGGAGGCTTCCGGTCAGGATCCACGAGCGCGAAGAAGCAGACGGGACTGTCCGTCAAGGACGCCATTTCCTCCAGCGCCCGGGACATCACCCGGTGGAGGGGATGGTTCCTGGCATGGGTGATGAGCAGGCGGGTGTATTCGAAGAGGCGTCGGCCCAGGCGGTTCTCCGGGTCCTGCTTCCGCCGGTGTTCCAGCTTGGCGATGCGTTGTCGGGCCTGCTCAAGTGCCTGTTTCAGGTTTTGGGGACTGTTCGGGTCGGCATCCAAGACGCTGTCTCCGGGGATCTGTTCGGCTCCGGCGCCGCCTCCTCCAGGGGCCCTGTGGAAAGGGGTATTCCCTTTGTTTGAGGAAATTTTTTGTTATAAATCAAACAATGAAACTGTCGGCAAGTAGCGTGTCTTTCCATTGGCAATGAAGACTCAATAGTACGGAGCCTCATAAGCTGTCAAAGAGATTTTCATCGGCAAAAACCAGGATCCTGTTCCATAAAGGAGAACCGTCCCCTTTGAAATAAAGGCGTCGGATGCCGACAATGTCTCCCGGGCCTCGGGCCGACAGGACGCCAATTGACAAGGCCGCCGCTTTTGGATAACCCTGAAAGTGCTTGGATCGCCCAGGGGACGGCCGCGTGCCTTGAGGTGAAACGCGGTGAAAGTGCGCGCCGGCGTTGACAACCATCGCCTGGAACCTTCCATGCCGAAACACGTCACCCTGCCCGATGCCCCGATGGGCCGGCACAGGCGGTGTGACACAGCCTGCATTCAAAGGAGCCTTGAATCCCATGACGCTTACCGGAGTCTCCACCGGCATCTTCATATTCATCGGAGCGCTGCTCATGCTCCTTTCCGTTTTGGCCACGCAAAAGCTCCTCCGGGTGCTGAAGGGACGGCCCTATTTCCCCTGCTGGCGGGTTCTCTTCTTTCTCATGATCTTTTTTTTGTTGGGGTACCTCAGCGCTTTTGCACTGGTTTTAACGGGGAAGATGTCCCTTTTGGCGTTTTTGGCCGGGGTGATTTTCTTCTTCGGCGCCCTCTTTGTATACGTTGTGGTTCGCATCAGCCATCTCACCATCGACGACCTGCTTAAGACCACGGTATCCAAAGAAGCCGCCGAAGCCGCGGATCGGGCAAAGAGCGAGTTCCTGGCCAACATGAGCCATGAAATCCGAACACCCATGAATGCCATCATCGGGTTCACGGATCTGCTCAGTGACACGGACCTGGATGATGAGCAGAAGAATTATACCGACCTGGTGAAAAGGAGCGGAGAAGCCCTCCTTTCCCTGGTCAACGACATCCTGGATTTCTCCAAGATTGAAGCGGGGCATCTGGACCTTGAGAATATTCCATTCGATCCCGAAATTCTTGCCTACGATGTCTGCGAACTCGTCCGTCCCAGGATCGGGCGAAAACCCATCGAGCTGGTGTGCCGTATCGGCGACGACCTTCCTTCCCATGCCAATGGAGACCCGGCAAGGGTCAGACAGGTCCTCATCAACCTGATGGGGAACGCCGCCAAGTTCACGCAGTCCGGGGAGATTGAACTCTCCCTGGAGATGGAAACCGAAAAAGCGGATCGGTTCAAGCTTCATGCAAGGGTCCGGGATACCGGCATCGGCATCCCAAAGGAGAAATTGGACACCATCTTTGAGGCCTTCAAACAGGCGGACGGCTCCACCACTCGAAAATACGGCGGGACAGGCCTGGGGCTGTCCATCTGCAAACGGTTGTCGAATCTCATGGGGGGCGATGTGTGGGCCGAGAGTGACGGCCGCTCGGGAAGCATCTTTCACTTTACGGCCTGGTTGAAAAAGGCGGCGGCAGTGGAAGCCGAACCTCCCGTGCCGGCTTCCCTTGCCGGGAAAAAGGTCCTGATCGTGGACGACAATCAAATGAACTTGGACCTGTTGAAAAAATTTTTAGAATCCGCCGGCATGTCGGTGGTTGCATTGAAATCGCCGCGTGATGTCCTGCCCACGCTGCAGGAGGCCCTGAACACGGGACAGCCCTTTGATCTTTGCGTCAGTGATATCCAGATGCCCGAAATGGACGGCTTTGATGTGGCCCGGCGGATTCGAAACAGCCAGCCCCCCCTCTCCGGGTTGCCGCTGGTGGCCTTGTCTTCCTCCTTGGAACGGGAATCCAAGAAATGTGAACAGGCCGGTTTTGACGGGTTCATGGTAAAACCCATCCTGAAAAGAAGGCTCTATCAGTTGCTTGAAAGGACCCTCGCCGGAGACAAAGCGGCAAAGCGGGACGGCACGAAGGAAAGAAAAATCTTAACCCAATATTCCGTAAGAGAAGCCATGAAGCACTCGGTGCGGGTCCTTTTGGCAGAAGACAACCCGGTCAACCAGAAACTGGCAAAGGCCATGCTCACCAAGGCCGGATACCAGGTCGAAGTCGCCGCGGATGGGCGTCAAGTCCTTGAAAAATTCTCAAAGGCCCCCGATGAGTTTGATCTCATCTTCATGGATATCCAGATGCCGAACATGGATGGCATGGAAGCCACAAGACAGATCCGAAAAAGGGGGTTCCATCACATTCCGATCGTCGCCATGACGGCCCATGCCATGAAGGGGGACAGGGAAAGGTGTTTGGAAGCCGGCATGAATGATTACATCCCCAAGCCCATCAAGAGGGAACGCGTCTTTGAAATCGTTGAAAAGTGGGTGTTTGAAAAAAGGCCATGACTTTCCCCTTTTGAATGACGATTTTCACGGAAAAGGGGGACCCTAAAACACGACGGACCTCGCCGACCTTCAATCCGGCCCGCCCTCCCCAGAGGATCCATCAAAAGCCCACTGAAATGCCGGGCGCCTTCCGGCTGGTGGAAGGCATCGCCCTTTCACCGGAAGATCGAAAAAACTCATCGACTCACGAGGGATCCCTGTCCGGTGACCTCCAGCACGTTCTGCCACAGCCTGCCCCGGGGATTGACCTGTTTCCGGCGGCCCGCCGACTCCTTCATGGGCACGTGGACGAAGCGGTCGTTCCAGAATCCCACCATTACCTTGGTCTTTCCGGCCATTCCGGCATGAACGGCGTTTCGCGCCAGGGCGCTGCAAAAAATGCGATCGTTGGTGCTGGCCTGAACGCTGCGGATCATGTAGCTGGGGTCGATGTACTTCAACGCGATATCGATCTTTTTCGAACGGAAATAACTCGAAATCGCCTTTTTCAAAAACAGGCCGATATCGTTCAATTTGATGTTTCCGGAAGCATCCCGTTGGGTTTGAGCCCCCTTGAAAAACTTCTGGCCGGCGCCTTCCGCCACGACCACCACGGCATGGGAGCGGGCCTTCAGACGGGCCTCCAGGGCCTGGAGGAATCCGCCGGGCCCTTCAAGGTCGAAGTCCACTTCCGGGATGAGCGTGAAATTGACTTCCTGCTGGGCCAACGTGGCAGTGGCGGCGATGAAACCGGAATGCCGGCCCATGAGCTTGATGAGCCCGATGCCGTTGGGATACCCCTCCGCCTCGTTGTGGGCGCTGCGGATGGCGTGGGTGGCCACCTCCACGGCGGTATCGAAGCCGAAGGACCGGGAGACCAGGTAGATGTCGTTGTCGATGGTCTTGGGAATCCCCACCACGCCGATCTTGAGGCCCCTTTCGGCAATGGCGTCGGCAATCTTGGAAGCGGCCATGAGGGTCCCGTCGCCGCCGATCATGAACAGGATGCCGATCTCCCGCCGCCTTAAAAAGTCCACGATTTCGTCGATGGGCTGGGGTCCCCGGGAGGATCCCAGGATCGTCCCGCCGGTGGCCAGAATGTTCCGGACGGACGCGGGGTCCAAAGGGATGATGTCGTGGCCGTACCGGGGGATGAACCCCTGGAGACCATAACGGATGCCCATGATACGGCGGACGCCGTATCCGAAATGCAGCTCCAAAACGATGGCGCGGATCACGTCGTTGAGCCCGGGACAGAGTCCGCCGCAAGTCACCAGGGCAACCTTGACCGCAGCGGGATCGAAGTAGATCCGTTCCCGGGGGCCGGCCATCTCAAAGGCGGGCAGGTCCTCGCCTCTTTGGATCAAGGTCTCGACCCGGACGAGATTCACGTCGATGAGCACCCGGTGATAGTCCGTGATGAAGCATTGCCTGAAAGGATCCTTTGCCTTTTGCTTCACCGGGGAAACCACCTCACAGGGGCCCAGGGAGGGAATGGCGGTTTCCGGATAGGCCTCGATGGCCTCGATGCAGTCGTTGGCTTTTCCGTTCACGGCACGTCGTTGAATTTGAAGGCGCCCTTGCCCAGGATGTCATGGAGGTGCAGGATCCCTAACACCTTGTTTTCAGGATCCACAATGGGAAGGACCGTGATCTGGTGGGCCTCCATGAGGTTCAAGGCGTCGTAGGCCGGGGCCCCGGGGCCCATGGTGCGGGGGTTTTGGGTCATGACCGTGGCCACGGGAAGGGTCAAGAGCCGCTCTTCCCTGACGATCCATCGCCGAATGTCGCCATCGGTGACGATCCCGGCCAGCGTCTTCCCGTCAGGCGCCACCACCAGGGCGGCACCCAGCTGGAGCCGGTTGATCTCCTCGATGGCCGCTTTCATGGTGGCGTCCACCGACACGCGGGGGATGGCGTCGCCCGTGAGCATGAATTGCGCCACATTGCAGGCCAGACGCTGCCCGAGGTTGCCGCCTGGATGGATACGGGCGAAATCGCTGCATTTGAACCGCCTCTTGTTGATCAGGACCACGGCCAGGGCATCCCCGGCCGCCAGGAGGGCCGTGGTGCTGGCCGTGGGCGCGAGTCCCAGGGGGCAGGCCTCCTTGGGCACACCCACATCGATCACGATGTCGCTGTGCTTGGCCAGAGTGGAGTGGGCATTCCCGGTCATGGCGATGATCTTGCATCCGATTTTGCGGATGCTGGGGATCAGGAGATTGAGTTCGTCCGTCTCCCCGCTGTTGGAAAGGGCCAGGAAAATATCGTCTTTGCTCACCATGCCCAGATCGCCATGCATGGCCTCCACGGGATGCAAAAAGAGGGCGCGGGTCCCGGTGCTGTTGAGGGTCCCCACGATTTTCCGGCCCACAGTGCCCGATTTCCCGATCCCCGAGACGATAAGCCTTCCCGGGCACCGGTAAATCGTCTCCACCATCCGGGCAAAGCGTTCATCGATGCGGTCGCTGAGGCTTAAAATCCCCTCGGCTTCGATCCGAAGGACTTCCTTTGCCTGATCAATGAGCGTTGTGGCTGTCTCTTTCACCTTGAAAGAGGCGTTCACGGACACCTTGGACCCCCTTGAAACTGTTTTTCAGACCCTACCGCATTTATCCTTCGAGATCAACGACAATTCCATGCCGACAGCGGGCGTGTCGGGAAGCACCCGGATCCAGTTTGCACCTAAAAAGTGAAAAAGACCTTGACAGGCCCCCCATGGAAAATTATATTGCGCCGGTCTCACAAAAGGAGTGCCTTTGCCGGGATGCCGTTTACCCGGTTTTTTTTATTTACGAAACAGGGAAAGGGGGTGATTCAGTTGGTTTGTACAACGGTTCGAAACGGGAAGGAATGCCCGTTCATGACCAAGAAGGGGTGTGCCTTCAATGGCGGGATTTGCCATGAGATCGTGGAGCAATGCGATGGGTGCAACCGCAAGGTGGAATTTTCTTCCAGGTGGTACTGCACGGCCTATCCGGATCCGTCCCAAAAATGGAAAAACGGCAATTGCAACCTGGCCAGCCATGCAGGGAAAGGTCGCGCATCGGACACCAAAGCCAAGGTGAACCCGCTCAAAGCATCCAAACGGAATGCAAGATAAGCGATACGATCTTAAGGTAAACCCCGCCTGACATTCAGGCGGGGTTTTTTCGTGCCGTCTTACTCCTTGTTTTTCCTTGACTTTCTTTTTGTGCCGGATATAAGACTTCCCAACCGCATGTGAGCGCCCCGGAGGAATGCACCAAGGAGAGAATCCATGAACCCTCTTGCCGAAGAGCTCAACGAGATCCTGGCCCGGGGAAACCCCCACCTTTTCGAGATGCTCTCTCATATGGGAAAGCGTCTCTTTTTCCCCAAGGGCATCTTGACCCAGAGCGCCGAAGCCAGGGAGAAGGCTTTCAAGGCCAACGCCACCATCGGGATCGCCATGGAAGCCCACAAGACCATGCATCTTCAATCCCTCATGGATCGGCTAACCGACATCCCTCCGGAAGAGGCCCTCACCTACGCCCCTTCCTTCGGCGTCCCGGCGCTGAGAAAAGCCTGGCGGGAGGCGCTTTACTCCAAAAACCCGTCCCTTGCCGGAAAACGGATCAGCCTGCCTGTGGTCACCGGGGGGGTCACCCATGCCGTCAGCACATTTGCAGACCTCTGGGTGGATCCCGGTGACACCGTGGTCCTGCCGGACAAGATGTGGGGCAACTACACCATGATCCTGAGTGTGAAGAAAGGGGCCCGAATTGTCCAGTTCCCCTTCTTTTCTGCTGAAAAGAGCTTCAACCTGAAAGGGTTTGAAGACGCCCTTTTGCAACAGGCCCCGTCCGGGAAGGTGATCACCATCCTCAATTTCCCCAACAACCCCACGGGGTATTCCCCCACCCGGCAGGAGGCAGAGGCCATTGTGGAAATCCTGGTCCGGTTGGCCCAGGGGGGCACCCGGGTTGTCGTGGGCTGCGACGATGCGTACTTCGGCCTCTTTTACGACGACGCGGTCTTTCCGGAATCGCTCTTTGCCAAGCTCCTCGGGAGGGATCCCCACCTGTTGGCCGTGAAGCTCGACGGCGCCACCAAGGAAAATTTCGTATGGGGGCTTCGGGTGGGATTTGTCACCTACGGGTGCTGGAATGACGGCAAGACCGAGGACGTCTACGAAGTCCTGGAGAAAAAGAGTGCGGGGTGCATCCGGGGAACCCTCTCCAACGCCTCCCACCTGAGCCAGACCCTGGTGTTGAAATCCATGGCCGATCCACGCTACGCCGCCGAAACCAAAGAGAAATACCACATTCTCAAAAGACGGGCCGAGCGGGTCCGCGACGTGCTGGCCCAGGCGCGCTTCAAGGAGGCCTGGGAGGCCTATCCTTTCAACTCCGGATACTTCATGTGTCTGCGGCTTCATGGCGTGGATGCGGAAGCCCTCCGGGTCCATCTTTTGGAAAAATACGGCGTCGGACTCGTCTCCATCGGCCACCGGGACATCCGGGTGGCCTTTTCTTGCCTTGAAGAAAACGAGATTGAAGGCCTTTTCGACCTGGTTTTGGCCGGTGTCAGGGACCTGAGGCGGGGCCATGCGTGATCTGAATTGACACGGGACAGATACTTGGAAAGGGATATCAACACCAATCGCATTTTTAACATCGCCCGGGCCGGCAAGTGGACGGTGTATTACGTCTTGATCGGGGTGATCGCAGGGCTGGGCGCCATTGTATTTCACTATTTGTGCCAGGTGGGCATCCATTTTTTCATGGATTTTATGGCCGGGTACCGGCCGCCGCCGCCGGCCGGAGAGCACCATCTCTTTTCGCCCACCCAGACCCCTTTCAACCGCTATATGCTCTTGCTGGTCCCGGCTTTGGGCGGCCTGTTGAGCGGGATTCTGGTTTACACCTTTGCCCCGGAAGCCGAAGGCCACGGCACCGACGCCGCCATTGACGCCTATCACAACAAGGCCGGCTTCATCCGGGCCCGGGTGCCCCTCATCAAGACCATCGCATCGGCCCTGACTTTGGCCAGCGGGGGGTCCGGTGGAAGGGAAGGCCCCATCGCCCAGATCGGCGCGGGCTTCGGTTCCTTTCTGGCCACCACCCTCAAGCTTTCGGACCGGGAACGCCGAATCATGATGGCCGCCGGCGTCGGTGCGGGAATCGGGAGCATCTTCCGGGCCCCCCTGGCGGGCGCCCTCTTCGCCTCCGAGGTCCTCTACCGGGACCCGGAGTTCGAACCCGAGGTCATCATCCCCTCGGGCATCGCTTCCGTGGTGGCCTACTGTCTGTTCTGCCTGGTCTTCGGCTGGGGCTCCCTCTTTGAATCGCCCTATTTCAAATTTCAAAACCCCATGGAGCTCGGGCCTTACCTGATCCTTGCCTTTGTGCTGTCGGCCACCGGCGCGTTGTATGTCAAGTCCTTTTACGGGATTACCCATTATTTTCACAAACTCCGTATTCCCCGGCATATCAAACCGGCCGTGGGCGGGCTCTGCACCGGGATCATCGGCTTTTTCCTCCCCCAGACGCTGGCCTTTGGCTATGGATTCGCCCAGATGGCCCTCAACAACCAGCTGACCATCTCTTTCCTTCTGGCCCTGGCCATCGGCAAGATCTTCACCACTTCCTTCTCCATCGGATCGGGCGGCAGCGGGGGCGTCTTCGGACCCTCGGTGGTCATCGGCGGCGCCATGGGCGGTGCGGTGGGAAAGGCGTTCCACGGGATCATGCCGGGCATTGTGGCCGAACCCGGCGCCTTTGTGGTGGTGGGCATGGCGGGCTTCTTCACCTCGGTTTCCAATACACCCATTTCCACCATCATCATGGTCAGCGAAATGACCAACTCCTACCATCTCCTGCTTCCCAGTCTGCTGGTCTGTTCCGTGGCGTACCTGGTCTCCCAGCGCTGGACCATCTACGAGAAACAGATGAAGCGCCGCATCGACTCCCCGGCCCATGCCGGCGACTTCTTCGTCGATATCCTGCAGGCCATTCGCGTGAAGGATCTCATGCCCATGGTGAAAAAGGTCCAGGTGATCCCGGAAGACATGCCCTTTTCCGAGTTCAAGCGCTTCTACTCCTCCACCAAGCAGCACTATTTCCCGGTCATGGATCAAAAGGGGCGGTTCACCGGCATCTTCTCCAGCAACGACGTGCGCAGCGTGCTTTTCTCCCCCGAAATTGAAAATCTGGTGGTGATGAAGGATATCGGCACCTCTTCCATCATCACCACCACGGCATCCGATGACCTCAACTCGGTCCTTCAGAAGTTCACCCAAAAGAACATCGACAGCCTCCCGGTGGTGGATGAAAAGGATCCGGGCATCCTCATCGGCATGTTGAGCCGGCGTGAGGTCATCGCCTTTTACAACCAGCGCATCCAGGAAATGAAGAACCAGCGGGGGATCAGTAGGTAACGGTTTTCAGAAACAGGCCCTGGGGCGGGGCAGTGGGGCCGGCCAGTCGCCGGTCTTTCAAAGCAAGCAGGCGCTTCATTTCACCGGGTTCGATCTTTCCAAGGCCGATGTCGACCACGGTCCCCACGATATTTCGCACCATGGCCTTGAGAAAGCCGTCGGCTGTGATTTCGAAGACCAGGTATCCGCCGGGCGCCTTGGAAAAGGCGGCTTTGGTCACCGTGCGCCGGGTGTGGGACCGGGGGCTGCCGGCACCTTCAAAAGCCTTGAAATCATGGGTCCCCATGAGACGGCGGACCCCGGAACGCATGGCGTCCAGGTTGAGGGGTCTTGGAACGTGCCAGGCATAGAGGCGGCCCAGGGGGGATCGAACGGGCCGGTTCAAGATGCGATACCGGTAGGTCTTACTCCGGACATCGTAGCGGGCGTGGAACGTTTCCTTCACCCGTGTCACCCGGTGGACGGCGATGTCTGGGGGAAGGAGGCTGTTGAGGCCCCTGAGGAGGGCTTCCGGTGAAAGGCGGGTTTGGCAATGAAAATGGGCCACCTGGCCCAGGGCGTGAACACCGGCATCGGTCCTTCCGGAACCGATGAGGGAAACCCTTTGGCCGGTCATGGTCCCCAGGACTTTTTCGATCTCGCCTTGAATGGTGGGATGGGTCTTTTGGCGCTGCCAGCCGAAATAGGCTGTGCCGTCGTATTCGATGAGCAGCTTGAAATTCGGCATAGACCGTCGTTGGGGGTCTCCGGGGCACCCAAGGGATTTACGGGAAAACCGCCCCGGCCCCTAGAAGTGATCGCATCTGACGTCGGCCAGATCGGCTTCCATGGCGTCGTCCAGAAGGTGTGCGAATTGATCAACGGGAAAGACGCCGTTGCAGGACCTGCAACGGAAAAAGATCCGGCCTCATCTCCTTTTAAGCTCGAGTTCCCTGTGGCATGAAGGGCATTTGACTTGCATGGGGCGCATCTTTTCCTCCGGGTATCGCGTTTGGTCATTGAAATGCATCCATCCTGTGCCATCCGGGAAAAGAAATCAAGCCCCATTTTCGAAACGGCGCGCCCCGGGGGGATCGGCCCCGGCCGTGGAAGGAATTGACATGGAGGGCTGTTCTGATAGACTTTGTCAAAAAAAGCCAAATGAAAAACGGGGGGCAAACCCTCTTTTGAAGTCGCTTTCATGGACATGATGCTGCCCAAAGGCTTTCTTGCTTCCGGCGTTTGTGCCGGGATTAAAGGATCCGGAGAAAAGGATCTCGGTCTGCTGGTCTCGGATCTTCCCGCCCGGGTGGCGGGAATGTTTACCACCAACAGGGTACAGGCGGCCCCGGTCATTTTGGATCGGCGACGGATCCGATCCGAACGCTGCCGGGCGATCCTCGTCAACAGCGGCAACGCCAACTGCTGCACAGGCGCCGCGGGCCTTTCCCACGCCGAATCCATGGCCCGCTGTGCGGCGCAGGCTTTGGGATTCCAAGAAGAGGAGGTCCTGGTCGCCTCCACCGGCGTGATCGGAGAAAGGCTGCCCATTGAAAAGATCGAGGCCGCCGTCCCCCGCCTGGCCCACGCATTGGCGCCGGAAGGCCTCCCGGACTTTGCCCGGGCGATTCTCACCACCGACACGAAGCCGAAAGTGGTGTCGCTGAAAGGGACCTGCAAAGACAAGACGTATACGATCACCGGGATCGCCAAGGGGGCGGGGATGATCCACCCCCGCATGGCCACCTTGTTGTGCTTTGTCTGCACCGACCTTAAAGCATCGGCCAAAGACCTGAAACAGGCGCTTGCGGCTTCGGTGGAAGGCTCGCTGAACCGGATCAGCATCGACGGCGATATGAGCACCAATGACACCCTCTTGCTCATGGCAAACGGGGCGTCCGGCGCCTTGGTCCGGGATCCTGCATCCCTCGAGGCCTTCGGGAAGACTTTGGACCGGGTCCTTTTCACCCTTGCCCGGGCCCTGGTCAAAGACGGTGAAGGGGCCACGAAACTGGTGGAGATCGTGGTGCAGGGCGCCCCGTCCCGGCAGGCGGCCCGCCGGGACGGGGCGCCCTGCAC
>JALVQN010000196.1 GCA_027025555.1 Desulfobacterales bacterium
CGATACCTGGGGGAGTCGCCCCCTTGCCTATCCCATCAAGAAAAAGGGCCGGGGCTTCTATTTTCGCCTGGACTACTGTGGGGCCGGGTCTCTGGTGAATGAAATCGAGCGTTTTTCCCGCATCGATGAGCGCATCCTCAGGTTTCTGACGGTCTTGACCGACGCCGAAGTCGACATGGAGCAGGTGACCGCCGACATGAACCGTAAAAAGGAAGCAGAGCAGGCCAAGCAAACAGAGAAGGCCCCGTCAGAAAAACCCGCCGCCGATGCCGGCGAAACCGCCCCTGCCGAAACGCCGGAGAGCGCCCCTGCCGAAACGCCGGAGAGCGCTCCTGCCGAGGCAGCGGAAGCCGGGCCCGCTGAAGCGCCGGAGAGCGCGGCCGCCGAAAAGACGGCCAGCGCCCCAGCGGAAGAGACCCCACAATCCCATGAAACCCCATCCAAGGAGTAACGACGCATGGCAGCCCATTCTCCCAAACCCCGATCTCGAGCCCGATCCAAAGCAGCATTCAAAAGACGGATCTACCACCGACGGAAGGTCTGCCGGTTTTGCGCAGACAAGAACCTGGTGATCGACTACAAGGATCCGAGGACCCTTCGGTATTTCATCACCGAGCGGGGAAAGATCATCCCCAAGCGCATTTCCGGGACTTGCTCCAAGCATCAGCGGGCCCTTACCCAGGCCATCAAGCGGGCCCGCATCATCGCCCTGCTGCCTTTCGTGGGATCCCTGGATCACGTATAGCCCGGTCCTGCCCCGGATCGGGAATAGGAGATGCGGATTGTGACGTCTGCCATACCCCAGGGGGCGTCCAGGGATATTGCCGCCGGAATCGCCGTCAGCCTCATCCTCTTCGCGTTGGCGGTGAATTTTCCCGTGTTCGGCTTTATTCTGGCCTTGTTCATCCCCTTGCCCGTCCTGTTTTATCGAGTCAAATGGGGAAGACGTGCGGGCACATGGATTTTCTTCGTCACCGCCGTTGGGATCGTCGCTGCACTGGGTCGGGTCTCTCTGGATGCCCTGTTTTATCTTGAACTTTTGGTCCTGGGCTTTTCCCTGGGGGAGACCTTTTTCATGAATCTCTCCCTGGAAAGGACCATCCTCTACGCCGTGGCAGCGGTTCTGGGCACGGCGGGTGGCGCCGGACTTCTATACAGCATCCTCACCCAGACGGGCATCGGGACGCTGGTCTCGGATTACATCCTGCAAAGCCTGAAGCTCACCCTGGTGCTCTATGAGAAGATGGGGGTCTCCCAAGACGCCATCCAATGGATCTCAAATTCCTTGGAACAGATCCATTATGTCCTGGTCCGCATCCTCCCCTCCCTTGTGGTCAGCGCCACCCTGTTCGCTGCCTGGGCCAACTTGCTGATGGCCCGGTCCGCGCTCTTGTCCAAGGGGCTCTTTTTTCCTGATTTCGGCCCGTTGAATCTATGGAAAGTCCCTGAAATACTGGTGTGGGCGGCCATCGGTTGCGGCATCTTCCTCCTTTTCCCCTCAAAGGCCGTGAAGGTGATCGGTCTCAACGGCCTCATCGTCTTGATGTTGATTTACTTCCTTGAGGGTCTCGGCATCATTTCCTTTTTCTTTGAAAAGAAACGGTTTCCGCAATTTTTAAGGGTATGCCTTTATCTCTTCATTTTCGTGCAACAGATCCTCTGCCTGCTTGTGGCGGGTCTGGGTTTCTTTGACACCTGGATCGACTTTAGAAAGATCGGCGGCAGGCCGGGTAAAAACGGCAACTGAATCCATGACACGTCTTTTCGACGTTTTTAAGGAGGAGCATTCATGAAAGTCATTTTAAAAGAGACCATTGACGCCCTGGGCACCGTCGGATCCGAGGTCACCGTGGCGGACGGATACGCCCGGAATTACCTCTTTCCTCAAAACAAGGCCCTCCCCGCCAATGCGCACAATCGCAAGCTGATGGAAAAGCAAAAAGCCAAGTTCGAGCTTCAGGCGGCCAAAGAGAAGGCCCACGCAGAGGAAATGGCCAAGCGCCTGGAAGGGATCTCCTGCACCATCGCCGCCAAAGTCAGCGAAGAAGACCGGCTTTACGGGTCGGTGACGGTGCGTGACATTGTGGAGGCCCTGGCCAAGCAGGACATTGAGGTGGAAAAGCGGATGGTCCTGCTCCGGGAACCCATCAAAACCACCGGATCCCATCGGGTGCCCATCCGGATCTACGCCGGCATCGAACCGGAAATCGAGGTCCAGGTGGTTCCGGAATAACCCCGGCCGGATCCTCACCCAGTCGTCATGGGCCTTTCCGAAAGCACTTTTCGCAGGCTTCAGGCCATTGTGGGGAAGGCGCATTGCAGCCGGAGCCCGGAAGAATGCGCCTGTTACGCTTACGATGCGGCCGGAGGCCGTTTTTTCCCGGATGCGGTGGTGCATCCGGAACGTGCCGGGGAAATTTCAGAAATCCTGACCCTGGCCAACAGCAAGGCCTTTTATGTGATCCCCCGGGGAAGCGGCTCCGGGATGACCGGCGGCGCGGTGCCGGTCCGGGGCGGCGTGGTTTTGGCCACAAGCCGGATGAACCGTATCCTGGGCATCGACCCGGAAAACCTGATGGCCCATGCAGAGCCCGGCGTCATCACCGCCAAGTTCCATGCCGCGGTGGAGGAAAAAGGGCTTTTCTACCCGCCGGATCCCTCCAGCTCTGATTTTTCCACCCTCGGTGGTAACGTGGCCGAATGTGCCGGGGGCCCCAGGGCCGTCAAGTACGGTGTCACCCGGGACTATGTCCTGGGGCTTGAAACCGTATTGCCCACGGGGGAGATCATCCGAACCGGCGTCCAGACCGCCAAAGGGGTGGTGGGCTACGACTTGACCCGGCTTTTGGTGGGCTCTGAGGGCACCCTCGGGATCATCACCCGCATGACCCTCAAGCTGCTCCCGCTTCCCGAATCCGTGGTCACCCTGGCCGCTGCCTTTGAAGACCCGGAAACAGCCACCGAGACGGTGTCGGTCATCATCCAACACGGCATCCTCCCCCGGACCCTGGAATTCATGGACAAGGCCTCCATTGAGTGTGTCAGGCGGTACCTGAAGATCGCCCTGCCGGAAAAAGCCGGGGCGCTCCTTTTGATCGAAGCCGACGGGGACGCCGATGAGACCGCAAAGGTCCGTGAAAAGCTTGCGGCCTTGTGCCGCGCCAAGGGGGCCCATGTCCAGACCGCACCGACGCCCGAAGCCGCCCAGGCCCTGTGGAAAGCACGCAAGGCCGTCTCCCCGGCCCTTTTTCAGTATGCGCCCCACAAAATCAACGAGGACATCGTGGTCCCCCGCAACCGGATCCCCCAGATGATTCGGCGCATCGAATCCCTCAAGGAAAAGACCGGCCTCTTCATGGCCAGCTTCGGACACGCCGGGGACGGGAACATCCACTTCAACATCATGCTCGACAAGACCGACCCCGGGGCCCTGAAAAAAGCCGAGGAAGCGGTGGCGGAAATCTTCGATTACACCGTGGCCCTGGGAGGCACCCTCTCCGGAGAACACGGGGTGGGGATCACCAAGGCCCCCTATTTGACCAAAGAGATCGACCCCGCCGCCCTTGCCCTCATGAAAAGGATCAAGGAGACCTTCGACCCCAACGGTGTCCTCAATCCCGGAAAGATCTTCCCCACGCAGCCGGCGCTGCCGGGTCCGGCCTGAGGATCCACACCGCAGGCTACTCCATTTTTATGCCCACATCCAGAAGCGCCATCTCCTCGAGCCGATCGTAACGGGTTTCCCGGTCCCGCTCCACGGCGCACCGCAATCGGAGGGCGCAATGCCGCCGACAAATGGGGTCTTGGGGGGAATATTCACCGAAACAATCGAGGCGCCCCCCCATACGGAATCGATAGGTGCTTTTACTGAGGTTTTTTTCCATCTCCCGTATCCAAAAGGGAAAGCATTTGCCCGTGGATACGCCCGTTGGTAACGAGAAGGGTGTCTTTTTCCACGGTGAAGGGGCGATTGGAAAAATCGGTGACCGCCGCCCCTGCTTCCCGGGCGATCCGGATCCCGGCCGCCGTATCCCACGGTTTGAGGCCCTGCTCCCAGAAGGCGTCGAATCGGCCGCAGGCCACATAACAGATATCCAAGGCCGCCGAACCCAGGCGCCGCACGCCCCGGGACGCCCGGAGGCACCGGTCAAACCGTTGGATCATGGGCGCCAGGCCCTCCCCGGCCTTGTGGGGGAACCCGGTGACCAGCAGGCTTTCCGACACGGTCGGGGTCTGGGTCACCCGTATGGGCCTCCCGTTGAGGGTGGCGCCCTCGCCCTTGACCGCCGCAAACAGCTCTTCCGTGGCCGGAGACAGGATCACGCCCACCAGGACCTTGTCTGCAGCAGCAAAGGCGATGGAAACACAGTAGAGTTTCAGCCCGTGGGCATAGTTGGTGGTCCCGTCCAGAGGATCCACAATCCACCGGTGGGCCGTTTCTTTGCCGGAAACGCCGCTTTCCTCCGCCAGCACCGCGTGGTCCGGAAACGCGGCCCTGATGGTTTCCAGGATCACGGCCTCCGCCGCAAGATCGGCGTCCGTCACAAGATCGGCGATCCCGCCTTTGGTGGATATGCGGGAGAGCTTCCCGAAACGTCGGGTCAGGACTGCCCCGCCTTTCCCGGCGGCAGCCAGTGCCACCCTTTTAATCCGATCCAAGTCCATAAGGCTGGGAAATTACATCCCGCAAGCTCGGACTGTCAATAGGTTTTACGGAAGGGTTTAAAAGAAGATCCTGCATCCTTTCGATGAGGCCGTGGAGGCTGGACCGATCTTGGGCGCAGATGCAAATGCCCCCGAAACGCCTGCCGAGAAAGGCCCTCTTGGAGCGTGCCACCCGGTCCATCTTGTTGAGGACCCGGATCATGGGTGTCTGCATCAATCCGAGGTCTTCGAGAAGCCTTTCCACCGATGCGGCCTGCTCCGGAAAGTGGGGATGGCTGATATCGATGACATGCAGCAGCAGATCCGCCTGCTCCAGCTCTTCCAAAGTGGCCCGGAAGGCCACCTTAAGCTCCTGTGGAAGGTCCCGGATGAATCCCACCGTATCCGTGATGATCACCTCCATGTCCCGCGGGAAACGGAGCCGCCGGCTGGATGGATCCAGGGTGGCAAAGAGGCGGCGCTCCGCCAAGACCCGGCTGTGCGTGAGGGTGTTGAGAAGGGTCGACTTTCCGGCATTGGTGTAGCCGATGATGGAAATGACGGGAAGACGCTTCTTCCCGCGCAGGGCCCGCTGCATCTTCCTGTTCTTGCGAACCCTTTCAAGGGCCGCTTCCAAACGCACGATACGGTCCCTGACGCGACGCCGATTGATCTCCAGCTTGGTCTCCCCGGGTCCCCGGCCCCCGATGCCGCCGGTTAAACGGGACATGGCCGTGTTCTTGGTGACCAGCCGGGGCAGGAGGTACCTGAGCTGGGCGAGCTCCACCTGGAGTTTGCCTTCCCGCGTGCGGGCCCGCTGGGCAAAGATGTCCAGGATCAGCTGGGTCCGGTCGATGATCTTCAGCTGAATCCGGTCTGCAACGGCGCGGATCTGGGAAGGATTGAGCTCTCGGTCAAAGACAACGAGGGTGGCCCCTTTCTGGAGGGCCGAAATGGCGAGTTCCTGGAGCTTTCCCTTCCCCAGGGGGAGATGGCCGGCGGGAAGCCTCCGGTACGGTTCCACCCCCACCACCTCCAGTCCGCAGGACCCGGCCAGGGCCCTCAACTCCGAGGACGACTCCTGTCCCAGGGATCCGGGAAGATCCGTGGCATGCATCAGGATGGCGCGCTCCGTGCCGGGTTCGGTCTTTCTTGTCCCTTCAAAAAGGGACAGTTCGGACTCCAGGGCCCGGATGCGGTCCAGGCAGTCCATTGCCATGGCATCGGGTCGCAGGGGCCCTAACACCAAAAACGGCTTTTTTTTTCGATCCCTGGGCAAAAGGTGTGCGGCATGGACGCGGAGGGGGTCCCCTCTTTCAGAGACCGTCACGGCGGCCATGAAGTCCAAGGCGAGCAGGCAAAGATCCGTGAAATCCTCTTCACTGAGGGCTTCTTGGGCCAGGTGGGTGTGGATTAAGCGCAAGCCCTTCAACCGCCCCGGGGCCTGCCGGTACCCGGCAAGATCGGGGATGACGATTTTCTGAAAGTCTCCCACGATCACATGGGTGACCCGGCCCTTCCGATCGATCAAGAGGCCGATTTGACGCCGCATTTCCCGGGAAAGGCGGCTGATCTCACGGAGGAGCCGCAGGCTGATGAGATGGGAAACCGGAACCCGGCGGCGGTACAGGGCTTCGAGTCTTTTGGTCTGGTTGGCCTTGAGTCCCCCGATATTTCCGTAAAGACGCTTCATCCCGCATCGACAGGCGCCAGGTTTTCAAAACGGGTATACGCCGTCAAGAAGGCCAAGGGCACCATACCGGTGGGACCGTTCCTCTGTTTGGACAACAGCAGCTCGGCTTTTCCTTTGTTGGGATTGTTCTCGTCTTTGTTATATACCTCGTCCCGATAGATGAAGGCAACCACATCCGCATCCTGTTCCAGGGCCCCCGATTCCCTGAGGTCGGACAGCTGGGGGCGCTTGTCGGCCCGCTCTTCCAGTTTCCGATTCAACTGGGAGACGGCCAAGACCGGGAGATCGAGTTCCTTGGCCAATGCCTTCAGGGACCTGGAGATTTCGGAAATCTCCAGGTCCCGTCTTTCCACCGCCACATGGCTTCTCATGAGCTGGAGATAGTCCACGATGATCAACCCCAGGTCCACCTCCATCTTCAGGCGCCGCGCTTTTGCCCGAATCTCCAGGGCGGAGAGGTTTGGGGTGTCGTCGATGTAGATGGGGGCTTCGGAGAGCACGCCGGCGGCATCGGTGAGGCGGACCCAGTCCTCTTTGGTGAGATAGCCGCGCCGCAGTTGGGACGAATCGATCCGCGCCTCGGCGCACAAAAGTCGCATGGAAAGCTGCTCCTTGGACATCTCCAGGGAAAAGAAGGCCGCGGCGACCTTGGCATCCACCGCCGCGTTGCGGGCGATATTCAAGGCCAGGGCGGTCTTCCCCATGCTGGGACGGGCGGCGATAATGATGAGATCCGATCGTTGCAACCCGGAAGTGAGGTTGTCAAAGGCCTTAAACCCGGTGGCGACGCCGGTGAGGAGGACATTGCTGCCCTGCCGTTCTTCAAGGGCGTCGATGCTCTTGTCGATGAGGGCGCTGATGGGATAAAACGACTGCCGGTAGCGCTTCTCAGAGATCTCAAAGACCGCGCTTTCGGCGAAATCAAGCGCCTCGTCCACGCTTCCTGCGTCTTCGAGACATCGCCTCGTGATGGCATTGGCCTTTTCGATGAGGCGTCTGACAATGGCCTTGTCATGGATGATTCTGGCGTAGTGGCCGGCGTTGACGGCCATGGGCACCGTATCCACCAGGCGGGCCAAAAAAGCGGCGCCCCCCACCTCTTCCAGCTGCCCTTTTTCCCTGAGGCGATTGGAAAGGGTGACCAGATCGACGGGTTCGTCCCTTTGAAAGAGATCCACCATGGCGGCAAAGATCTTTTCGTGGGCCGACCGGTAGAAATCCTTGGGCGAGAGGACCTCCAGGACATCCAGGAGCACCGTGTTGTCCATGAGAACGGCGCTGAGGATAGATTCTTCGGCCTCAATGCTGTGCGGCGGCACATGGAAAAGCGTCGGGTCTTTCTTGGAGGCCTTTCGGGATTCAGTCATGGGTGCCTTTTAAAGAAAGAATCGGGACACAGGATCAGAACCGGCCCGATTCCAATTTGCGGCAA
This sequence comes from Desulfobacterales bacterium, assembly GCA_027025555.1. Taxonomy (GTDB): domain Bacteria; phylum Desulfobacterota; class Desulfobacteria; order Desulfobacterales; family UBA2156. The sequence continues at coordinate 7,770 of JALVQN010000196.1, forward strand.
AGGTATTCCACCTGTTTCTGGATCTGGCCGTTTTCCCGGATCCCCCGTGCGATGAGGTCCACGGAATGAATGGCCGTGGCATGATACCGATTAAAGCTTTTCCCGATTTCTGCAAGGGTGGCGTCCGTGTACTTCCGCGCCAGATACATGGCGATCTGCCTCGGCCGCACAACGGCCTTCTTTCGGGAACGGGAGACCAGTTCATCCGGAGAAAGTCGGTATTGTTTGCAGATGAGGCGCTTGATGACCTCCAGCGTGATGGCCTTCCGGTGTTGCACCATGGTTTTAACAACACTTTCGGCCAGGTTCAAGTTCAAGGGGACACACAGGAGAGACGCTTTGGCCATGACCCCGCTCAGGCCGCTTTCCAGTTGCCGGACGTCATCGGTGAGTTCGGTGGCCAGGTACTGGAGAATTTCATCGCAGATCTCAAATCCGTTGGATTTGGCCTTTTGTTGGAGGATCTTCAGCCGGGTGGCATAATCCGGGGCATCGATATTGGAAATCAAGCTGGAACAGAGCCGGGATTTCAGCTTGTCGTTGATCTTGGGGATGTCCGAGGGCAAATGGCAACTGGTGAAGATGATCTTCTTGTCCACGCCCAACAGGCTTTCCAGGATGAAATTCAATTCAATCTGCGTGCGGGTTTTCCCGCCGATGAAATGGATGTCTTCCAGGAGCAGGACATCGCACTGACTCCGATATTTTTCCTTGAAGGCACCGATGGTACCGGACTTGAAGGCATGGATCATCTCCAGGGCAAAATCCTCCGCCGTCACATAGTAAACCCGCTCCCGGGGAAAATGGGTAAGGATATGGTGCCCCACGGCCTGGGAAAGATGGCTTTTGCCCAACCCCGGGTTGGCCATGAGGAAGAGCGAAGGCCGGGAGGGGCTTTTCGAGCATGCCAGGGAAAGGGCCGCCGAATAGGCAAAATCGTTGTTGGTTCCCACCACAAACTGGTCAAAGGTGAAATCCGAGCGCAACACCTTGCCGTTGTGGGGTCTGGGAGGGAGGGGAAGCGGCATCTGGGGATCTTCAAAAAGATCTGTCTTCTTTTTTTTGGGGCCTTTGGAATCCACCACCTCAAAGACGATTTCACCGGGCCCGCCCAGCACCTTTTGGATTTCAGAGGCAATCAAGTCCTGGTAATGGGCCATGAGGCGTTTTTTGGAAAAAGCGTTGGGGCTTTGAAGGACGATTCGTTGCCCGGTTTCCGGCCTTTGCGTCACCGGCTCGATCCACATGCGGTAACAATGGGCGGGAATTTGATCTTTAATCCTGGCTTTTACCGCATCCCAGATCGATTCCAAGGCATCCCTCTTTTGACGAGAAAGATCATCACACGGGTTGAACTTGAACACGCCAGCACACTGAAAAACCGTATTTGCCGATGGCAGAGTGTGTGGGGATCAATAAAAAGGATTGCGCTTTTTTTATGGTATGGCATCGAGGGTGTCAAATCGGATGATTCCTATTTTCCATGAACTTCTCGACAAATTATGAACATTTCATAACTATCTATTATCCTTGCACTATTCGCCACAATGGGGCCAACTGCCTTGAAACACGGCACTTTTTTCCCAAGGAGTTTCTTCAAGTATTTAGGGCACATCCATTGCTGGGGAAAAACCGGGACGATTTTGGAACTTGTAAAAATCTTTCATTTTCTCAATTTATCTTTCATTTTTAAAAAATGTCCACGGGCCTCCGGTGCTTCAAAAGGGCGCCTCTTTCTTTCAGGGGCAAAGGGCGCAATTTTCATTTGAAACACGGGTGTTGCCCTTGTATGGTGCCGTCAACCGCTTTACCGGCTGCCGAGGGCGTCTCCGTTTTCCGGCAGGCGGCCCAAAGGCCCTTGCCTGCACCCGAAAGGGCCTTATTGTTTGGTACAACGCCTTGGCTGCCACAGGTGAGAAAGCATGCGTGCAAAAGACACCCCGCGTCCCATCCTCGTGATCACCATGGGGGATCCGGTGGGCATCGGCCCTGAAATCATCGTAAAGGCCATGGCCCGCGCCTCCCTTTCCCGTTTCTGCAGGCCTGTGGTTGTGGGCGACCCTTTGCGTCTGGAGGCGGCAAGCGCCTGCACAGGGGGTTCTTTGCCTGTCGCCGTGGTCAAGGATCCTCAAGAGTGCCTGGAGGGAACCGCCGGTATCCCTGTGATTCCTGTGAGTCATTTGAAATCGAAAAAGATGCGCTGGGGAAGGCCCACCCGATCCTCGGCGGCGGCGGCCATCCGGTACATTCATGCCGCCGTGGACCTGGTCCAAAAAGGAAAGGCCGCCGCCATGGTCACCTGTCCGGTCCATAAAAACGCCTTTCGCCTTGCCGGACTGCCGGGAGCCGGCCATACGGAGCTCATCGCCCGGGCCACGGGGTCTTCCGATTTTGTCATGATGATGGCCGGAAACCGCTTGAAGGTGGCCCTGGTGACCCTTCACGAGCCTTTCAGAAAAGTCCCCGCGCTTTTGACCGTCCGACGGGTCCTTGGCACCATCGTCTTGACGGCGGAAGGCCTCAAAGAGCGGTTCGGCGTCGAAAGCCCCTGTCTGGCCGTTTCCGGGCTGAACCCCCACGCCGGAGAAAAGGGCCGGTTCGGAGACGAAGAAAAACGGATCCTTGCCCCGGCCATTGCCCGGGCGAGACGGCGGGGGCACCGGGTGGAAGGGCCCTTTCCCCCGGACACCGTATTCCACCGGGCCCTCCAGGGCGCCTTCGACGCGGTGATCGCCCTGTATCACGACCAGGGGTTGATCCCTTTCAAGCTGATCCATTTCACCGATGGTGTCAACACCACCCTGGGTCTTCCCCTCATCCGGACGTCCGTGGATCACGGCACGGCCTACGATATCGCCGGGACCGGAGCCGCGGATCCGGGAAGCCTTGTGGCCGCCGTCCGCATGGCGGCCGATCAGGTGGTCCACCGGCGCCGGGCCCTTGGCGGAAAGGCCGCCTCCGTGGGTTAAGATGGCAAAGGATCAGATCATCATCCGGGGGGCACGCCAGCACAACCTTAAAAATGTTGACGTGGCCGTCCCCAGGAACAGGCTGGTGGTGATCACCGGCCTTTCCGGATCCGGAAAATCGACCCTGGCCTTTGACACCCTTTATGCCGAGGGACAGCGCCGATACGTGGAATCCCTGTCCACCTATGCCCGCCAGTTTTTGGAGCGGATGGAAAAGCCGGATGTGGACACCATTGAGGGGCTTTCCCCGGCCATTGCCATTGAGCAGAAGACCGCCGGGCACAATCCCCGATCCACGGTGGGCACCGTCACCGAAATTTATGACTATCTCCGCCTCTTGTTCGCCCGGGTGGGCATCCCCCATTGTTACCGGTGCCAGCGCCCCATCACCTCCCAGTCCATCGACCAGATCGTGGACCAGGTCCTTTCTTTGCCCCGGGGCACCCGCATTCTCATTCTGGCACCGGTGGTCAGCCGTCAAAAAGGATCCCATGAAAGACTCTTCAAAAGGCTCATCAAGGAGGGCTTCGCCCGGGTGCGTGTGGACGGCGCCCTGTACGACATCGAAGAGGTGCCGCCCTTGGCCAAGAATGTGAAGCACGATATCCAGGTGGTGGTGGATCGTCTCCAGATCAAAGAGACCCTCAACAGCCGGCTGGCCGACTCCCTGGAGCTGGCCCTGGCCCAGTCGGGCGGTGTGGTCATCGTGGACGTCATCGGGAAAGAGGCGATCCTGTTCAGCGAAAAGGCCGCCTGTCTCCATTGTGGCATCAGCTATCCTGAAATGACGCCAGCCAGTTTCTCCTTCAACTCCCCCCAGGGGGCCTGCCCCAACTGTGACGGGCTGGGAACCATCACCGAGTTCGACCCGAATCTCATCATCCCCAACCCGGACCTTTCCTTGAGGGAAGGCGCCGTGGCCCCTTGGGCCAACCGCAACTCGGTTTATTTCGCCGAATTCCTCGATTCCCTCACGCGTCACTTTGGGGTGGACATTTATACCCCATTCAAGGAACTCCCCGAGTCCTTTAAAGAGGTTTTGCTTTTCGGGTCCGGGGACGAAACCATTCCGTTTCATTTCGAGCGCAACAATCGCCGATACACCTACCAGAAACCCTTCGAGGGCATCATCCCCAATCTCCAGCGCCGTTTCCTGGAAACCGACTCCCACCAGATGCGGGAAGAGATCCAGCAGTATATGAACTTTCAGGCATGCCCCCAATGCCAGGGCACCCGGCTCAAGCCGGAAAGCAGAAGCGTCCGGTTGGGCGGAAAAACCATATCCGAGGTCACCGCCCTTTCCGTGCTCAATGCCAAGGCCTTTTTCCTTGAGCTCTCTCTTTCGGGGAAGCGTCGCCTCATCGCCCAACGGATTCTCAAGGAGATCGGGGACCGCCTCGGATTCCTGGAAAGTGTGGGGTTGGGGTATCTCACCCTGGACCGCTCGGCCAACACCTTGTCCGGGGGAGAAAGCCAGCGCATCCGCCTGGCCACGCAGATCGGCTCCAAGCTCACCGGTGTCCTCTACGTCCTGGACGAACCGAGCATCGGGCTTCATCAGAAGGACAACCGGCGCCTCCTGGAGACCCTGAAAACGATGCGGGATCTGGGCAATACCGTCCTGGTGGTGGAACACGACGAAGAGACCATCCGTCAGGCGGATCACGTCATCGACATGGGGCCCGGAGCGGGCCTGCACGGCGGCCAGGTCGTCTTTTCCGGAACGCCCCAAAGCCTGGCCAAAGATCCAAACTCCCTCACAGGCCAGTATCTCTCCGGGGTAAAAAAGATTGAAGTCCCCCCCTCCCGAAGAAAAGGGCACGGAACGCATCTGGTCATCCAAGGAGCCACCGAGAACAACTTGAACCATCTGACGGTGGCCTTCCCTTTGGGATGCCTCATCTGCGTCACCGGTGTTTCCGGGTCCGGAAAGTCCACCCTTGTCCTGGAAACGCTGCACCGCGTGCTGTCCCAGCGGCTTTATCGCGCCCGGATCCGGGCGGGCGCCTGCGAGGGGATCCAGGGCATCGAACACGTGGACAAGGTGATCCACATCGACCAGTCCCCCATCGGCCGTACGCCTCGATCCAACCCGGGGACCTACACCGGTGTCTTTACGTTCATCCGGGAGCTCTTTTCCAAGGTTCCCGATTCCCGGGCCCGGGGATACAGGCCCGGCCGGTTCAGCTTCAACGTGAAAGGCGGCCGGTGCGAGGCCTGCGCCGGTGACGGGATCATTAAAATCGAGATGCACTTCCTTCCGGACATCTATGTCCCTTGCGATGTCTGCCGGGGGAAGCGCTATAACCGCGAAACCCTCGAGATCCGGTATAAAGGGAAAAACATCGCCGACGTCCTGGAAATGACCGTGAACCAAGCCCTTGGGTTTTTCAAGAACATCGCCGCCATCCGGTCGAAACTCCAGACCTTGGTGGACGTGGGGCTGGGGTACATTCACCTGGGACAACCGGCCACCACCCTTTCGGGCGGAGAGGCCCAGCGGGTCAAACTTGCCCGGGAGCTGAGCAAGCGGGGGACCGGGAAAACCGTCTATTTCCTGGATGAACCCACCACCGGGCTTCACATGGACGACATCCGGAAGCTCCTGGACGTGCTCAACCGCCTCGTGGAGGCGGGAAACACCGTGATCGTCATCGAGCACAACCTGGATGTCATCAAGACCGCCGACCACATCATCGATCTGGGTCCCGAGGGCGGGGACGCCGGCGGCCGCGTGGTGGGATGCGGGACCCCCGAACACATCGCCGCCCTTCCCCATTCCTACACGGGGCAGTTCTTAAAGAAGGTCCTGAAAAAGCCCCGTTGACGCGGCGGGGCTCTTTTTCAGCTCCTGCCACAAGCGCCAGCGGCCTTTTCCGGCACCTTAAGGCGGGAAAAAGAAAAGCGGGGCCCCCCGTTGCATGGGGTGAGGCCCCGCTTTGTTCGGGCGCGCTTGCTTAGTGGGCGAAAAGCCCGGCGATGGCCGCCGCCTGAGGATGGGCGTAAATGAGAATCAAGGCGATGACCAGGGCATAAATACACAGCGACTCGATCATGGCCAGGCCGATCAACATGGTGACGGTGACCTTCCCCGAAGATTCCGGGTTCCTCGCGATACCCTCAACCGCGGATCGCAGGCCAAGCCCCTGGGCGATGCCGCATCCGAACGCCGCAATGGCGATCCCAAAACCCGCTGCTGTCACGCTTGCAATGAAGAATTGTAGTGCTTGTGCTTCCATCCGTTTTCTACCTCCTTTTCAGTATGGTTTCTGGGCTTCTTCCATGACCCCTTTTCCGCAAACCGACCCTTTTGTTTTGAAACACGTTATCCTGCCGCCTCGTGTCCTGGGGATACGCTTATGCAAGGCCTTCCATCAGTGGGCGTGCTCCATGGCGCCGGTGAAATACATGATGGAGAGCAAGAAAAAGACAAAGGCCTGAACCAATGCCACAAAAATGCCCAGTCCCATGATGGGCAGGGGGGCAAAAAACAGGCCCGCCAGGGCGAATAAAATGGCCAGCACCAATTCGTGCCCCATCATGTTCCCGAAAAGCCGGAAGGACAAAGAAAGGATGCGGGCCAAGTGGCCGATGACTTCAATGGGGAAGATGATGGGGACCATCCACCAGACCGGTCCCATGAAATGCTTGATATACTTTGCGCCGTGGTACTTGATCCCGATGACATGGGTAAAAATGACCACCACCAGGGCACACGACAACGTGGTGTTGAGGCTGGCGGTGGGAGGCATGAATCCGGGGATCAAACCGATCAAGTTGCAGACGAAAATGTAGATAAAAACAGTGGCGATGATCGGGAAAAGCCACCGCCCTTCCTCCCCGGTGATATCCACCATGAAATCTTCGATGCCCGTGATGATGATCTCGAAGAAGTTCTGTCCCTTGGAGGGGATGAGACTGGCGCCCTTGGCCGCCAGCGCCCCGGAGACGATGAGAATGAGCATCACCACCCAGGAATAAATCACGTGCGGATAGGCATGGGCGAAATGGTCCAATCCCACGGCTTCAAACAGCTTCACGAAAAAAAGATAGGGATGTTCCACGTTACATTGCCTCCTTGAAAATCAGATGTTTCAATTCCATAAGCGTTGCAAACAAGATGCTCAAAACCACCACGGAAAGGCCCAGGACCAGGCCCAGGGGATCCACATGGTTTTTGGATATCAGCCAAAAAATGATGAGGCCGCTGAGGGTAAATCGAAGGTAGTACTTGGCAATGACGGCATGGTGGGAAGCAAGGTGGGGCGGCGTGAGCGCGCCTTTTAAGGTTCGATAAAGCAGATGGAAGTTGACCGTCACGATGAGCCCCCCAAAAATCAGGCCCAGAGCAAAATCAAAAGGGGTAAAAAGCCCCCCCACCAGGGCAGCCAGCCCCAGCAGCACCCAGTTGGAACGGGTGACGCAGATCAAAATGCGCTCTTGAATTTTCACGGCATCTCGTCAGTTTGCCTGGTGGGCGGACCCGTGGCCCGGGAAGGCTTTACGGGCCCACACCCGATCCACCGGCTTCCCTCACAATCGTTGGCCCTTTTTCATGGCCAGCCCAATGTTTCTGAACGCCGCCGCGATTCCCAGGCCCAAAAAGACCAGGGTCAGCCAGGGGCGCGTTTCGAAGCGTCGATCCAAATAGACGCCCACGGCCAGTCCGATGAAGATGGAAAGGGCGATCTGGAACCCCAAGCTGCTGTAATAAGCAAGTTCCTTGATCCACCGCCGGGTTTCCCGCTTCATCCCGACAACCGGTCCCTGTACCGATCAAATCCGAAACCGTACGAGGTTACGGCTTTTATCATGGCTTCCATATCAAGTCAATCCCAAAATCACTCTTTTTGCCGGCCGCCTCCTTGACCGCCGGTCTTTTGTTCTACCACTGGAGGGCCTCCACGGAAAAGACCGGACCCTCCGAACAGACATGCAGGTATCGATCCTTCCGTTTTCCCTGCACGGCACATCCCAGGCAGGCACCGATACCGCAGGCCATGCGTGCTTCCAGGGAGACCTGGCACGGCAGCGCCCTGCTCCGTGCCATACGCGCCACGCATTGGAGCATGGCCTCGGGACCGCAGGCGTAGAGCATCTCCGGCGGCGGCGCCCCTTCTTCCAGCAGCCTCCGGAGAGGCTGTGTGACCTTGCATTGCGCTCCCGCGCTCCCGTCGTCCGTGGTGACGTGCAGCACCACCCCCATCCGGGCCAGTTCCTCCCGGCAGAGCAATTCGTCCCGGCTCCGGGCGCCGAGGAAAAAATGGCAACTTCCGGCATCCAAGCCCTTTTCCAGGAGGGCTTCCACCAGAAAAATCATGGGGGCCACGCCGATGCCGCCGGCCACCAGGACCGGCCGGGAAAGGCCCCCGGGGAGCCCGAATCCGCGACCCAAAGGCCCCACCATGTCAACGGCGTCGCCTTCCCGGATCCGTGTCATCCGTCGGGTCATGGTGCCCACCACCCGGTAGAGAATCTGTACCTGCACCCCCTTTCCCCGGGCCTGTCCAACCCGATGGATGGAAAAGGGGCGGGGAAGCAAGGGAGCGGTTTCGCCTTGAAGGCGCAGCATCACAAACTGCCCGGGCACGGCCCCTTGATAGGACGCATCACAGATGAGCGTCATTCGAAAGTCCCCGGGGCCGAGTCTTTCCTGGCAAATCACCACCGCTTTTTCAAGGATCATGGGCTGCCCCCTCCCTCCTGGAGAAGTCCGATGACGCCGGCGAAGCGTCCGGTGACCTTTTCCTTTCGGTACGAAAAGAAGAGATCCGTCCGGCAGCGGGTGCAAAGCCCGCTGATGTGCACATTTTCCCGCAAAAGGCCTTGATCGATCAGCTGGTCCCGGGTGATGCCCCAGAAATCAACATGATGCCGGCGATCCTTGTACCCCCACAAAGCAGGGGGAATCTCCTTTTCAAAATGGACAAATTCGGCACAACACGGCCCCAAGGAGGGCCCGATGCATGCCGTGAGGTCTTTGGGCCGGCATTTGAACGCCTCCCGCATGGCGTCCACGGTCTTTTGGAGGATTCCATGGATGCTGCCCCGCCACCCGGCATGGATGTTGGCGATCACCCGGCGCACCGGATCATACAGGAAAACCGGCTGGCAATCGGCCACCTGGACCACGAGAATCCTTCCCCGTATATCCGTGACGATTGCATCCGCACGGACGGTACCCGGGCTTTTCGATTCACCCCCCCCGTCCCCTTTTTTCAACACAAAGACGTCTGTCCCATGGACTTGATCCATGAAGACGGGAACCCCCCCTCCGGCACAAAGGGGAATCTTTTTCCGGTTTTTTGAAACCGCCGCCGGATCGTCCCCCAGCCCCAGGCTCATATTCAGGGTGTCAAAAGGCGGGGCGCTGAACCCGCCGTGCCGGGTGAAAAAGGCATGAAAAAGGCCGGGATAAGAGGCCAGGGCTTGAAATTGAAGGTAAACCACCCCCCTTTTTTCCTGAACCTTCACGGGCAATGGGCCTTGAGGATCTTCTCAATGAGTCTTGTGGTGGAAACCCCTTCCACCACGGGGATCCGCACGACCCGCCCGCCGTATCCCCGGACAAAGTCCGCGCCGACGATTCGAGACACCTCCCAGTCCGCTCCCTTGACCAGAACATCCGGCGCCACCGCCTGGATCACGGCCAAGGGATCCGGCTCCTCAAAAACGGTGATGTAATCCACACACGCCAGCGCCGCCAGGATCTCGGCCCGGTCCTGTTCCGCATTGATGGGCCGATGTGCCCCCTTGATCCTTCGCACCGACGCATCCGAGTTGAGCCCCACCACCAGGACCTCCCCCAGCGCCTTTGCGGCATTTAAGTAACGGACATGGCCCACATGCAAGATGTCGAAGCAGCCGTTGGTAAAGACAATACGCGCCTTGCGCCTTCGATGGACCCGGAGGGCGTCTGTCAGGGCGTGGATGTCCCTGTATTTATCTTTCAATGTCACGGCCGTCCTTTTTTTTGCGGTTCTGCTCACAGGGTTCGGGCCAACGTCAAGACATCCACCTGGAGTGCGCCGGCTTGGGTGAGGGCTTCGGCGCAGGCCTCCACCGTGGCGCCGGTGGTGTGCACATCGTCCACAAGCAGGATCTTTTTCCCGGCCACGGCGTCGGGCCGCTTCACCCTGAAAGCGCCCCGGATGGACGCCCTGCGCCGGCTGCGGCTCAGCCCGGTTTGGGCGTGTTCCCATCGTGTCCGAAAAAGAATGTCCCTTGCTATCCGGAAAGCCCCGGGAGCCTTTCCGGATTGCGCCGCATACCGGGGCCATTTCCTGACAAGAAGATAGGCCTGATTGAAGCCCCTTTCCTGCATCCGTCTCCTGTGAAGGGGAACGGGCAGGACAAGATCCATGGGCGCTTCCTTCCACAGGCGGCAGTACGTCATGAACAGGAGCCGCCCCAAAGGGCGGGCCAGTTGAATCTTTCCTTCATATTTGAGGCGATGCACCGCCGTCATCCATCCCTGCGCATACGCCCCCACGGCCCGGGCCTTGCCGAATGCCCTGGAGATTCCGTCGCAGGCCGGGCAGAGGTGATCATGCCCTTGGCGGCCGGCAAACATCACGCCGCAGACCGGACACCATGGAGGGGCAAGGGGTGCAAAGCCTTGCACACACGACGGACATACCTGGGGGGAAAGCACCCGTCGCACGACCTCTTCAAAGGCCATCTGAAAGAACGCCTCTTTCATGATCAAAGGCCCCGAATCCTCTGCATCGCCTTTTGCCCGAAAGTCGTAAAACACCCCGCACCCCAGACACCGGGGGGGAAAAAGGGCGTCGATAAAGGCCTGCGTCCAGCGCCGGATCTCCCGTCGGAAAGAAGAAGCGCCGTTGCCTTCCATGAACGAGGCCCAACGCCTCCCCGGGACTCGGAGCGTTTCCCTCACAAGACAGGCTCCATCCGCGCCCGAAACACCGCATACATGGCGATGCCCCCCGCCACCGAGACATTCAAGGAATTGATGGATTTTTCCTGGGGAATGGAGACCCGGGCATCACAATGGCGCTTGACCAGGGGGCGCAATCCCTTGGCTTCCCCCCCCACCACCAGGGCCACGGGACCGGCAAAGTCCACGGAGAAAAGGGACGTCCTGCCGGCCGGGTCGAGCCCGTACACCCAGAGGCCCTTCTCCTTGATCTCCCGGATCGCGCGGACGAGGTTGGGGACCCGGGCCATCTTCATGTGCTCCAGGGCGCCGGCAGAGGCCCGGGACACCGCGGGTGTCGGCGGCGCACATCGATCCCTGGGGATCACGACGCCCGTGATCCCGGCACACATGCCGGTGCGGACCAGGGCCCCCAGGTTTCCGGGATCCATGACACCGTCCGCCATCAGGAGAAACGGGGGACCGTCACCGGGCCCTTCCTCCACCAGTTGCAGGGCGTTCTGGAGTGTGGGATAGGGGCTGGCGACGGCGGCAATGCCCTGGGTGAACGGGCTTTTGGCCAGCTCCTGCACCCGGGAGAGGGGAACCTCTTTCCAGGGGATCCCCCTGTCACGGGCCTTTTTTGCAAGGCCGGACCGCCATGGGGCCTTCTTTCCCGCGGACGCATAAATTTCGAAGATGGTGCGCCGGCCGGCCGCCAGGGCTTCGGCCACGGGATGCACCCCGTAGAGGACTTCCGTGGAAGCGAACCGTCTTGGAGGGTCCTTCATGTCCCGCCGCCCGTCAAACCGGCCTTACCGCCGTGCTTTTGACATGGGGTGCGATACCCCTTGACCAGGGCCACCAGATCCGAAACCGCCTCCTCCAAACGGTCGTTGATGACCACATGCCGGTACAGCTCCAGTTGGGTGATTTCCCTTCGGGCATCGTCCAGGCGCTTCTTTCGGGAGGCCTCACTCTCGGTACCCCTTTCTTCGAGCCGCTTGCTGAGCACCTCCAGGGACGGCGGCAGGATAAAGACGGGGATGCACGCCGGGAAGCGCTTCCGAATCTGCCGGACCCCCTGAACATCGATGTCAAGCAGGACGTCGCGGCCTTGCCGAAGCGCCTCCTGGATAAAGGCGGCCCGTGTGCCGTAGTAATGGCCGTGCACCCGGGCCCATTCGACCCAGTCCCCGGCTTCAATGCCTTCTTTGAACGCGCGTTCCGAGACAAACCAGTAATCCCGACCGTTTTGTTCGCTCCCCCGGGGCTTACGGGTGGTGTGGGAAACGGAGTAGACCACGTCCGGAAAGCGTTGCAGGAGCGCCTCTTTCAAGGTGGTCTTTCCGCTTCCCGAAGGCCCCGACAGGATGAACAGGCATCCGGTACGATTCATGATCCTTGCCCTGTCAGGCGCTTTGGGATTCCTTCAGGGTGGCGTACCGCTGGGAAATCGTCTCGGCCTGGATGGCGGATAAGATGATGTGATTGCTGTCCATGACGATGATGGAACGGGTCTTTCTTCCGTGGGTGGCATCCACCAGCCGCCGCTCCTTTTTGGCTTCATCCTTGAGGCGTTTCATGGGCGCCGAGTTGGGAGAAACGATGGCCACCACCCTTTCGGCCACCACGGTGCCGCCGAAACCGATGTTGAGCAGGGTCTGCTCCATGCACGCTCCTTTCATCTTCCGGCATTGGAATGGGTCTCATTCCACATTCAGCATCTGCTCCCGGATCTTTTCCAGCGCCGACTTGACCTCCACCACGGCATGGGAAACCGCCGCATCTTCCGTCTTGGCGCTCATGGTGTTAAACTCCCGGTGGATCTCCTGCAACAAGAAATTGAGTTTTTTGCCCGCCGGCGCTTCGGAATCCATGATCTGCCGAAACTGAAAGAGATGACTCTTGGCCCGGGTGATCTCCTCGGTGACGTCCCGTTTGACGGCGATCAGGGCGGCTTCCTGGGCGATACGCGCGGGATCCACCGCCATCTTGTCCGCAATCAATGCGGATATCCGCTCCTCCAGCCGGTGCCGGCATTCGACGGCGCTGTGGGTTGTCCGGCCTTCAATCGCCTCCAGATGCCCCTCAATCTCTTGGAGATGCTTGAGGCAGTCGTCCCGGAGGGCCCGGCCTTCCGCAAGGCGCATGGCCTCCAGATCCGCAAGGGCCGATGTCAGACAGGGACGGACGGCCTGCCATGAGCGTTCAAGGTCCTTCTCCGGCGCCTGGGCATGGATCAGTCCGGGCGCGTTTGCCACCAGGTCGAAAGGGATGTTCCCGGGCATCTTCAAAGACGCCTTCAGCTCTTTCAGGGCGGTGTAAAAAGATCTGGCCCGGGCATGGTCCACCTGATAGACCCCGGCCGATTCGGCGGTGTCCTGGATCGAAAGGGCGATCTCCAGGCGTCCCCGGGTCATGAACCGCGCAGCCTCCTTCTTGACCCGATCCTCCAGCGCCGCGTATTCATGGGGGATTCGCAGGGCCACATCGAGATACCGGCTGTTGTAAGACCGGATCTCCACTGCGATCTCCATGGCATCGTCCATATGGTGTGCCCGTGCAAAGGCGGTCATGCTCTTGATCATACCCTTTTCCCTTTCAAGAAGGCGCCGGGAAGGCCGTGTTGTCCCGCAAGTCCTGGACGTATTTGTCCCGGACCCGCTTAAGATAGTGCAACATATCGGATCGGCTGTAATCCGGGTATGTCCACGGGAGCCGCCGGAAGGCCCCCTTGTGATAGAGAAGCGTTAAATCGGCCCAAATGCCTTTTCCGATATAGATCCTGTGGGAAAAATGCTTTCCCGTGGCAAGCACCACATGCTCCCGGGCCACATACCCGGGGTCGATGTTGATGCGCCGCTTTTCCCCGCGCATGAACCGACGCTCGATGGCGTTGGTCTCGAGTTTGATATCCGCCAGAGTCTCCCGATGGATCAAAGTCCCAAAGGCCATCATCCTTCGGCTCAACGGCGCGCCCATCTCCGATTCATAGTAATCGGTCAGGTCGAAGGGAAACCATGGACTGACCACATCCATGGCGCCAAAGCGTTCCGTGAGCAGGCGCGCCACCGATGGGAAGAGATTCTTTTCTTTTAAAAAAATTCCGGCAATCAGCTTGGCCGGTTCCGGTATGCTCGGCAGACTCACGATGCATTCATTTGTCTAAAAAGGCATGTCCCGGCCGCCTGCAGGCGGCGGGGCTGCGCCCTTGAAAGACCCCGCTGCAAAAAGGCGCAGGGACCGTGTCCCCGGCGGCGGTTCACTCCAGGGGCTTGGCTTCATCAATGAGCATGATGGGAATGTCGTCTTTGATTTCATACAAGAGCTTGCAGCGCTCGCAGACCAGGCCCTCTTTCGTATCGTTGAGATGAATCTCCCCCTTGCACTTGGGACACGCCAGAATGTCCAAAAGCTCCTGGTTAATGGCCATGCCGCCTCCTTCCGTGGCGTTGTCAATTTTTTTAAACGCGATCCGAACCGTGGCTCTCCGGGTATGGACACCCCTGGAAATTTTCACCAAAATGATATCAGAAGAAAAAGCGCCTTGTAAAGGCGGGCATGCGATTTCATGGTCCCGGCCTCAGGGAGCGGCCGCCGAAAGGCGCCGGCCCGCAAATGAAATCTCCACCGAAAGACCCTATCGCCGGTTGCCTTTCCCCAAACAGCGGCCGTGAGAGGCACCCGTTTCATTGACAATGGTGCCTTTGACCTTATATTGTCAGTGGCATATTATATAACTTGCTGTTTTTCAGAGAAAAATTTATTCCCGGGGAGGAGGTCTTTATGAACGTGGATCGCTTTATCTTTGCCTTTGCGGGTGCAATGATTCTTTTGTCTTTGCTTTTGTCGTTGGTTCACAGCCGGTACTGGCTCTTTCTCACGGCCTTTGTAGGCGCCAATTTGCTCCAGTCGGCCTTCACCGGCTTCTGCCCCATGGCAAGCCTGGTGAAAAAAATGGGGATCCGCCCCGGTCGCGCCTTTGAGTAGGCGTTCCATCAAAGGGCGCAATTCCCGGCAGCCGGGGGCCGGCCTTTCTCCAGGGCAATGTCCCGATAAAGCCGTGCCAGACGATCCACCACGTTCTCCCAGGACAGGGCGGCGGCCTTTTTTCGGGCGTTTTTTCCCATCACCTCACGCAGGCGGGGATCCGCCAGTTTCCTAAGGACCGCCCCCAACGCCTCCGGGGTCGGCGATTCGGAGAGAATGAAGCCATGCCTGCCGGTTTCCACCAAATCCCCGGCACCCACAGTTGGGGTGATTACCACGGGAAGCCCGGCGGCCATGGCTTCCAAGACGGCCATCCCGAAGGTGTCCATCCACGACGGCATGACAAAGAGGTCCGCCGCCAGATAATAGGGTTCCACGGGGGTGACGGGCCCTGAGAAGACAACGCGCTCCAGGATGCCCAAACGCTTTGCCAGGGCCTCAAAGGACCTTGGATTGCCTTTCCCCGCCACCAGGAGTTTCCACGGCACGTCGGGCTTGTGCTTCAGCGCCTCTGCCATGCCCTCCATCACCAGGTCCAGCCGCTTGATGTCAAAGTTCATCCCCACAAAGAGCAGGACCGTATCCGAGGGTTTGAGGCCGTGCCGTTTCCGGACTTCCCCGCGGCATGCGTCCCGGTTCAAGGCAGCGAACCGTTTCAGGGAGATCCCGGGATGCAAAACGCAAACCCGCGACTCAGGAAACGGGTAGCTTCGCAAAAGGGCCGTCTTGACCAGGCTCGACACCGCCAAGACGTACTTGAGGCGGGGATGGCCCATCCCCCGGGACTCCATTTCTGCCGTGGCCCAATCGAAAAGACCCAGGGGCTTTTTACGGACGTTTCTAATCCATGTGCGATGGGGGATGCCGTGAAAGGTGAAAAGATCCATTTGAAGGATCCGCTCGTGGCTGTGGATCAGGACATGGGGATGGCGGCGGATCCATCGATCCGCAAAATAGGCGAAGCTGAGCGGCTGGAGGGGCCTGGGGAACCGGATCACCGGGATTTTGTGGAATTCAATGGGGGCACCGCCGGCCTTCCAGCGATGGGCCAAAACATGAACCCTGAAGGGATCCATCCGGGCGATGCGCTCGGCCATCTCGAACACCACGGACTCCGCCCCTCCCATCAGGCCGTACCTGGGGACCACAAAGGCAACGGGAATCCTTTCTTTTGGATGTCTCCCCTTTATGGGTTCCATCGATAGCCCCTTGTCACCGCCAGGTACTTGACGTACTTCTCCGCCCTTTCTTCCCTCTTGTCTTTTGCGAAAAGCATTCCGGCCTTGATGCCCAACAAGCGCCAGTAGGCCTGCAAGAGGCCTTCCCGGTGGATCTTGCGGCAGGTGGTCTTTGAATAATGCTTGTTGAAAAAAAGCGTCTCGGCACGAATTTTCTTCTCCCAGACCGAAAGCCGGGAATGGCCCCGCTCGCTTTCGCCCCCCCAGTGCACCACCACGGCTTCCGGGATGAAGCCCACCTCAAATCCCGCCTTCCGCACACGCAGGCAGATATCGGCATCTTCCCCGTAAAGGAAAAACCGCTCGTCAAACCCCCCGATTCCTTGGAGCACGGAACGCCGGCCTGCCATGCTGGCGCCCAGGACCCAGGCAACGGGCGCCGGGGAGACGCCCGAGGTGGCAAACAGGGCCTTCATCTCTTTTTCGCCGTGCCGCCCGCCGGGATACCGCATCTCCACAGAGGCCTGAAAGGAGCCATCCGGATTCACGATCCGGGTGCCGGCGATCCCCACCTCGGGATGGTCGGACAGGTAGGTTTTGACCCGGTAAAGGACCCCGGGGCCAAGCGCCGTGTCCGGGTTCAAGAAGTAGACGATTTCACCTTGGGCCTTTTTCAGGGCCTGGTTGTTGGCCTTTGCAAAACCGGCATTGGTGGCATTGGCAATGAGATGCGTCCCGGGGAAGTGCTCCGAAACGAGACCGCACGAACCATCCTCCGAGGCGTTGTCCACCACGAAGACTTCAAAGGAGACTTTCTTTTGTTGAAAAACAGACTCCAGGCACCGGCCGAGATGGCCGGCGGCGTTGTAACTGACGATGATGACCGAAAAATCCATTCCCGGGGAGGGGCATGTCCGTGAAACGCGGTGCATCACGCAATCGATGGCCGGCGGCGTCACCGGTCCCGGACCTCGAAGAGGATCATGCGCCCGGTATCCGGGTGCTGCCATCGACCGATTTCTTTGAAATATTTGTGGTAGCCCTTCCGGAAAATGCGGCGCCCCTCCCGGGGCCAGTGCCGTTCTTCCCAGAGAACGTAGCGTACCCCCATGGCTTTCAGCCGGCCCACGAAGGCTTTCCGGCTGCTTCCCACCAGGGCGCGGAAATCGTTGTAGGGCTGGGGACACGGTGCGCCGGGATAATGCAGATTGGCATAAAAGGAAAACCAACGGATCGTATCCATGGAGGCCACCACCCGGATGATCTCGTGGTTGCCTGAAAGCCGGGCCACTGTTTCCCCGATCTCCTTAAAGACGACCTTGTCCTTTTCCCGGACCTGCAAGTTCTTGGGCAAGGTAAAGGCCAGGATTGCGGCAAAAAGAAGCCAAAGGACGGCGGTATCCCTGAATCCGAAGCGGCCGGTCAAGAAAAGACGGATGCGTTGGAGGCCGAATGCGGCAAAGACGGCGGCCGGAAAGATGAGGATGGCCAGGTGCCGGTTGTCCAGGATCCACCAATGCAAAATATGCAGGTAGAGCACGCCTGCGGCCACGCCCATCACGAAAATGAAATAAATCAGCTCGGGGAATTTCTTGAGCGCTTTTTTCGCCTGGAGAAACCCCACGAGAAAAACGGCAAAAAGGGGATAGAAAAAGGCTTCCAGAACCCGGTTGGCAAAGGTCCCCAGGCCCACCAGC
>JALVQN010000197.1 GCA_027025555.1 Desulfobacterales bacterium
ATCCCATCGATCTTGGCAAAGAGCGTATAGTCTTTCCCCATGCCCACGTTCTCGCCCGGATGGATCTTTGTCCCGAGCTGGCGGACCAGGATATTGCCGGCCTTCACGCGGTTCCCGCCGTAACGCTTGATGCCGCGGCGCTGTCCGGCGCTGTCCCGCCCGTTTCGTGAACTTCCACCTGCCTTTTTATGTGCCATGGTCGGTCTCCAAAAAAGATTATGCCTGAATCTGATCGATCTGAATCGCCGTGTATCGCTGGCGGTGTCCCTGCTTCCGACGGTACCGTTTCCGCCGTTTGTATTTAAAAACGATCTGTTTTCTCGCTTTGCCCTGCTCTGCGATGTGTCCCAGGACCCGGACGTCTTCAAGATAGGGCGTTCCCACACGAAGGTTCTCTCCGTCGGAGTAAAGGAGGACCCGATCGAAATGCGCGGGGTCCCCCACCTCGCCGGGTATCTTTTCCACCCTCAGCGTCTGGCCCTCTTGGACTCTATATTGCTTGCCGCCTGACAAGACCACTGCGTACATGGCTTTCCTCCATCATGGATTAAAACAATTCAAATTGAAAATTATTGGGTTTTTATCGAATATTGTCAAGAAAAATTTGAATCCAAACCGATTCTGCATTATAAATGGAATCATCAACGAAATGGAGAGGGCCATGCGTATCGTATCACTGGCGGTAAGCCGGAAAAAAGGGGTTCGAAAAGAGCCTGTGGACCGCATTGTTTTAATTCAAAACCACGGTGTAAAAGGAGATGCCCACGCGGGGGCCTGGCACCGGCAAGTCAGTTTCCTTGCTGCGGAAAGCATTGCAAGGGTACAGGAAGCCGGGCTGAACGTCTCTTTCGGGGATTTTGCGGAAAATATCGCCACAGAAGGCATTGATTGGCAGTCGATACCTGTGGGAACCCGTTTCAGGCTGGGAGAAAGCGCCCTGGTGGAGGTGACCCAGATCGGGAAAGAATGCCACACCCGATGCGCCATTTACTACCAGGCCGGAGACTGTATCATGCCCAAGGAAGGGGTTTTCGCCCGTGTCCTCGAGGGGGGCGTGCTGAAGCGCGGCGATCCGATTCAACGGGTTGAGGACCCATGAGGGGGAGCATCCTCCTTGCCCCTCGCCTTCAATGGATTGAAACGGACAGGCCGCCGGGGCGTGAAGGGAATCCTTGTGAAACTTGACCTGACATGGCGTCTGGGTGACCGGACGGCCCGCACCCGAGGACCGGTCATCGACGAAGAACCCCTGTCCATCCGGATTCAGGGAAATCCCTACTCGATCATCATGCGGACCCCGGGGGAAGAAATTTTTCACACCGCCGGGTTCTGCCTCGGTGAAGGGATCGTGGACACTCCCGACGACTTTGCCTCCATCGGATTCTGTAAGGACCAAGATGCCAACGGGGTCACGGTGACCCTGACTTCGTCCCGGCGTCGCCGCGTTCAAAATCTTTTGGAGCGTCGCGGATTCATCAGCCAGACCAGCTGCGGAATTTGTGGAAAGGAGCAGGTCAGCGACCTCTTCCAGTGGATGCGGCCGGTCCAAAAAGAGGCGCGCATGCGCCTGGAAACGGCGCTGACGCGTCTTTTTTCGCTTTCCGGCCTCCAGCCGTTGCGGAAGATCACCCATGCCTCCCACGCCGCGGCGCTTTTCGGAAAAGGCGACCAGCCCCTGGCCGTCGCCGAGGACGTGGGCCGCCACAACGCCCTGGACAAGGCCGTGGGCAAGCTTTTTCTGCAAAAAAAGCTGGGTCTTGCCGAAACGGTCATCCTGTCTTCCCGGATCAGCTACGAATTGGTTCAGAAAACCGCCCGGGCGGGCATTCCCATCATCCTGGCGGTGTCGAGGCCCACGTCCCTTGCCGTTGAATTGGCACTCAGCCTGAATATCACCCTGGGATGCCTCTCGGAAGACGACGGCCTTTACCTGTACACCCACGCCCAGCGCATCCTTTGATGCCCAGAAAACCCCGAAGCCCCCGCCCGATGGGCGGGGGCTTCGGGGTTTAAGCGTGCCGCATATGGCTTCAAGAAGCGACGCCGGCCACTTCCTCCTTGACCGTGACGGCAATTTTGAAAAGCACTGTCAAAATGAAAAAGCCGGTGGCCCAAACGCCCAGGGCAATGAGGAGTTCCGGCAACGTGGGCACATATTCATTCACGTGATGCAAGGGGGAAGGGACGAAGCCGCCCGAAATCATGCCCAGGCCCTTGTCGATCCAGGTTCCGGCAAAGACGGTGACACAGGCAATGGCCAGGATGCTCTCATTTTGACGGGTGGACGGGACGACCAGAAGGAGAATGGAAACCGCCATGAGTACCAGGGAAGCCCACATCCACGGGACAAGGACACCGTGCCCGTGCAATCCCACAAACAGATATTTAAAATGATCCATATGTTCGGGAATGTTGCTGTAAAAGACGACAAAGACCTCACAGAGAAAGAAAAAGACGTTGATGGAGATGGCATAGGCCACAATCTTGGCCAGGGACTGGATCTGTTCTTTTCCGGGATCGAACTTTGTCAGTTTGCGCACGATGAGGCAAAGCAAAATCAGCAGGGACGGACCGGATGCAAAGGCCGAGGCAAGGAAACGGGGCGCAAGAATGGCGGTCAGCCAGAACCCCCTTCCAGGAAGCCCGCAGTACAAAAATGCGGTGACCGTGTGGATACTCACGGCCCAGGGGATGGAAAGATAAATCAGGGGCTTGATCCACCCGGGCGGCGGCACGGCGTTTCGTTCGGCCTCCAAGACCTTCCATCCGATGACGATATTCAACAAAAGATAGCCGTTCAAGACGATCATGTCCCAAAAGAGGATGGAGTTGGGCGTGGGATAGAGCAGCACGTTCAACACCCGCATGGGCTGGCCGAGATCCACGAAGATAAACAGGATGCACATGCTCACCGAGGCCACAGCGAGAAACTCCCCCAGGATGGTGATTCTGCCGAAGGCCTTGTAGTGATGCAGATAATAGGGCAGCACCAGCATCACCGCCGACGCCGCAACACCCACCAGGAACGTGAACTGGGCGATGTAGAAGCCCCACGTGACGTCCCGGCTCATGCCCGTGATCCCGAGGCCGAAGCGCAACTGCCACAGGTAAAAGCCGAACCCGATGCCGATAACGGCCAACAGGACCGTTATCCATCCATAATACCGTTTACTTCCTTTTAAGGCTTTTTCCAGCATAACCACCTCATACAATATAGTAAATGGCCGGGCCGGTCCCCAAGGCCTGTTTGCGTCGAATGGTATAATTCTCTCTCAAAAGCGCCCGCACCTCGGATTCCGGATCCTCCAGGTCGCCGAATGTGATGGCGCCGTTGGAGGCCTCCACGCAGGCCGGCATCCGACCGACTGCCAGCCGTTCTGCGCAAAAATTGCACTTTTCCACCACACCCTTCATCCGTGTGGGATAATCCGGGTTGATCTCTTCGATAAAGGGCCGGGGGTCTCTGAAATTAAAACTCCGGGACCCGTAAGGGCAGGCGGCCATGCAGAACCGACAGCCGATACACCGGTGGAAATCCATCAATACAATACCGTCCTCCCGCTTGAACGTCGCCTTGGTGGGGCACGCCCGGACACACGGCGGGTGTTCACAGTGATTACAGAGGGTTAAAAATGGAAGCTGCGCGATCCTCTCGGGTAAAAACCGAAGCTCCTGGGTGGGAAAGGCGTGCTCGAATTCTTCTTCCCAAATCCATTTGATCTCATGGCGCTTGTCCTTCATGGAAGGGACGTTATGGATCTTGTGGCATACCTCGATGAGGGGTTCCAGGTCTTCGGCGGATTCAAATTTTCGGGTGTCGATGACCATGGCCCACTGCTTTGCTTTCAGTGCCTTCTCACTCTTAAGGACCTTTTCGCCAGGGGCCCGACCGTGTCCCCCTGAAGCGGCGAACAGGCCGGCCGCAGGCTTGAGGCCAAGTCCCAGCGCAGAAACTCCGGCAAGCTGTAAAAAGCTTCTCCTGCTGCGTTTCATTCCTTTGCCTCCTTCACTTTATCGATATGGCAGTCCCAGCAATAAGGGGCGACCGCCGCGTAATTGTGGCACGTGTCACAAAATTTTTCTTTGTTGGAATGGCAATCGAGGCACGTCTTGGAAAGACTCATGTTGAAGCGTTTTCCGTCGGCGGTCTCCCAGATCCGGCGGGCGTTTCTCACCACATTGTTCCGCCAGCCGTTGAGGATCTGCATATGAGTGGCTTTCATGATGCTTTTGGGCCGGACGCAGGCCTTTTCCGCCTTGGCTTTTGCCGTGAGTTGGGGTTGCGGCTCGGGCGCGGCCTTTCCGTGATTGTACCAGAAGGGCAACGTGACCAGGATGACGAAAATAACCAGGCCCGTAATGACCTTCCCGCCGTCATAAAGTGTCTTGGTATTATTCATCGTCGGCCTCCATTCCGGGTAGCGGTTCTCCGCGCAGGTCCGTGGTTCTTTCCTGCTGGCCGGGGAGGTTCAAGGCGTTGGCCACCAATTCATGCACCCCGGTGACGTTGACTTCAGGGACCCAGTATTCCATCAACGTGGGCAAGGCCGCCCGGTCGATGGCACAGATGCAGGCCAGCATGTTCACCCCATGCGTTTCATGCACGTACTTGACGGCATTGGCGCGCGGAAACCCTCCGATCATGCGCAGTTCCATGTTTTCGCCGGCGTTCAGGCCCGCCCCGCTTCCACAGCAAAAGGTCTGTTCACGGATCGTGTTGGGGGGCATCTCATAGAAATGGTTGCAAACGCTCTTGATCACATAGCGGGGCTCCTCCAGGAGTCCCATGCCCCGGGAAGGATTGCAGGAATCGTGGTAGGTGAGGACGAGGTGATCGTTTCGGCTGGGATCCAAGTCCAGTTTGCCGTGCCGGATCAGGTCGGCGGTAAATTCGGTGATGTGGACCATTTTGGTGGATTTGGCGTTCTCGAATTTCGTTCCCGTGATGGGGGAGACCGGTTCTTCCAGAAAATCCGCGGGGCCGTTCATGGTGTCCATGTACTGGTGAATGACCCGCCACATGTGTCCGCATTCCCCGCCCAGGATCCACTTGACCCCCAGGCGCTTGGCCTCGGCGTACATCTTTGCATTGAGGCGTTTCATGGTCTCATGGGAGGTGAAAAAACCGAAATTTCCCCCTTCCGAGGCATAGGTGCTCCACGTGACTTCCAGGCCGTACTTTTCCTGGAGAAAATGGAAAAGCATCAGGTATCCCATGGCCGTATAGGTGCCGGGATCGGCAAAGACATCGCCGGAAGGGGTGATGAAGAGGATATCGGCGCCCTTCTTGTTGAGGTGGGGGTTCAACCGCACACCCGTGATATCTTCAATATCGTCCACGAAGAAATCGATCATGTCCTTGTAAGCATGCGGTTGGATTCCCAGATGATTTCCGGTACGGTAGCAATTGGCCACCGGTGTGGCGATCCAGTCGATGTTGAGCCCCAGGAGATTGAAGATTTCCCGGGCCATGATGGTGATCTCGGCGGTATCAATGCCGTAGGGGCAGAAGACCGAGCACCGACGGCATTCGGTGCACTGGAAATAATAGTACCACCACTCCTTCAGGACATCCAGGGTCATCTCCCGGGCTCCCGCCAGCCGACCGAAAAGCTTGCCGGCTGTGGTGAAATCCCGCCGGTAGACAGAGCGCAATAATTCGGCCCTGAGGACCGGCATGTTTTTGGGGTCTCCGCTTCCGATGAAAAAGTGGCACTTGTCCGCACAGGCCCCGCATCGAACGCAAATGTCCATGAAAACCTTGAAGGTCCGGAACCGATCAAGACGCTCCCGCATCCCCTCGAAGACAATCTCTTTCCAGTTGGGAGGAAGTTTCCAGTCTTCATCCAGGGGGTTCCACTCCCGGGCGTTGGGAAATCCCAAGGCCGCCACGCTCTTAGGGTTCGAGGCATAACAATACATCCCCTTGCGGATTTTGACGGGTGTATCCATCCATCCGGTCTGGGGCGGCCTGGGCTTGATATTGGCAATCAGCTCATGGGGTTTCAACAGGTCGTCTGCCATTGTTTACTCCTTTTCCTGAGAAGTGCCGGTGGCAGGCTCCTTTTCCACCGGAAGTCCAGCTTCAACCATCTTCTCCCTGAATTCATCTTCATATTCTTCATAGGTATGCACCTTCACCGGGTAATTCCACGGGTTGATATGTCGGATTTCACGGCTGGTGTTGGCCAGGTTCCGCGTGGGACTCATGAAAATACCCCCCAGATGCATCAACTTACTGAACGGGAAGTAGGCCAGCAACACGCTGACAAGAAAGAAGTGGCCGTAGAAGAGCCCCCCCACTGTCTCGGGGAGGACCGGTTTAAAGGTGATCAGCCCCATGGTCAGCGCTTTCACACTCACCACGTCCACCTTGGTGATATAGCGCATGAAGATGCCGGAGACCGCGATGCCCATGATCAGAAAGAGCGGGAAATAGTCGGATGCCAGGGAGATGTACCTGACCTGGGGGATGAAAACACGGCGGAGAAAAAGGAAAATCACCGCCGCCAAAAGGGCGAACCCGGAAATCAGGACCCCCGGCAGGCCGATCTGGAGAAAGCCGTCCACGGATTGCAACCACTTTAACGGTGCCGGGACCGGCTCGAGGAAAAAGCGGAAATGCCGGACGATTACGGTGAAAAAGGCGTAGTGAAAAATGAGGGCCGCCAACCAAAGCCATTTTTCCCATTCGTAGGAAAGCCGCTCCCCCCCCTTCAGACGCGCCTTTGTATTCCGAAAAAGGGAACGGAAAAGGAGGATTTCCACCGCCATTCGAGCAATCACCCCCCCTGTGGTGGAAGGATTGTCGACGGTGGCGGATGGGATCCATGGGAGCGATTTCTGCTGCCCGCAGGTGGTGGGGATACGAAACGGAACAGGGGACCGGGCCCAGTTGAGCACACGGGCGATGAATCCCGCCAGAAAAACGACCAGGGCCAGGTACGGGATCACGATCCCGAAGAGCACCTGGAGTCCCACCACTTGCGTGCCCACATAAGCGATTAAAAAGAGAACAACGACGGTGATGAGGGAAGCAATGTAATTTACATTCATTTACCGTTACCTCGCTTTCAGCCCCTTTCCGGTTCCCGATCCGGGATACCTTTCGGTTTTAGTGATAGTGATCCTTCTCTGCATTGGCCTGGGGAATGTCATGGACCAAACCCGCCCTTTCAAAGGCCTTAAAGGTCCGCTCGCGCAGATCGTCGGCCTTGAGCTGGTAAATCTTTTCCCGGCATCGCATAAAAACATCGAAAGCAATCAGGCCGAATGCATCAATCCTTTCCTCAAGTCTTTTGAGCGCATCGGAAAAATCCGGATGTTCGAGTGCGTCACCCAGATCCTTCCGAAGAATTTTTTTGAAATCAAACAGGAAGCCGATGGCTTGGGAGGGTAAGAAATTTTGAACCGCGCGGATACGGATCATCGGGTCCAGGCAAGCGCCTATCTGACGGGGATCGTTCTGTTCGGAATTGATAAGGTGATCAAAAAGGCCGCTCAAACCCTCCCTGAAGGCACGGCCCACCGGGTTGGCAAAGGGGTCCTTCTGGTTTGCAAAAAATCGGGAGGCATCTGCCGAATAGGTCTCGATTACGGCATGAAACCACTTTTGAACCAGTTCCTTTTTTCGTTGTCGGAGCCGCCGATCCAAGTCCATCGTCCGGTTTCATCCTCGGCATCGATTTTGAGCCACCCCAAAAGGCAGGCCGCTCGGGCCGCCCCTTCATCTGACAAGGGGATAAGAGAGACTCTATAAACAACTCCCTTTCCCGTGTCAAGAAGATTTAGAAAATGCCCAAAGGGGTCCATAAAAAGTGCGCTTGCATTCCAACATATTGATATCAAAGTTATATTTTGAATCATCGGAAAAGTTTTCAAGCTGGCCATGAGCACCTTTGCCACGGGATCGATTTTGAGCAGTTCCTCAAGACACCGGCCGCCGGCCCTCTTCATTTTTCATCAAAGAGGCGGACAGTTCCAGGACAGACTTCTCCCCGCCAGGACGGAGGACTTCCCAGTTTTCCAGCCGAGCCGGCTTTTGGGTCTGGTAGATGGTGTTGAAGCGTTGATTCATTTTCCGGGCCGTTTCCGGCGCACTCCCGATTCGACTCACCAGGATGGACAGGTTTTTTCATCATGGTCGGAAAACGGTGCACCGTTTTCCTTACAGGATAAATTCAGGACCCCCACCACCTCTTTTTTGTCAAAAAAGGAAGGATCATAAAGGAGGAAGATCCATACCTCGGCGTGTTGGCTTTATTGATGCGGGGATCCCTTTCCATATCCCCGACCACCAGCGGTTTATCTCATATATGACTTGTTGGATGAGAGATTCTTCCAAGTCAATGTGAAAATGCCGTTTCGGTTCCCCTTCGAATCCGTGGAAAGCCGCCACCAGAAGACGGTTTTCTTCCTTTTCAACAAGGCATAAGGAGCCGATTTGCGGGCCGGTCAGTTTCAAGGCCTTTGCCAAGACGAGATCGATCAGTTCCTGGATCTCCAGGTCATCGTTGAAGCGCTCCACGAAGGCCTTCATTTCGTCCATTTCAAAAATTTTACGGTTCAGTTCGTCTGTGACCTTCTTGAGCTTGGTCTCCATCTGTTTCATGGAAAGCGCCATCTCTTCGATGCTGGCCGTCTTTTCACCCGGGGCCCGGATGGACCCCTCATGGAGACCACGGTTGGATCAGATAAGATGCTCATGGTAACCGTTCCTCGTTGTTTAAGAACTGCCATGGCCTTCTCTCCATGGAAGCGCCTGCTCCTTTTTAAGACCAGGGCGTTTTAAATCAAAATCAGTGGATCGGTCCATTAAAACCAACGCCCTGGTTATTATGAAACAGTGCACAAAACCAGGTCATCCCCCTTTTTTAAAAAAACCCTTTTGAAAAAGCCTTCCTTGTGATAGACTCTTTATTATTTTTCCCTTTCTAACTGCCTGCGAAAAAAAGGGATTTTTTTTCACCATAAAAGGCCACACAGTCTTTTTTCCGATACTCAAAAAAAAGGAGGGTTAAACAAGTTGGCGTGATTATCGAATAGCCTTCATTCAATATCAAAAATTTTAAATGCCGTTTTTCAGGCGCGGAATTCAAGGCATGCAGCTGAGCAAATTTTTACAATCCAGGATCAACCTTTTTTTATGCCGCAGGCTCGGTTGGCGTTTCAGCTATTATTACATTGCCTTTTTGGGAAAACTTTATTTTTTATTCAGGGCAAAGGAGCGGAGAACCATTAAACAGGCCGTTTACGCTGTATTTTCCGGGCAAAAGACCAAAGCTGAAATCCGAAAGCTTATCCGGG
>JALVQN010000198.1 GCA_027025555.1 Desulfobacterales bacterium
GTCCTGGGTCCCGAACCCCACCCCCACGGCCAGGCCTTCGGGGAAGTTGTGGAGGGTGATGGCGATGATGAAAAGCCATATCCTTCTCATCGCACTGGAGGGGCCTTCCCTGCCCATGACAAAATGTTCATGGGGCAGCCACTTGTCCATGCGGTCGAGAAACAGGGCGCCCGTCAGGATCCCCCCGGCCACTGCATAGGCCCCCTTTCCCGGCCAAAGGGCCTCTCCATATGCGATCCCGGGGACAATCAGGGAAAAGGATGTGGCCGCCAGCATCACGCCGGCGGCCCCGCCCAACGCGGCGTTCATCAGGCGGTCGGAGATCTTTTTGAAAAAAAAGACCGGCACGGCCCCGACACCGGTGGCGAGTCCGGCCAGGGTGCTGGCGAGAAGGCCCAGTTCCACATGGCCCATTCTTTGCCCCTTTTACTCCTGCAAGGCGGAATCGTTTGGCCCGGACCACCGGCAAAACGGATGTTTCACCAGATTCGCATTGTAGTACCGGGGGTCTCCGGTCACCTCTTCGCCCACCCAGGGCGGCTTTTCAAAGGGCTGATCTTGTCTTTCAAGTTCGAGTTCGGCGATGACAAGCCCCTGGTTTTCACCGAAAAACTCGTCCACTTCCCAGGTCAACCCCTTATAAGCGATGACATGGCGCCTCTTTTGAATGAGGGGCTTTTCGCACAACTCGGTCAGCATGGCTTCGGCATCGGAAAAGGGGATTTCATACTCATATTCCCTTCGAACAAGGGCCGTCACCGCCCCCTTCACACAGAGATACGCCTTGGGGCCCGCGGTCCGGACCCGGACCACACAGGCCTTCAAGCGGCTGATGTAGCCCTGCCGGCAGGCCACCGCCTTGCCCGCGGATCTCCAGGCGTCGCCTTTCACCAAGAATTTCCGCTCGATCTCCAACGCCACAGATGTTTCCCCCTACGATGAAAGCCGGGTCAGGGCATCCCAGAGGAGCCTCACCCCGAAGCCGGTCCCCCCGGCAATCCAATAGGGTCCCGGCTTCTTGGCGGAAGCCGGGCCCGCGATATCCAGATGGGCCCAGCGGCAGTCCTTCACGAACTCGGAAAGGAACAAGGCGGCGTGAATGGCACCGCCCCACCGGGATTCCGCAACGTTGCGGATATCGGCCAGTTCACTCTTGAGGGATTCCCGGTAGTCCTCGGGCAGGGGGAGGCGCCAGCATCGCTCGTGGGTCCTTTCCCCGGATTCCAGCAACGCCTCCGCCAGGGCGTCATCCGGAGAAAAAAGCCCGGCGATCTTTTCGCCCAAAGCCACCACGCACGCCCCGGTGAGGGTGGCCAGGTCGATGAGGATCCCGGGGCGGTAGTGCTTGGCCGCCCAGGCCATGGCGTCGATGAGAATGAGCCGGCCTTCCGCGTCGGTATTGCCAATCTCCACGGTCTTTCCTAAAAAGCTCTTGACAATATCCCCGGGCCGGGAGGCGGTGCCGGAGGGCATGTTCTCCACCAGGGGAAGGATCCCCACCAGGTGTCGCTGGATCCCCGCCTCGGCCGCTGCAAGGAGCACCCCGGCCACCGCCGCAGCGCCGGACATGTCGGTCTTCATGTCCTCAAGGCTCCCGGTGGGTTTGAGGTTGATTCCCCCGGAATCAAAGGTGACCCCTTTGCCCACCAGGACCACGGGTTTTGGGGACTTGGCCGGCCGGTGCTCCAGCACCACCAGCCGGGCCTGGCTCTGGCTTCCGGCCGAAACCGAGAGCATGGCGCCGAAGCCTTTTTGCAAAAGCGCCTTCTCCGTGAAAAGGGTGGTCTTCAACCCGGCCTTTTTCGCCTGAGCAATCACGGTTTTGGCGAATGTATCCGGTTTTTTCTCATTGGAGGGCATGGAGACCCACTCCCTGGCCAAGAGGGTGGCCCGGCATACGGTCTCCACCGATTTGGGCAGGTTCTGAAACTTCCGATTCAAGGGCGCTTTGGCAAGAAATTCAATCTTTTTCAGGGGGCGGGCCTTTTCCTGGGCCTTGTAGCGGGTGAACAGATGGTTGGCCAGACAAGCCCCTTCCAAAATCGGTTCGAGGATCTCCAAAGGATCCCGCCGGGTCTTTTCAGGGGAGGGAACCGCCAGCATCACCCGGTCCAGTTTCATCTCGATCCCTTTCTTGACCCCTTTGCCGGCAAAGACCCGAAGGCCCTCCCGGTCCAGGCTCTCGTACTTTCCCAGGCCCAAAAAGAGCACCCGCTCCAGGGGGAGGTTTTCCGGGTGATACAAGACCAGGACATCCTCCTTTTCGCCCTTGAACTCCGGAAATTTCAAGGCGTTTTGAATCAGCCTTGCAATGACGGGATGATCCGTGATCTCCTGGTCTTGGACCACGGGAACAATCAGGGTCTTGAGCTTCCTTTTCTCAATATCGATCCACCTCAGGTGCATCATGGCGCTTTCCTTTCTTCCGGTCTTTACGTTTTTATCGAAACTAAGGCGTTGCTGCCCCTGTCAAGACGAACTTGAATCCGGCTTCTGCGAGGCTTCCCAATCCCCTTTGACCAATTCCAGCAGGGTTTTGGCCCGGTCAGAGTGGATCTGGATATGTTCCCAATCGGGGGGCTCGAATATTTTTTGCATGAGCATGCCGTCCGTATTAAACCATCGGGGAAGGATGCCGCCAAAGAAATATCCCCTTTCCCTAAGCCGCCGAACCGCAAAAGCCCCTTCAGGAGCACCGAGATCGACCCATACCTGGATGACCACGCCCCCCCGTCTCCGGCAGGCATGTTCCTTTTCTTGAAAAACATCCATGAAATCCACACCGCATCCCATGACGGCCACGCGCGCCACCCGGGCGAAGTCAAAAAAGTGCATGTCCATTCGCGTCTTCTTGGAAGAAGACGGGACCGCATCAGATTGGATCAATTTTCTGTCGTCATCGAGCCCGGCGTAAAGAAATTGAACCTGGTCTTTATAGCATTTCGGATAATAGACCGCATGTGGGCGGGCCTTCAGGGTGATGAAATCCAGGAGGGCGGACACCCGGCCGGAAGCGCTCTTTTCCCGGGCATAGACGGAGGCCGGCATCAGCGCCACTTCCACGGCGTGCGTGATCCATCCCAAGCGGCGGCATAGCTTCTGGGAATAGACGTGGTTGCAGACGGGTTCCCCGTAAATCGTCTCCACGGGATACCTCTTGGGCCCTTCGATGAAGCCATGCTCCACCAATCGGGAAAAAATACCGGTGGTATTCCGATAGGCGGGATGCACCACCCCGGCCCCGGATTCATAGATTCCGTCACAGGGCGCGCTGTTGAACAGGGCGTTATGCCCCACGATATCTCCTTCCGGTGTCCGGGCCACACTGGACAGGGTCCTTCCGGCTTCGTTTTCCGCCTTCAACCGTTGGGGATCGATAAAGGTTTTGATGGGGTAGGCCTTGCCGTAAACCGTCAAAAACAAAGCCGCCACGCCGTCGGCGTCTTGGGGACGAAAAAAATCGACCTTGACGTCCTGGCCGGGGGCAATGGAGCGCCCCTTCTTTTTTGCATCCTTCATCGCGTCCACCATCCCAGTGCTTCGATTTCCTGAAACAGGGTTTGGGCCACAAAGGCCATGCCTTTTTCATTGAAATGGGCAAGATCCAAGTACATTTCAAATCTCTTGGGATGTTCATGAAAGGCCTTCGTAAAATCAATATACGGAATATCCAGTTCGGGACAAATCTCGTTTTGCATCACTTCGAGAAACTTGAAATCGTATTCGCCCCGGCCCTCAATGAAAGAGCGCCAGTTTGACTGGATGGCGTCGAGTTTTCGCGCCTCTTCCGGCCCGGGATTCAGGTCATAGGCAAAGGCATAGGAGGAAGCAATCACCCGGGCGCCGCGCTTTTGGGCGTCCCGGACGACGGCGCGGTAATTCTCCTTGATGGCGGCAATGCATCTTTCCCATTGAAAATCTTGGTCCCACCGGGGAAAGCTTTTCCGTGCCGTCATGCGCCGTCGCCAGAGAAAATAGAGACAGAAGCGCGCCCCCAGCCTGTTCCACCACGGCGATTTCCGTTCCAGGGCCAGGATGAATTCCCAGGGCCAGGGCGTCCCCGGCTCCCATCGGGAGCCCATCATCCAAGCCTGAGAGAAATCATTGCCCCCCAGAGACAGGATCAGAATTTCCGGACGAACCCGATGCAGCTCCCGTTCCCACAGGTGGCGATGCTGAAACGTATTATACGTGGGATTGCCCGCGTTGAGCACCTCCCACCGGGCATACCCTCTTTTCTGCAGGATGGCCTCGAGCTTGACAGACCAAAGATGCTCTTCCCGCGTAAGCTTCACACCGAAAAAATTGGATTCCCCCATGAGGAGCAGGCGCTTCTTTTCGCCGTCCGGCGCCGGTTCGGGCCCCCGGCAACGGAAACGATTGATATGGACCATGGGCGACCGGAACCCTTTTTTCAATCGAAAGTACAAGGGTGGGTCACACGCTTCGATGAATCGACGGTAGGGATACTCGCCGATCACCCGGGAACGGAAGGGCATCCCATACTTCATGCGATACACCCCTCGGCTGACGCCTTCCAGGAGACAGGCGAGGCCGATGCCGATTCCGATCACATACACGAGGGTCAACATGGGAAACTCACTTTGCCTTGCCTCCGAATAAAAGGGGAACCAGGCCGATTGCCACAAGGATCATCAAGGCGCAGGCATCGAAGAGCGCCTTGTAATCAAAGCGATACAGAATCCATCCCCCCGCCAGGGGCCCGAGGAAAAACCCGCCCTGAAACATTTCCAGACCCAAATTGGCGTTCAAGGGCCTCAGACGGGGTTCGGAAAGATCGAACAACAATCCGTTTAAAAGCGGCAACGCCACACCCCAGCACAGACCGAACAAAAGGGCAAGGAGATAAAACATCTTCACGCCGGTAACACGGGCGAAGAGGCCGTAGGCCACGGCCAGGCCGATCAGCGAAACACCCAAAAAGCGCCCTTTATGCCATCTGTCCAGGAGCCTTCCCCCCAAAAGACGCACCCCGATCTCCGTGACGGTGGACAGGGTAAAGAACCACCCGACATTGGATATGCCGATTTTTTGGCCGTATCCTTTGAGAAAATAAAACACCGGGGTAAAGGCCGTAAAGACCAGCAGCGAAATGACCAGCAAGGCCCCTATTTTCGGATTGAAGATATTGCCCATGACGTCCTGAAGGGAAATGTCGTAGCTTTGTCGGGAGGCTTCCCCCGGGCCGCCGGGACGCAATAACCCAAGGAGCGGAAAAATCAGCCCCAGAATCAGGGCGGTGAGGTACAGGGCGGGAAGAAACCCTCCCAAGCCACGGATGGCCGGCTCCAACAAGGGGGGGATGACCGCATAGGGCAGGAGGGTGATTACCGAGACCATCCCGAAGGCCTGACCGCTTCTATCAGGCGGGATACACCCGATCATGCGCGCCATCACCGCAGTCGCCATGACCACGTATGCAGCGCCGTGCAGGAGGCGCACCAGCACCATGGACCAAAAGTGTTGAGCAAAAGCATAACAGAAAAGGGCGCCCATCACCCCCACCGTGCCGATGGCAATCCACTTTGCGCCGTTGTGGGGGTTCAACAGGGGACTGATGACGGGTCGAACGCTCAAGGCACAAAAGGCAAATATCCCGATGAGAAACCCCGTCCACTGGGGCGGCATGGACAACTTCAGCAGGTACTGATGGAATTGGAAAAATACGGCGATATTGCAATAGGTCAGAAAAATGACGAAATTCAAAAGGAGAAAATCACGCGTGAAAAGGCGTGTGCCAGACGGCATATGCGATCTTGCTCCGCTCATGGGCCGAATCGATGACTGTCTTTCATGGAGGCCTTTCCCCGGAGCCTCAGCCGCTGGAGGATATTGGCGCTCACCCGCCGGCGGTACCGGGCGGAAGCCCGGATGTCGTCGATGGGAAAGAGATGCGCCTGGAGCATCGCTCCGGCCTCCCGGAGCGTCTTTTCGTCCAAAGGGGCGCCGGCCAGTTGGGTTTCAATGGGAAGGGGCCGGACCACCGTGGGCGCCACGCTGCCAAAAGCCATCCGTATGGCCTCGATGTCTCCCGCCTCGGAAAGCCTCATCATCACGGCCAGGCTCACCACGGCAATGGCCAGGGCCTGACGCTGTCCCACCTTCTCATAGAAATGGACCGGATAGGGATGTCCCTTTTGAATTTCGATGCCCGACAGGATCTCGCCCGGTTCCAGCCGCGCCTGTCCCGGCCCCAAAATAAAGTCCTGGACGGGGATTCGCCGGGTATTAGAATGGGATCGGATCTCGAGGGTCGCCTCGAGGATGTAAAGGGGGGGCAGCGTGTCCCCCGCCGGAGAAGCGGTACAGATGTTGCCCCCCATGGTGCCCATATTGCGTATCAGGGGAGACCCCAGCTTCCGGATCGCATCCGAAAGGACCGGAAAGTGCTCCTGAACCGACGGGTCGGAAAGGATCTCCGTATACGGGGTACACGCCCCGATCCACACGTGTTTTCCCGCATCCCTTATCCCCCGCAATTCCCGGATCCGCTCGAGGCAGACCAGGACCGCACGGGATCGCGCCTCACCTTGGAGTTTTACGAAAAGATCGGTCCCGCCTGCATAGACCCGGGCTTCCGGAACCCGGTCCAGAATCTCCCATGCCCCTTCGAGAGAGCGGGGAAGATGGACCCGATTCATCGTTTCTTCCCCCGTGCCATGCGTCGGGAGGCCGCCAAGATTGCATCCACGATCCGGGCATACCCGGTACACCGGCACAGATTGCCGCTGACGGCTTCCCGGATCTCTTCCCCGGAGGGAAGGGGGTTTCGCTTGAGGAGATCCACGGCGGCAAGGATCATGCCCGGCGTGCAGAAACCGCACTGAACGGCCCCATACTCCACAAAGGCTTCCTGCACCGGGTGGAGCAGGCCACCCGAGGCCAGGCCCTCGATGGTCACAACGTGCCTTTCTTTGAGTTGAACGGCCAACATGAGGCAGGACAGGCGCGCCCGGCCCTCCACAAGGATGGTGCACGCGCCGCACTCTCCGGAACCGCAGGCTTCTTTGGTGCCGGTAAGGTTCAAATCCTGCCGGAGAACATCCACGACCCTCTTTCCGGAAGGCACCCGGACGGTCACCGGACGGCCGTTGAGGTGAAACGAAATGTTCATCCTTTCTGCCCGGTCTTTTCGTTTGGATCCATTGCCGCAAGGACCCGTTCGGGGGTGAGCGGATAATGAAAGATTCTGGCGCCGATGGCGTCTGCCACCGCATTGCCGATGGCGGGCAGGGGACCGTCCATGCCCACTTCGCCGGCGCCCTTCATTCCGAAAGGTCCGGAATCCTCCTCCAGTTCCACATAAGCCGTTTCCATCTCCGGCACATCCAATGCACAAGGGAGGATATAGGTGGAAAAATCTTTTGTCTTCATGACGCCCCGCTCCACGATGACCGCCTCCTGGAGGGCATACCCGATTCCCTGGGCAATGGCCCCCTCGATCTGCTGCCGGATGAGCTGCGGATTGAGGATGCGCCCGCAATCGCTCACCGCCATATATTTCTTGACCTGCACCTGTCCTGTCAGGGTGTCCACTTCCACCCCCGCCGCATGGACGCCGTAAGAAAAAATCACATGGGGGATGCCGTGAAGGCGCAACGCCGGATCCTTTACGGGCATCTCCCGGGATACGGGAGCGCGGAATCGGGCCGTGGCGACACGCTCCGAGGGGTTCAGCCCTTTCGCAAGA
Organism: Desulfobacterales bacterium; assembly: GCA_027025555.1. Lineage (GTDB taxonomy): Bacteria > Desulfobacterota > Desulfobacteria > Desulfobacterales > UBA2156. Next base: position 7,712 of record JALVQN010000198.1, read on the forward strand.
TCCGCCAGCGCCATCTCCCTCCCGCTGGGAAGATGGCGGACGGCGCCCGGCACAAGAAGGACTTCCTTTTCATCGGGCACCATCCACAGCTCCCCGGCATACTGCAAGATCCGCTTCTTGAGGGCGCAAGCCGCCGCGATCAAGGCGTTTCCGTAGGTATAGGTGGTGCGGCTTGCCGATGAAGAACCGCAGGGCAGGGTTTTTTGGGTGTCCGGCAGAACCAGCGCCATGCGGGGCATATCCTGGTTCAAAATATGGCCTGCGATCTGAAGGCAGGTGGCGGCGTTGCCCTGCCCCATGTCCACGACGCCGCAAAAGACGCAGAACTGCCCGGAAGTCTGCAGTTCAATCTTGGCATGCGCCACATCCGGCACCACCGGGCCGTACCCCATCCCGTGCATGACGCAGGCGATCCCTACACCGCGGCGTTTGAAGGGGATCTCCCGGGCCTTGAACGCTTTCATGGCCTTCCAGGAAGCACTCTCCACCAGGGTATCCAGGCACGCCTGGATGCCGGTCGAACCCTGCACCGTCACGCCGATGGCATTGATATCGCCGCGCCGCACCGCATGACGCCGTCGAAACGCAACAGGGGCCTGGCCCGCCGCTTCCGCGAGCATGTCCATGATCTGCTCCAGGGCCCCATTGACCTGAGGCACACCGAATCCCCTGAAGGCCCCGGACACCGGATTGTTGGTATAGACACTGAAGGCCTGGATGCGGCTGTGAGGAATCCGGTAGGGGCCGCCCGCATGCTCCAGGCCCAGCGCCATCACCACGCCGCCCAGATGGTCGTAGGCGCCCGTATCATAGTACAGCTTCGCTTCCAGGGCATGCAGGACACCGGAAGCCGTCGCGCCCGCCCGATAATAGATCATGGCGCGATGCCGCTTGGCACCGGCGATGAAACTCTCTTCCCGGTCCCACCACATCTTCACGGCCCGGCCCGGACAGTGGATCGCCGCCAGGGCCAAAAGGCTTTGAACGGTGATGCCGTCTTTTCCGCCGAAGGCCCCCCCGCAAAACGGCGCCACAATACGCACCTTGTGCAAGTCAAGCCCCAGGGCATCCGCAACTTCCGCCCGGTCCCGGAAGGGGGTCTGGGTGGACGCGACGAGGGTGACTTCGCCGTCCTTTTGCAAAACGGCCCATCCCGCCTCGGTTTCGAGATAGGCATGTTCCTGCCAGGGAAGATGAAACCATGCTTCGACCCTGTGCGCACACTCTTGAAAGGCCTGCTCCACACGGCCTTTCTCCAGCGTCCCGTGGAGCAGGAGATTGCCGTTTTCATGATCTTCATGGATGCGGGGACTCTTCGCATCCAGGGCCTCCAGGATATCCGACACGGCGGGAAGCACCTTGATATCCAGGGCAATCCGTCTCAGGGCCCGCTCAAGGGCTTCCTTTGTTTCCGCAACGACCAGGGCCACGGGGTCTCCGCAATGGCGGACCTTGGAATCCACCAGGACAGGCTGGTCCTTCCGCACCACGCCCTGGCGGTTGGATCCTCGAATATCCCGGTGCGTCAGGACACAAACGACGCCCGGCACCGTCAACGCGGCCTCCGTGTGAATCGCCTTCAAGCGTCCGTGGGGGATGCCGGCCCGTTTCACCCCGGCCCATAATGGATTTTGATCATAATAATCGGCGGCGAATTTTTCCCGGCCCAAGACTTTGGCCACGGCGTCTTGCCGGGGAAAAGCGCTTCCAATTTCAAGGGGGCTATCGGATGCCATCATGTGTTTCCCTCGCGGAGAATCCCCTCCAAGGCTTCGATAAAGGCTTCCATGGCTTCCATCTTGGAGACGGTCACGCGGATGTAGTTGGGAAACCGGAAGCCCGTCATGGTGCGGACCATAATGCCCCGGGTCATCAGTTTTCGATACGCCAGGCTGTCGCTCATGGGCAAATGAATCATCATGAAATTGCCCCCCCCGTGGATATAAGACAGACCCAGCAGGTTGAGCTCCCGGATTAAAAAATCCTTTCCTTGTCGAATCATTTCCCGCGTTCGAAGCACATGCTCCCCGTCATCAAGGGCGGCGCGGGCCGCCTCTTGGGCCAGGACATTCACCGAATAAACCACGCAGGTTCGGCGGATGATATTCACCACTTCAAGGTCGCCCACGAGGTATCCGATACGCAATCCCGCCAATCCGTACATCTTGGAAAAGGTTCTGAATACCACCACATTGGGATAGGTGCCGATCAGCGAAATCCCATCCGGGTAATCCTTTGCTTCCATAAACTCGGCGTAGGCTTCATCGATGATGACGATCTGCCTGCCTCCGATGCGTTCCAGGAAACCTCTTATCTTTTTTTCATCCCAGAAACCGCCCGTGGGATTGTTCGGATTGCAGATGAAAAGGATTTTGGTTCGTTCATCGATCCGCTCGAGCATGCCTTCATCATCAAAGCCGAAGTCCGCCAAGGGCACCAGCCGGGCCTGGTACCCTGAGAATTCGGCCACCCACTCATAGACGGCAAATGTTTTGTCCGCGGTGATGATGTTGTCGCCTTCCCGGCAAAAGGCTTTAATGGCAAAGGTGATCACTTCGTTGGCGCCGTTCCCCACCAGGATCTGATCCGGATCGAGTCCGAATTTATCGGCCAATTTGCATCGCAACGGATAGGCATCACCGCTGGGATAGACGGAAGCCCGCGATGAAGGAAATCGGTCGATGACGCTCCGCGCCGCCGGGGGCGGCCCCAGGGCGTTTTCATTGTTGTTCAGGCGGAAAAGCCTGGAACACCCGTACAACTTCTTCAGCACCTCATCGGGTTTACTGGGGATATAGGCCTCGAACCCCCTCACGTGGGGCGGCACGAGCTTGTCAAGGGGCACGGGATTCATTTTCCTTGCTTTTCCCACTGAAAGAGCAACATATCGCCCCGCCCCGCATGGGGCAAAATCACACGGGGGGAAAATCCCGCCTCCAGGAGGAAGGGGATGAAGCCGACTTGCCAGGGAATCCCCAAATCCATGGAAAAGAAAACATTTCTTATGCCTTCCTCATGGAACAACCGGATATGCGCTTTCAGGTTCGCCTGCGAATCCGCTCCGTATCGAAGTGGGCGAAGGGTGACCTGAGACTGGGACCGGACGAACGCACTGGACAAGACGCTGTGGCGATGCCGGGTTTCCCCCTTGTCGGTGACGCCTCGGATGTTGCGGGGGAGGACCAGGCGGGCATATTCCTTTTCGAGAAAATCTTTCAGCACGGGATGCACCCAGACGGACAATCCCGGGTCCTCCAGGAGTTGGCGGAAATAGGCGGTCATCCGTATCTTCCGGCCCGCTTTCGTGGTCAGGGACAGGGTGCCGAGAGGTTCAAAATGCGCTCGGGGAAGGTGGCGGGAGGCAAACCGGACAATCAGGCCCACCGCAGGGGTTTTTGCGATTGTGGAAAGGCACGCTTCTATGAGGGCTTCCGAAAGGGAAGGGGCGTCGGTGACATTGAAGACGTAAGGGCCGAAACACTCCACGGTCCTTTCTCCCATCCAGTGCCATAAAATGCCTCCTGCAAGTGCCTCCTCGGGGCTCAAGGCCACGGAGGCCTGATAAGCACCGCTTGCCACCATGTCAATGACCTTCCCGGGATATTCAAAAAACTCCGGGAGGATCTCCCCTGAATGGTGCGCCTTCACCAGAAGGGAAAAAAGCTTCAGTTCCTCGGCATGGGGCCTTTTGAGCGTCCATCGGGATATGGATGCACGCGTGTCCGCGCTTTCCTCCCCACCGGGGGGATAGACCTTCTCTTTGATCAAGGACAGGCGCATGCCCTGTCCCTTTTTTTCCAGGATCTGGAACCGATCCACGGAACGGGAGGCAATCAACAGTCCCATCTCCTGTAAACCCGCCTCATCGTCGAAGCGCGCCTTGGCGGTGATGTTGAAGGCGCGCATGTCGAAGTCCTTGACCGAAAATTCAAAATCCGTCTGCACGTAATAGACGCCGCCGGTACAGCAAATCGTCACCGTCTGGTCCGCACCCCCCACGCGGCACAGATACGTGAAGATTTCTTCCGCGGAAAGGGTCAGGGACAGCGCTTCACTGCGTCCCAGCCCCAAGGCTGCGGCTGCATTTTCCACCACGGATGTGGCCACGGAAACAAAGGCATTGTCCAGGGGCACACTCAAGAGCACCTTCTTGTCTTGTTTCAGCATCCCCGCCTCTCAAAAGGTATTTTCAAGGAGTCGCATCCATAATCCGGCACCGCCCCGGCGGCTGTCCCGAGAGCAGGTGAAAAAAACGTCAGCGCGGCTTGACAACCTGTTCTCAAGGCTTGTTCGGTTTGCCCTTTTTCTTGTACAGGGTCAAAACATTGCGGTTCTTTTTGCGTTGATACTGAATATCATCCACCAAATGCCGGGCCAAAAAAATCCCCAAGCCCCCGATCTGCCTTTCTTCGATACTTCCGGCCAGATGGGGTTTCCGGGTTTTCAACGGATTGAAGGGGATCCCCGAATCGGAAATCCGGACACGAAACACACGGCGGTCTCCACCGCAGCGCACGGATATCTCCCCCCGGGACTCGGGATAGGCATAATTCATGATGTTGGTCAGAATTTCATCACATGCCAATTCGATTTCATGGCACGGTTTTGGATCAAGACCATGGAGTCGGGCTTGATCTGCAATGAACCGGATCATGGCACCTAAGTTTTCAAGATTCGACGGCAGTGTCAAGGTCCCGGAAGAAGGGTGTGGCAATTGGCGTTCTCCTTTAATGCCCTGAAAAAAGGCATCATGCCCTTCAGGCGCCCGGTGGTGACGCCTGGAACTGCTCCAAGGCTTCTTCGAATGAGCCGCAAATCGGGATAATCGTATCAAATCCGGAAATCTTAAATACTTCCCGGACCACGTCTTTCAGGCCATAAAGGACAATCCTTCCGCTTTGGCCTTTTAATTTTTTGGCAATGACCAGGATGCTCCGAAGCCCGGCGCTGCTGATGTAATCCAGCTGTTCGAATCCCACAAGGAAACACGTGTTCCCTTCCTTAATCCAGCGGCTGAATTGTTTTTCAAACTCCGGAGCAGTGACGGCGTCGACTCTTCCCTTCACGGCGGCGACGACCGCCTCTTTTTCCTTTCCGACATATTCGATCTCCATCTTTATCCTCCCTGTATGAAGCGACGGATCAGGCCCTCCTGAACCCGGGACCGCCTCCCTTGACAGGATCACTCCCGGGGCGTTTTGGAAAAATATCTCAACAGCATGATGGCAATATCATCTGTTTGCGGCGCCCCTTTTGAAAAAGTATCAATCCTGTGCAACAGCCCTTCAACGATAGTCTTGACAGGGGCGCCTCTCATTGCATGCACCGCCTTTTTCAGCCGCTTTTCGGAAAACAACTCATGATGGACGTTCATGGCCTCGGTGACCCCGTCCGTATAGAGCAACAGGGCGTCTCCATCTTTTAAAAAGATTTTTTTCGACTGGTAGGCATGGTCTTCGACGACGCCTAAAGCCACGGCAGGCGGTGCATCCAGTGGAAACATGTGCCCGTCTGAGCGGATAAGAAGGGGGGGGTTGTGCCCGCCGTTGCAGTACTGCAGCTCTCCGGTCCTCACGTCCAGGATCGCCAAAAAGAGGGTGACAAACATCAAGGAGGGGTTATCTTTTGCCAGATCCTGGTTGACTCGATTCAAAACCAACTCCGGATGCATTTCACCGGAAGCCCGGATTTTGATCAAGGTGGAGGTGATCACCATGAAAAGGGATGCCGGGATTCCCTTTCCCGAAACATCTCCGATGGTGATACAAAGATGGTTGTCATCCACAAAGAAAAAGTCGTAAAGATCCCCCCCCACATCCCTGGCGGGCACCAGGGTTGCGAAAAGATCGAATTCCGACCTGCCGGGAAAGGGCGGGAAAACCTTCGGGAGGATTCCCATCTGAATGTCGCGGGCGATCTTGATCTCACTTTCAATGCGTTCTTTGGCCGCCGTGGTTTCGGTGAGCTCCCTGATATGGTGTTTCAGGGATGCCTGCATATAGGCAAACGACGAAGCCAGTTTCCCCACTTCATCTTTCGCGGATATGGAGGGAAACGCCACATCCAGATTTCCCGAAGCAATGTCCTGGCTGGCCTGGGTCAGGATCCTCAGGGGGCGCGTAACGGAATGGGCGATCCATATGATGATGCCCATGACCATCATAAACCCCGCCAGAGCAATGGCGATCATCCTGCGATGCAAACGCTCAAGGTCCGCCATCAATTCCTTTTTGGGGAAGACGACGCCCAGTATCCATCCGCTCGTTGACAACGGCACATATACGATTTCGCTCTTTTTCCCGGTGAAGTCGTCATAGAACTGGGCCGACCCCGGACTCCCCTCCAGCATCTTCCTCCCGATTTCAACCAGGGACGGGTTTTTGGCCGCCTGCGCCATACTGAACAGCGTTTCTTTCATGATGAAACGTTCATCGGGATGGCTCACAAAGGTCCCCTTCCTGGAGATCAATATGCCGTAGCCGCTGTCCCCCATCTTGATGGAGGCGATTTTCTTCTGGAGCCGGGAAAGGGAAATATCCACCACCACTTCGCCGACGAACCGTCTTTCGCGGTTTTCCCGGCGATACAAAGGGACGGAATAGGTGGACATGATGATGGCACCCGCCTGGCCGAAATAGGGTTCAATCCAGGCCGGGGCGTTCGTGGATTTGGGGATCCGGTACCAATCGGATTCGAAGTAATCATAAGGAATTTCCCTGAATTGGACCTTTCCGTCTTTTTTGCAAAAATACGGTGCAAAAAAGCGTTCGTCGGGGAGAAAGGCATAGGGCTCAAACGCAACTGCAGCACCATAGATCTCATCATTTTTTTCAACGACGGTTCGGATCAGTTTACTGATGCCCTCGGCGTCATACGACCCGGTTTCGAGATAGTACGAGACATTTTCAGATATCTTTTCAACGCTTTTGAGAAACATGTCGAGGTGATTCGCCGCAGACACGGCGCGGTCAAAGGCATCCCTTTCGATTTCTTTGATAATCAGCTTGCGGGAATAATAACCGTTATACCCCAGCACCGCGCTGAAAACGGAAGCCACACCCACGAGGATCCAAAAGACAAACCGGAAGGTTAACCCGCGGTGAAAAAGTTTGGCCATGTTCCTTATTTCCGATACGTTCCCATGCCCTGGATGCGTTTTTCCTAAGGGATTCAAATATAAGAGGAAGACCGTCCTGTCAATCCGACTGCACCGGGATTTCAAACGGGCCGGTCAGTAAAGAGAGGCAACGAGGCGGTTGAGTACGGGGATATCGTAGGAAAAAGTCCTCACGATTTTTCTGCCATGGTCAGACAGGCGTCCATACCCCCACTCGATTCTCTTGCGGGTCGCTTCGATTCCTTCCCGCTGGAAGAAAAACGGCAGGTTGACGTGAAAAAAGGAAAGGGCGTCTGCCGTTTTGATGAGGTCGGCGCTTGGATCGCCACCGGTCTCATGCAGGCGGACCAGCCGGGCGATTTCACCGGCCAGATCCGCCGGAATGCCGAGGCGACGCATCAATGCCTCGAGGATCTCGGCACTGTTTCGGGCATGGGCGGCCTTGAAGGCATCGTAGGTGTCAAAGTCGGACCGCTTTACTTTCCTGTTGTCAACGGCCCGTTCAATATCGTGTCCGAAGGCCGCAATCTTGAGGGCCGGGCCCGCACCGGGCTCCAGCCGGAGGAGCCAGTGGAGCGTATTGTCGGCATGGAGGGGATCTTCCGGCACCCTGGACTTGGAAATCCTGGAGCGGATCGCCCGGTGGAGCTTCTGGAGCTTATCTCCCGGTTCCATAGGCGTGGATCCGACGGAGGGTCTCCCCGTTCATGAGGGCCGCAATGGCCACCAGGGTCCAAAAGGGTTGGTTCAACAGCGTGCCGGCAAAGATCATGAACACCCGGATGTCCCGTCCGATCCTGAAGCGGCCGGACATGTTCCTTTGCAGCAGGGCGTCATGTTTATCCGCCGTGTAACTCACCATATAGGAGCCGATGAGGGCCATGGTCCCGGCAAAAAGCGCAATGAAGCCCCCCTGGGTGAAAAAGACGTGCCAGGTCAGGCCTGCCAGGAGAAAGCCATCTGCATACCGGTCCAATACGGCATCGAACCAGCCCCCGAAATCACTTTTGAGAAATTTGAGGCGGGCGATCTCTCCGTCACACCCGTCAATGATGGAGGCCAATTGGGCCATGAGGCCGCTGACGGCCAGGGCGGCATAGTGAGGGATGCAGATGAATACAGCCGCCATGAGAGACAGGAAAAAGGAAGCCAGGGTGATCTGGTTGGGCGTCACCGGGTAGGCCGCCAATCTGCGGGAGAGCCTCCGGGAAATGGGTCGGTTGAGATAGCGGGAAACGGGCCCGTCGGTATGTTTGGCGCCGAGATCGTTCAAGAGGGCCTCCTCGGCCCGCTTGAACGCCTTCTCATCATCCACATCGATCCAGAAGCGATTGCCAATATCGAAGGCGTGAACCTTGCCCTTCTCGGCCAGACACTTGACACCCCCGGTGAGGGAACTGTCGTTTCTCGTTTCTATGCTCTCGGAAATGGCGTTGAAAACGGCCGGGGAACACAGGAAAATGCCGGTATCGAAGGCATCAAAGGCGCCGAGCCCTTTGCCGATATCGGCGATCCGCCCGTCCCGGATCTGCACCCGGGTGACATCCGCCATGTCCACCAGGGGATTGTTCCGGTTCCGGTCCACGGCCAGGACAATGCCATCCGGTCCCGGGTCCAGCTTGGCCATCTCGGAAAGCAGGGCCGGATCGAAGAGGTGGTCGCTCATCAGGAGGGCGAAAGGACCATCGAAGAAGGGCTCGGCCTTCAGGACCGACAGGCCGTTCTCCCGGTCCCATTCATCGTTTTCAATGGGGATGATTTTGAGGCCGCTCCGACGGGCCAGGCTTTTGAGGAATCGATTGACCCGTTCCCTCCGATAGCCGGTGACCACATAAAACGCCTCCATGCCGGCTTCGGCGGCACTGCGGATCACCCGCTCGATGAGGGGAACCCCCAACAAGGGGGTCAAAGGTTTTGACCCGCCTTTACAGGCGAGCCGCTTCCCGACGCCGGCCGCGATAATCAGACATTTCATGCACCTTCACCCTTTTTTCAGCAATGAAATTCTCAACCATCTGATGGGCCTGATCATCGGTGAATTGTTTGGGCGGATGTTTACAGAAATACGCCGAGGGCGCCTCCAAGACCCCTCCCAGGCCTCGGTCCAGGGCAAGCTTGGCGCACCGGATGGAATCGATGGCCACGCCGGCCGAGTTGGGGGAATCCTCCACGGAGAGCCGCAGTTCCAGGTTCATGGGCACATCCCCGAAAAGCTTCCCCTCCATCCGGATGAAACACACCTTGTTGTCCTTTTGCCACGGCACCCAGTCGCTGGGGCCGATATGGATGTTCTCGTCGGCCAGACGCCGGGCGGTCACCGATTGCACCGCCTCTGTCTTGGATTTTTTCTTGGATGCCAGGCGATGGCGGTTCAACATGTTGAGGAAGTCCGTGTTGCCGCCCGTGTTGAGCTGGTAGGTGCGTTCCAACTTAACGCCCCGTTTCTTGAAAAGATCGGTGAGAATCCGGTGGGTGATGGTGGCCCCCAGCTGGGATTTAATATCATCGCCGATGAGGGGAACGTTTCGTTCTTTAAAACGGCCGGCCCATTCCGGATCGCTGGCAATAAACACAGGGATATTGTTGATGAAGGCCGTCCCGGCCTCAAGGGCGCATTGGGCGTAAAAACGGGTCGCTTCTTCCGAGCCCACGGGCATGTAATTCAGCAGGATTTCCGCTTCGCTTTGGCGCAAAATTTCGACAATCCGCTCTTTATCCGCGCCGGGTTCGTCGGCCGGGACAAAGGTGTAACGGTCGTCGTATGCCTTCATATGCTCAGAGACCCCGTCCAGGATATTGCCCATTTGCACGGTCACCCCGGACGGCGGAAGATCGGGGCAGAACACGGTGGTGCAATTGGGCAGCGCAAAAATCGCGTCATGGAGGTCTTTTCCCACCTTCCGGCGGTCGATATCAAAAGCGGCCACCACCTGGATGTCTTTGGGCTGATACCCGCCCAGTTCCCAGTGCATCAGGCCAATGGCGTCTTCGGGGCTTTTGTCTTTGTAGTAATGGATCCCCTGAATCAACGAGCTGGCGCAATTGCCGATGCCTGCGATGGCGATTTTGATTTTTCCCATTGCATCGTCCTCCTTTCTTACTCCTCAACACGCTTGGAACGAATCACAATGAAGCAGAAACTACCTCCGGCCTAAAAGGAAGGGGGAATCCTTACCGGTTTCCTCGTCCTTGTTCTTCACCTGACTCTCCGAAACAAACACCTGTAAGAAGAAGACGAGGGCGTGAAGCGCCGCCGGGCGCCTCTCAACCGTTGCGCCGGTCAGGGAAAGCATTGATCCGTCGAGGGCCCCCGGGCGGCGGCAAAACCGGGACTCGGATTCCATATGCCGGCGGATTTTGAAACCGTTTCCTCAATGAATATGCACGGGTGCGTCTCATTGGAAACACCCCTTTCTCCCCTGCATCCGAGGCGGCGGGGCGTTGATGCGCCCCTCCGCCTTCAAGGGCAAAAGAGTTCATGTCCCAATGACATCCTTAAATTATTGATTAATTTCCGGCTGTCAAGGCGCCTTTAAAAAATTTCAGGATCTCGGAGGCGGTGCCGTTTTTCAATGGACTCGAGCCGGAAGTTCTTTCGGAGCTGATGTTTTGACAATCCCTTGCAGAGTTGATAAGGGCAGCTTCATTCCTTTGAAAGGCCCGCGCCGAAGGCCCCATGTGTGCGGTCTGCCATCCCACGATGCGTTTCAGAGGGCATGTGAGATGCCTCAAGGGACCCGGAAGAACGGCTGGAAATACGGTGCGGCCTTCACCCCAAACCGAGAAAGGAGTGCAGGATGAGAGGGAAACGGATATTCATGGTCATCGTGATCGCAGCCGCCTTTTCCATGATGGGATTGACAACGGCGGCCCCGGCGAAGGAGAAAGCAAAATCCGCGAAAGCCGAAAAAAGCACATCCATTGAAAAGAGCATTTCGGGCGCCGGCGAGGCGGTCCAGCAAGCCATCCGGGGAAAGATCAACATCAATCAGGCCGATCTGAACATGTTGACAAAGCTCAAAGGGATCGGTCCTGATCGCGCAAAGGCCATCCTGGACTACCGCACGAAAGTGGGCTCTTTTAAAAAGGTGGAAGACCTGATGAAGGTCAAGGGTATCGGAAAGGGTCTTTTTGAAAAAATCAAACCCTTTATCAGCGTCAAATAGAGCCTGCAATAAGGGTATGTGCGGGTGAGGGCGGTTTTGCCGCTTCAAATGGTTCCGGCCCAATCAAAAGGGCCAAAACCGGTTATCGTTCCAGATTTTTTCGGTGACTTCCCGGTCGATCCGGGAAAGCAGTTCCAGGTGCTGGGATTCCCAGTCGGCCAGCCACTTGTATAGGGCCTTTTCTTGGGGATCCACGGCATCGGCGGCCCGCCGGGAATAGAGCTTGATGGCCCGTTCTTCCATGCCCATGGCCGCCGAAATGGCGGCGGATTCAAAGCCGGCGGCGGAAATCTTTTCTTTTAATTTGTCGGTTATGACCTGATCCGCCACTTCCGCAGAAAAATCATCGGCCGCCCGGGGCTTGAATTTCTGATCCGCCTGGTAAGATCGGTATTGCTCGGACAATATCTTGATGTGGCGGACCTCCTCGGCTGCCATCATTTCAAAAAAATCCTTGACTTCCGGGCTCTCCGCCGTTTCGGCGGCCTTTTTATAGAAAGCCCTTCCGCGGGTCTCCAACAAGATCGCTCTTTTCAAAATCGTCAGTGCATCGGTTTCGGCCATGACCCCTCCCTGTCTTTGTCCCAGGTTCAGCCGTTTTATGGATCTGATGGAAACAGTTTCAAGATTTTCCCGTTGAAAGTACCATCATGGCCCCTCGTCGGTCAACCCTTGACGGGAAAAGGCAGCACCTGCTCCCGAAAAGACGCCATGAGGATGGGCGGGGCTTGCCGGGAGGCTGATTTTCTCCAATCCCGGCAACCGACAGCCTCCATGCCGCATTCAACGCCTTTTAACCCAAAATAAAGGGGACGCCACGGGGCGCCGAAAGGCCGCACCGCCCCTTTCACACCAAACAAAGGGCCTTCAGGCGGGACACGAGTTCCCAGGAGAAGGGTTCTTTCCGGCATGGCAAAAGGGCATTGTTGGTATAGATGGGATCTGCATCCAGGGGATACCTGGAGGAACGGACGGCTTTTTCCCACAGGGCCGTATGGGGGACAGGGGAATAATAGGCCGGGATGGGACGGACGCCGCAGGCCTTCACGGTCTTGATGGAGGCTTCCACCGAAGCAAAATCCTGCCCCGGAAGCCCCGCCAACAGGTAGGCCCCCACCTGGTTTCCATGAAACCCCGCCTCCAGGAGGTAAGCCACCGCTTGAGAGAACTCTTCCAGGGTGGTCTTATGGTCCAGCCGTTCCCGTGCCTTGGGGATCGCGGTTTCCAGCCCCAGTCGCAGGGTCTCGAACCCGGCCGATTTGAGCAATCGCGCGATCTGCGGGGTGATCTCCCGGATGTGGAGCGCATTGGGCGTGTGAAACCGGATGGGAAGCCCCATGGCGATCGTCCTTTGAAGAATGGGGATGGCATGGGTTTTGGCGTCCACGAGGAAGGCGTCGTCGTAAAGCGCAAAATCCGAAACCCCGCAGGCCTGGTGCCAGTGCCGGACCTCTTCAACAACGGCCTCCGGTGAGCGGCGCATCCGTTTCGGCGCAAGCAGATGGCACGCACAGTAAGGACAGGTAAAGGGACACCCCACGGCGGTGAGCAGGCAAACGTAAGACCGCTTGTGCTGCAGATCAAAGGCCGGAGGAGGCCAGGTATCCAGGGCGTCCGGATCGAACCGGCTTTCAGATTGTAAAGAAGCGGCCGAGCGGCCCGTGAGTTTCTCCGCCAGGTTCAAGGCATGGCGCCCGCCGGGACCGGGAAGGACACGGTCGGCGCCGCTGTGAAGCCGCGCGTGTTCCAAGCAAAGGGTGGCATAGATCCCCCCCAGCATCACCGGCGTCGAAGGGAAGGCCTCTTTAAGGACCTGGATGGTTTCCCGCACCCCGGTCCACCAGTAGGTCATGACGGAAGTCACCAGGATCAAATCCGGTGGAAAAAGGCGGCTCAGGTCCTCCCGAAACCATTCAGGGAAAATGCCGTACCGGGAAAACCGTCTGGGCACATCCTCGAGGCCGGAGGGCTTGGAAATCTGGGATTTCAAGTACGGGCCCCGGCCAAAGCGTCCATCGGTCCGGGCCGGGGGGGCTGTGGGGTGAAACCGGTCCAGGCAGTCCCTATAGGAAACCCGGATGCCCCATTGCCGCAACAGCGCACCCAACTGAAGGAGGCCCAGGGGCTTGGCCCAGAAATCATAAGCCGCAAAATCGTGAATCCACGGATTCACGAGCAGGACATGGGGAGCCCGGGAAGCCATGGCGGGATCAGTCGGGGCCAGGCCCATCCCCCGGGAAATAGGCCATGGAGGTCTTTTTCAGTTCCTTTTTACTGAATAAGAGGGTGTACAGGGAGATCCCCGTCTTTCTCGAAATCTCCCGGACGGTCTTCAGGCAGGAGGCCTCGTCCTTGGCGTGGATCATGGTGTAGAGGGTGTACGGCCAGGTTTTTGCAGGCCGGCGGTGATAACAGTGGGAGACCTGCCGGAAGCGGGCCATTTTTTTCCCCACCGCCTCGATCCGGTCCGCCTCCACTTGCCAGGCCACCATGACGTTGGCCGTGTACCCGGACTTTTGATGCCGCAGCGTGGCGCCGAACCGCCGGATGACACCGCGATCACATAGGCTTTTCAAGGTATTTAAGAGGGCTTCCTCGGGAATGGCCAGCTGTTGCGCCATCTGCCGGTAGGGTCTTTCCACGATGGCCATATCGCCCTGGATCATGGCGATGACTTTCTTCTCGAGATCGGAAAGCATGCAGGCCCTCAGCTTTCGAATTTTTCCGGAAAGAGCCCCTTGATGGCGTCCCTCGAAGCGCCACAGACCCCGCGTTCGGTGATGAAGCCGGTGACCAGCCGCGCCGGCGTGACATCAAAGGCATAGTTGGCGCACGGACTGGCGGCCGGCGGCACGAGGACCCGGCGGCCCACACCGCCGTCCGATCCATACACGTAGCGCACCTCGTCGGCGTCCCGTTCTTCGATGGGGATCTCCCGGAGACCGTCCTCCAGACGCCAATCAAAGGTCGTCGACGGGAGGGCCACATAGAAAGGGATCCCGTTGTCCCTGGCTGCCAGGGCCTTGAGGTAGGTGCCGATCTTGTTGGCCACATCGCCGGTGCCGGTGGTGCGGTCGGTGCCCACGATCACCATGTCCACCTCCCCGTGTTGCATGAGGTGGCCCCCGGCGTTGTCCGTAATCACCGTGTGCTTCACCCCGTAGGCGCCCAGTTCCCATGCCGTGAGCCGGGCCCCCTGGTTGAGGGGCCGGGTCTCGTCCACCCAGACATGAACATCCATGCCCGCGTCATGGGCGGCATAAATGGGGGCGGTGGCCGTTCCGTATTCAATGCAGGCCAACCAACCGGCATTGCAATGGGTCAAGATATTCACCGGACCGCTGCGCTTTCGGGCCATGACTTCCCGGATGATCGGAAGCCCGTGCATGCCGATGCGCCTGCAGTTCTCCGCCTCTTCCTCGGCGATGGCGGCCGCTTCCGCACCGGCCGTTTCCAGGCGTTTTCCGGGATCCGTGAGAGGGGCTGTTTTCTCCAAGACACGGTTCACCGCCCAGGAGAGGTTGACGGCCGTGGGACGGGCCGCCTTGATCCGGTTGCAAAGCCGTCGGAATCCGTCTTCAGGGGCTCCCCGGGCCTCCCTGGCGGCCAGATACACCCCATAGGCGCCGGTGACACCGATGAGGGGGGCCCCCCGCACCCTCATTTCCCGGATGGCGGCCACCACGCTTTCCACACTCTCCAGTTCCTCCACGACAAACCGGTGGGGCAGATGCCGTTGATCGATGACCTTTACGGCGCCGGTCTCTTCATCCTGCCAGATGGGCCGCAGGTTTTTATCCCCCACTCTCATCGGGTCGTCTCGTCCTTTCCTATAGATGACGGAACAACGCTTCCCATGCCCGTTTATGACCCAACCCCGTCAGGCATCCGGTAAAACGAGATCGGATTGAACATGCCCTTCGAGCACGTGCTGCTCGAGAACACGCCGGATTTTTTCAGGATCCATCTTTGCATACCGGATCGGGGAAGCGCCCTCCATTTCCACGGTCACGATGGGGGCATGATCGCATCGGTCAATGCATCCTGCGGCAAGAACCTGAATGTCGGACCGGTCGAGATCGCCCAGGGCGTCCAGGAGGGCCTCCATGACATCCCGGGCGCCCGCGGCAATCCCGCAGTCTCCCATGTGGACTGTGATCTTGGCCTTGGGTTCTCCCTGCCGAAGCGCCAGCGTTTTTTCCGCCGCCTCCTTGAGTTTGTGAAGCTCTTCAACGGTCAATTTCAATGCATGTCTCCCTTTTGTCCCGTGTTGTCCCTCAACCGGCACCAATCCTTTCAAAGCGCCTGTTTGCGGATGGTCTACCAGGATCGCCCCGGTGTGTCAATGGACGGGCTTTTTCCGGAAGGACCCGGAAACGGTTTTGAGGATCCTCAGGGTGTTGTTGCCCACAAAGATCCTGACGGCGCCGTGGATGTGGGTTGAAAAGACCGTGGCACCGACCCGTTGATAGCGTTTCAAGACCTCCGGGTGGGGCCCTTTACGCCCTGCGGAAACAACGACATATTCCGGCTTGACGGCATTCAAGAAATCAAGGGTGCTCGACGTGTTGCTGCCGTGATGGGGCGCGAGCAGGAGCGTGCTCCGGATCGCCGTGCCGGCCATGGAAAGGAGTTCTCTTTCGGCCTTTCTCATGATATCGCCCGGGAAAAGGAAGGCATAATCCTTGTAACGGATGCGCAGCACCATGGAGTTGTTGTTGGCATTGCGCCAGGCTTCGGCTGCCTTTCGTTTTTCAAAATCCGGGGGCGGATACCATATCCTCATGCCGGCCCCGTGAACCTCCGAAGACCGCGGCAGCGTCGCGTAGGGAGGCATGGCGACGCCTCTTTCCCGAATGGCCTGCATAAGCACCTGGAAAGACCGGGAGGGAGCCCGTTCTCCGTTGCTCCAGAAGCTCTTGACCCGAAAATGGCGGAGCACGTAGATCAAACCGTTCATGTGATCGCTGTTGGGATGGGACAAGACGATGGTATCCAGGCCCAGGATCTTCTTGCGCCACAGGAAGGGGGCCACCACTTTGGCGCCCACGTCAAACACGGCGTTGTCTGAAAACCCGCCCCCGTCGATGAGCAGGTTGTAGCCTCCCGGCAGCTCCACCAGCACCGCATTGCCGGGACCCACGTCCATGACCGTGATTCTGAGGTCTTTGTGCCACAGCCGGTAATGCACCCAATACCCGATATCCCCGGCCCAGAAAAGCAAAAGGAGAAGGAGTGCGCCCTTGACCCGGTACCCGGTGAAGTGTCCGCTCCTAAGGGGCGCCGGTGGTGCAGAAAGGCCTTTTTCCCCCAACGCGCCGGCCATGGGCGCCGGGACGGTTTCGGACGGGCCGATCCAGGCAAGAAAAAGTCCCAGTGTGCCGTAAAACAGGGCGATTTCAAAAAGGCTCGGGGTGATTGTTTTCATGAACGCAAAGGGTATTTCCGAAAAAAACCGGACTCCGGAAATGGCGTATTCGGTGACGGCGGCGCTGACCTTCAGGAAAAAGGCGGCACTGGGAAGGTGGACGGGGAACAGGAAAACGGCCACCAGCCCCGCAGGTACGGCCACAAAGCCCATGAGAGGGATGATCACCATGTTGGCCGCCGGGGAAACGAGTGAAATTTGGTTAAAATAAAACATCCCCACAGGCAGCGTCCCGAGTACGGCAAACAGGGAAACCAGAAAAAAGGAAAGAAGCCCCTTTTTTATCCGGAAAAAGGGGCTTCTCGATTCTGCTCCGCCAGGAGATCCCCACCACGCTTTCGTCCTGGACATGCCCAAAAGGATCCAGAAAACAGAAGCAAACGAAAGCTGGAAGGAGATGGAAAAAAGCGCGCAGGGATCCAAAATCAGAATGCCCAACGCAGCGGCGGCCAGGGTGTTGAACGGCTCATGCGCCTTTTCGAACAAAAAGGCCCCCAGGAAGACCCCCACCATGACCATGGCCCGCTGGGTGGAAGGCGACATGCCGGAAAGCACCCCATAGACCAAAACGGGAAACAGGGAAAGCAGCGCCGCCCCTTTGCGGGTCCAGGCATTGAACAAAAAAACACGGAACAAGGCAAGCAGCCGCGAAAACAGCCCGAACGCCCCCCCGGCAACAATGCCGATATGCAACCCGGATATGGCCAGGATATGACTGACCCCGGCCCGGTTGAAGGCCTCCCTTAGGCCGGTGCCAATCCCGCTCCGGTCGCCGAGAACCAGTGCCTTGACCACGCCCCGGCAGGCTGCACTGGTGCGGCCGGAAAGCTCTTTATCGATGAAACGGGAAAGGCCCTGCCGAATGGATCGAATCCGGTTTG
>JALVQN010000199.1 GCA_027025555.1 Desulfobacterales bacterium
CGTCACCGCGTCCCGCTCGCCGGCCTCCCCGTCCACCTGAGCGCCCAGCCCCCCCGCCCTCTCCCCGTGTCCCCAGTGCGGAGAAGCGAAATTGCCCCACCGCGCCTGCCCCAATTGCGGCACCTACAAGGGACGCACGGTCATCGAAACCGAAGAATAGGAATCCGGGGAAAGCCAGGCCATGTTATCCGAAAGCACGATTCAAAACGAAACAGGGGAGGGACTGGACCCGGAAACCCGGCAGATGGTGGTGGAAACCGTCCAGCAACTGAAAAACCGGCTCCTTACAAAAGAAAAAATCCTCGAGCTCGACAAAGAGGAAACCTTCCCGGAAGACATCATCCGGCAGATGCTGGGCCCTGAAATCGGGCTCCAGCTTCTCTTCATCCCCGAGGCTTACGGGGGCATGGGAGGCGGCGCTCTGGACTGCTGCAAGATCACCTTCGAGATGGCCAAGATCTGTCTCGGCATCGCCACCGCCTTTTTCGCCATCCAGCTGGGGTCGGACCCCTTGAGAGTGGGCGGCACCGAGGCTCAAAAGGAAAAATGGCTGGGCGCCATCGCCGAAGGAAAGGCGCTGGTGGCCTATGCCGTGACGGAACCCGAAGCCGGAAGCAATTTGGCCTCCTTGAAAACCAAGGCCGATCCGGTGGAAGGCCCCGCCGGTGAAATCATCGGGTATAAGATCAACGGCACCAAGCAGTTCATCTCCACGGGCGGCTATGCGGACTTTGTGACCGTTTTGGCCAAGACCCCGGAAGGGCCCACCTTTTTCATCGTGGAAAAGGGGACGGAGGGCTTCGTCCAGGGAAAAGGGGAAGAGAAACACGGCATCCGGGCCTCCAACACCGCGCCCCTCACCTTCACGGATGTTTTCGTGCCGGTGGAAAACCTCATCGGCGGGGTTCCCGGACGGGGACTCAAACAGGCCAACGAAGTCTTCGGCTACACGCGCTTGATGGTGGCGGCCATGGCCCTGGGCGCCGGCGATGCGGCCCTGGACATCGTGGTCCCGTACGCCAAAGAACGGATCCAGTTCGGATCCCCCCTTTCCGAGAAACAGGGTTATACCCATAAGCTGGTGGTCCCCCATGCGGTCCGCCTGGAAGCCGTGGCCGCCTACATCGAGCAGACGGCCAAACGGCTGGACCGGACCGGAGAAGATCTCCAGGTGGAAGGCTCCATCGCCAAGCTCTTTGCCACCGAGGCGGCCAATGAAACCGCGGACGACGCCATGCAGGCCCTGGGGGGATACGGGTACATCCGGGAGTTCGGGGTGGAAAAGATCAAGCGGGACGTGAAAATCACCTGCATCTATGAAGGCACCAGCGAGATCCAGCAAAACATCATCAGCACCTTCCGATGGAAAAAGTCCCGCAAGACCAAAGGGGCCTTCTATGCAGACATGGCCGCGGAGATGGATCAACTTGAAGGCACCTGTCCGGATGCGGGGGGGCGCCTGGCGGCCCGGGCGGCCCGGGCCCTCAATGAAACCCTCACCCTGGCCCATGACCACCGGCTCACCCGGCAACAGACGGTGATGTTTGCGCTGGCCGATATGATGACATCCGTGGAAATCGCGACAAGCTTTGTGAAAAAGGTCGCCGGGCTGGCGGCGGACAAGCATCCTGCATTAGAAAAGATGAAGGTTTTCTCCCGGTTGTTCGCCCGTCAGACGGCCCGAATGACCGTGGAAAATGTGGTGAAAATCGTGATGGGGTGCGGCCTCTTTGATTCGAAAAAAGCCTTTTCCTTTTTCGACACCATCGCTCTTTCGTCCTTGATGGCCGGGCAGGAGCACCTCATCGCCGACATGGATCAGGCGGCGGATTTCATTTTCGAGAGGCACTCATGAAAAAAGAGGAAAAACGCGTGGTGGTGGTGACCGGCGGATCCCGGGGCATCGGCCGGGCCATTTGTCTGGCCTTTGCCGCACCGGACAAGCAGGTTTTCTTCAACTACTTTTCGCCGGCGGACCCGGAAGGCGAAAAAGCCCATGCCAAAAAGACCGAGGCCCTGGTGAAAGAAGCCGGGGGCTTTGCCAAAAGCGCCAGCGTCAACGTGGCTTTGGAGACCGACGTCAAGGCCTTTTTCAAAGAGGTCCTGGATGAAACGGGACGCATCGATATTCTCGTCAACAACGCGGGCATCACAAAAGACAAACTGCTCATGCGCATGACCGAACAGGACTGGGATGCGGTGCTGGACGTGAACCTCAAAGGGGCTTTCCACTGCACCCGGTTTGCGGCCCGGGCCATGATCCAAAAACGGTACGGGCGCATCATCAACATCGCCTCCATCGTGGGGGTCATCGGAAACCCCGGACAGGCCAACTATGCGGCCTCCAAGGCGGGGATCATCGGATTGACCAAGACGAGTGCCCGGGAATTCGCCCAGCGGGGCATCACCGTCAATGCGGTGGCCCCGGGGTTCATCGAAACGGACATGACCGCCGCCCTGTCCGAAAAGGTCAGGGCCTCCATGCTCGGACAGATCCCCCTGGGTCGTGCCGGACAGCCCGAAGACGTGGCCCATGCGGTGGCCTTTCTGGCATCGGATGAGGCAACGTATATCACCGGTCAGGTCATTCATGTGAGCGGTGGAATGTATATTTGATTTTGAAGGAGGAGTTTGTCATGTCACTTGAAGACAAGGTCAAAAAGATCATTGCGGAAAAGCTTAGCGTGGACCTCAACGACATTGTCCCCGAAGCGTCCTTTGTGGACGATCTGGGCGCCGATTCCCTGGACCTGGTGGAACTCATCATGTCCATGGAGGAGGAGTTCGACATCGAGATCTCGGATGAGGAGGCGGAAAAACTCGTCACCGTAAAAGACGTCCTGGATTACATCGCCAAGCATTCTTGATGACTCGGCATCTGCGACAACAGCGGGAATTGTTTCTGCCAAAGCGGGCAGCCTGTAAACCATGAGGAGACGGAGGAAGCCTTGATTAAAAAACGGGTGGTGATCACCGGTCTCGGTTTGGTGACGCCCCTGGGGGTGGGGGTGAAGGAAAGCTGGCAGGCACTTTGTGCCGGAAAGTCGGGCATCGGGCCCATTACCCGGTTCGACGCCACGCCTTATCAGACGAAAATCGCAGGGGAGGTCAAGGACTTCAACCCCACCGATTTCATGGCCCAGAAAGACGCCAACCGGGCCACCCCTTTCATCGCCTATGCCGTGGCCGCCTGCCGGATGGCCATGGAAGATTCGGGCCTCCGGATCCGTGGCGACAACGCGCCCCGGGTCGGGGTGTTCACCGGATGCGGCCTGGGCGGCCTGTCCTTCCTGGAGGAGACGACCCGAACCATCGAGGAAAAAGGCCCCAAGCGCGTGAGCCCCTTTTTCATTCCCATGATGATCGGGAACATGGCCGCGGGGATGATCTCCATCCTCTTCGGGGCCAAAGGCCCCAACGCCTCCATGGCCACGGCCTGCGCCGCGGGAACCCACGCCGTGGGGGAAGCCTTCAAGATCATTCAAAGCGGAAGGGCCGACGCCATGATTACCGGAGGCGTGGAATCCGTGGTGACGCCCACCGCCGTGGCCGGTTTCAACGCCATGAAAGCCCTTTCCACAAGAAACGACGCTCCGGAAAAGGCTTCCAGGCCCTTCGACAAAGACCGCGATGGTTTTGTCATCGGAGAGGGTTCCGGAATTGTCATCCTGGAAAGCCTGGAACATGCCCAAAAGCGGGGCGCCCCGGTCTATGCGGAGGTGGTGGGCTATGGCATGAGCGGGGATGCCTATCACATCAGTGCGCCGTCCCCGGACGGCGAGGGAATGGCCCAATGCATGGCGGCGGCCCTTGAAGATGCCGGGATTTCACCCGATTTGCTGGAATACATCAATGCACACGGCACCTCCACCCCCCTCAACGACCTGTATGAAACCCGTGCCATCAAAAACGTTTTCAAAGACGCGGCCCGGACCCTTGCCGTCAGCTCCACGAAATCCATGACCGGCCACCTCCTGGGAGGCGCCGGCGGTGTCGAAACCGTGTTCACGGCATTGAGCCTGTACCACGGGATCCTCCCCCCCACCATCAACCTGGATCATCCAGGAGAGGAATGCGATCTGGACTACGTGCCCCATGTGGCCCGGAAAGCCGCCGTTGAATACGCCATGACCAACTCCTTCGGGTTCGGCGGAACGAATGCCGCCTTGATCCTCAAAAAATTTCACCCTTAAAGCCTTTGGTTGCGCCCTCCTTTTTTCCTTGCCCCGCATTCGGGCCCGGGATATAAGGAAGGCTTGGAAAGATCCCCCGAGGCGCCGTTTGAGAAAAGAGAAAGGCATCGGATATGGAAAGATCTGCCGGCCCCATCGCCATCGGCTGTGATCACGCCGCCTACGCGTTGAAAGAGACCCTCAAGAGGTTCCTGGACCAAAGGGGCATTGAAGTCATCGATATGGGGACCCACGGAGACGCCTCCGTGGATTATCCGGATTTCGGGGCGGCGGTGGCGGCCAAAGTCTCCACCGGAGAGGCCGCCCGGGGCATCCTCATCTGCGGTACCGGCATCGGCATGTCCATGGTGGCCAACCGGTTTCCGGGAGTCCGGGCCGCCCTGTGCACCGGCATCTATGCCGCGGCCATGAGCCGGCGCCACAACGACGCCAACATCCTCGCCCTGGGGGCCCGGGTGACCGGTGAGGGGCTCGCCCTGGAGATCGTCAGGGTATGGCTGGAGACCCCCTTTGAGGGGGGCCGGCACCAGATGCGGATAGACAAGATCGAAAAGGCAACCGCTTCCGGAGAAGGCCGTCCGGGCGCCGGCGCTTCCTGTTGAATCTCCGGGACCGTGGGCCGGCCGTCAAGGAAAGGAAATGAAAGAACCTCCACCATGGACGCCATCCAGAAAACAGACCCGAAAATCGCCGCCGTCATCCAGGAGGAGCTCCGCCGTCAGCGCGACACCCTCGAACTGATTGCATCGGAAAACATCGCCAGCCGGGCGGTCATGGAAACCCAGGGGAGCGTCATGACCAACAAGTACGCAGAAGGGTACCCGGGACGGCGCTATTACGGCGGCTGTGAGCACATGGACCAGGCGGAAGGCCTGGCCCTCTCCCGTGTCAAGCGCCTGTTCGGGGCCGATTACGCCAATGTCCAGCCCCATTCGGGGTCCCAGGCGAATATGGCCGTGTACTTTGCGCTCCTTGAGCCGGGAGACGCCATCCTCGGGATGAGCCTGGCCCATGGCGGCCACCTGACCCACGGGAGTCCGGTCAGTTTTTCGGGGCGTCTTTTCCGGTTTTCCCATTACGGCGTGAACGAAGAAACCGGGTGCATCGATTACAGCGAGGTGGAACGGATCGCCCGTCGCGACCGGCCCAAGATGATCGTGGCCGGGGCCAGCGCCTATCCCCGGATCATCGACTTCGAGGCCTTTGCAAGAATCGCCCGGGAAGTGGGCGCGTACCTGATGGTGGATATGGCCCACATCGCCGGCCTGGTGGCGGCCGGGCTCCACCCTTCCCCCGTACCCTTTGCAGATGCGGTCACGTCAACCACCCACAAGACCCTCCGGGGCCCCAGGGGCGGCTTCATCCTGGCCAAGGGGGCCTTTCAGGAAACGCTCGACCGGGAAATCTTCCCCGGCATTCAGGGCGGACCCCTCATGCACGTGATCGCCGCCAAGGCGGTGGCGTTCAAGGAAGCCCTGGCAGCGCCTTTCAGGGCCTACCAAAAAAGGGTGCTCGAAAATGCCAAGGTGCTTGCCCGATGCCTTCTGGATGAAGGCGTGGACCTGGTCTCCGGCGGAACGGACAACCATATGCTCTTGCTCGATCTGAGGCGGTTGAATCTGACCGGGAAAACAGCCCAGGAACACCTGGAACGGGCGGGGATCACCACCAACAAGAACGCCATTCCCTTCGACCCCTTGGGGCCGAGGGTCACCAGCGGGATTCGCATGGGGACCCCGGCGGTGACGAGCCGCGGCATGGGCGCGCCCGAGATGGCCCGCATCGCCGAACTCGTCGCCCGGGTCCTGAAGAACCCGGCGGATGAAAAGACCATAGAAAAGGTCCGGAAAAAGACCCTGGCGCTCTGCCGGGCCCATCCGGTATATCCCGAATTGAACAAAGGCGCGGTCAACTGAATGAAACCCCATGTCAGCCGCCCTTCCTGGGAGACCTACTTCATGGAGATCGCTTCCTTGGTGGCCAAACGCTCCACATGCCTCAGGCGCTCTGTGGGGGCCGCCATCGTAAAAGACAAAAGGATCCTGAGCACCGGTTATAACGGCGCCCCCTCGGGCATCCGGCACTGCCTGGAAACGGGTTGTCTCCGGGAGCAGATGGGCCTGGCATCCGGTGAACGGCACGAGCTTTGCCGGGGAATCCATGCCGAGCAAAACGCCATCATCCAGGCGGCCCTCCACGGTGTTTCCATCAAGGGCGCGGACCTGTATTGCACCAATTTGCCCTGCGCCATCTGTGCCAAGATGCTTATCAACGCCCGGATCCGGAAGATTTACTACCAGGCCGGATATGCGGACCATATGTCCACCCAGATGTTCGAGGAGGCCGGTGTCGCCATTGTCCACCTGAAACACTCCATGCAAGGAAGCCCGGCATGAAATGCCCATTCTGTTCAGAGCTCGACAACAAAGTCATCGATTCCAGGCTCGGCAAAAACGGGGAAGTCATCCGAAGGCGGCGGGAGTGTATGGCCTGCGGCAGGCGCTTCACCACCTATGAGCATGTGGAAGAGATTCCGCTGACCATCATCAAAAAAGACGGGCGGAGGGAAGTCTTTTCCCGGGAAAAGATCCTTTCCGGGATGAAAAAGGCCTGCGAAAAACGAAACATCAGCATTCACGTCATCGAAGCCTTTGTGGACGATTTGGAACGGGATTTGAAGGAATTGGGAGAAAAGGAAATCCCCTCCCGCACCATCGGGGAAAAAATCATGGCCAAGCTGCACAGCCTCGATGATGTGGCCTACGTCCGCTTTGCCTCGGTCTACCGGGAGTTCAAGGACGTCAATGACTTCTTTGATGAGCTGAAAATCCTGCTGAATCACAAGTAAACATCCCCTTTGTTTTCAAAATCCCCATGGACGACCGAGATTTCATGAAAATGGCGCTTGCCCTCGCCAAGAAAGGGGTGGGGTTCACCTCTCCCAATCCCGTGGTGGGTGCCGTGGTGGTAAAGGACGGTGCCGTGGTGGGAAAAGGCTACCACCGAAAAGCGGGCGGGCCCCATGCCGAGGTGGAAGCCCTCCGGGATGCGGGGGCCCTGTCGAAAGGGGCCACCCTTTTCGTCACCCTGGAGCCCTGTCACCATTTCGGCCGGACGCCGCCGTGCACCCGGGCCATTCTGGAAGGGGGCATCCGGCGGGTGGTGGCCGCCATGGCCGACCCCAACCCGGCAGTGACCGGGGGCGGCCTCGACTTCCTCCGTCGAAAAGGCCTGGAAACCGTGGTGGGAATCCTGGAGGATCGGGCCAGGCTCTTAAACGAAGCCTATATCAAATACGTATTGACCCGGCGGCCCTTTGTCACCGCCAAGTGTGCGGCCACATTGGACGGTCGCCTCGCCACCCGTACCGGGGACTCCCGCTGGGTGACCGGGCCGAAGGCCAGAAATCATGTCCATCGGATGCGCCATGCCGCCGACGCCATCCTGGTGGGCGTGGGAACCGTGAAAAAAGATGATCCCCGGCTGACCACCCGGATTGCCGGGAAAAAGGTCTCGCACCCGCTCCGAATCATCCTGGACACCCGGTTTCGTCTTCCCGAAGCGGCAAAGGTGTTGCGGGACACAACCGACTCTGATACACTGATTGTCATCGGTGAAAGCTACAAAAAGAATCCGAGGGTTCTCGCCAAGAAAGAGCGGATTGAAAAGGCCGGCGTCCAGGTCATGGCGACCCCCACCCGGGCCGGCGGGATCGACCTGGACCGGCTCATGGACCGTTTGGGCGCCCGGGGGGTCACAAGCCTTCTCATCGAAGGCGGAAGCCGCGTCCTGGCATCCGCCTTTTCGTGCCGGATCGTGGACAAGATCGCCTTTTTCTTTGCACCCAAGATTCTTGGAGGCGATGACGGGTATCCCATCTGCAGAGGCTCCGGGCCGCAAAGGATGGCCGAAGCCCTCTCCGTGGAACGGATCCGCCTGCGCCGATTCGGAGATGACGTGATGATCGAAGGCTATATGCCTTCTGCCGGCAAAAGCCCGACACCGCCCGGAAAGGGATAAAAAGCCGTCCCCCATGTTTACAGGCATCATCGAGGGCCAAGGAACCATCGCGGCGATTCAGGCCGCCGACCAGGGGCGGCGGTTCGTCTTTCGTGTCCAGTGGGCCCTGGACGAAACAAAAATCGGAGACAGCATCGCGGTGAACGGGGTGTGCCTGACGGTGGTGGCTTTGTCCGGGAACCGATTCGCCGCGGATGTCTCGCCCGAGACCTTGAACAAGACCACCTTTTCCCATGCAAGGATCGGAGACCGGGTCAACATCGAACGGGCCATGCGTTTCTCGGACCGTATCGGGGGGCACCTTGTCTCCGGTCATGTGGACGGGATGGGCCGGATCCGGGAAAAGGCCCAAACGGCCAACGCCATCCAAATGACAATCCAAGTCCCGGAAGCAATGATGCAGTACATGGTTCCCAAAGGATCCGTGGCCGTAGACGGGGTGAGCCTCACCCTCAACGCCTGCCGTGGGGATGCTTTCGCCGTCAGCATCATCCCCCATACGGCGCGCGTCACCACCTTGGGAGAAAAGAAAATCCAGGAAGCGGTCAACATCGAAACCGATATGATCGGAAAGTATGTGGCGCACTTTTTATCCGGAAAGGGCTCAGGGTCGAAAAGAGAATCCCGGGGGCCTTCGAATCTGGACCGGAGCCTTCTGGAAAAGGCGGGTTTCTTATAGCCTGCAAGGGTTCGGGCCTTACATCCACGCGCAGGGCATGGTCTTTTTTCAGAAAAAAGCGATTTGAAATGCGCTAAAAAGGGATTATTTTCAAACAAACCGGATTCCACAAGCAGGTCATGAAAGGCCCCCTCTGGGGCGGCCT
Source organism: Desulfobacterales bacterium (assembly GCA_027025555.1). Lineage (GTDB taxonomy): Bacteria > Desulfobacterota > Desulfobacteria > Desulfobacterales > UBA2156. The sequence continues at coordinate 9,038 of JALVQN010000199.1, forward strand.
TTTCCGTTTTATGAAAAACTAAGGAGCCGATTGAAATATGCCGAAAATTTCCATTGAAAAAGCCATTGAAGAGATCCGACAGGGCAAGATGGTGATCCTGGTGGATGACGAGGATCGGGAAAACGAGGGGGATCTCACCATGGCCGCCGAGAAGGTGACCCCCGAAGCCATCAATTTCATGTCCAAGTACGCC
>JALVQN010000200.1 GCA_027025555.1 Desulfobacterales bacterium
CCCCTTGATTCTCAGGTCGGGGTGGCGTTGGGGCTTTTTGATCGGGGTGGTGGGCCTTTTGATCCTGTGTTGCGCGTTGGTCGGAATCGGACTCGTTCGGGTGAAGATGCTCCCCTTTGACAACAAGAGCGAGTTTCAGGTCATCATCGACATGCCCGAGAAGGCCACCCTGGAGGAAACCGCCGCCGTCGCCCTGGAGATGGGCGCCTATTTGAAGACAGTGAACGAAGTGCGCAATTATCAGATTCATGTGGGCACCGCCGGGCCCTTCAATTTCAACGGACTTGTCCGGCATTATTACCTGCGCCGGGGCAGTCACGTGGCGGACATCCAGGTGAACCTGGCCGAAAAGTCGCATCGAAAGGACCAGAGCCACGACATCGCCAAGCGGGTGCGCCCCGCCCTTGAAAAGATCGCCAAAAGGCATCAGGCGCGCGTCAAGGTGGCGGAAGTCCCGCCGGGTCCTCCGGTCCTGTCCACCCTGGTGGCCGAGGTCTACGGGCCCGATTATGCCCGGCAGCGGGAGATCGCCCGGAAGATCATGGCGATTTTTGAATCCACCGACGGCGTGGTGGATGTGGACTGGTATATGGAAGAAGACCGGCCCCGGTACCATTTCCAGGTGGACCGGGAGAAGGCCGCCCTCCACGGCATCCCTGTATCGCGCATCACCGCCACCTTGGATATGGCCTTGGAGGGCAAGCAGGTGGGCCTCCTCCATGACCCGCGGGAAAAGGAGGATGTTCCCATCCTGGTGCGTCTTCCCCTTGAAAGCCGGGCCGGGATCAAACGGCTGGAATCCATCAAACTCACCGGGGCCGACGGGAGTCTGGTTCCCCTTTCGGCCCTCGTGACACCGGTTTCAACACCCCCGGATCGAAGCATTTACCACAAGAACCTCATGCCGGTGGTGTATGTCATCGGCGACGTGGCCGGCGTCAAGGAGAGTCCGGTGTATGCCATCTTGGAGATGCGCAAAAAGATTGAGGCCATCGAGTTGCCCGAAGGGTATACCATCGAGCAGCGCACCGCCTCCCTCCCGGACACCGACCGGCGCTTCGCCATGAAATGGGACGGGGAATGGCACATCACCTATGAGGTTTTTCGGGACCTGGGGATCAGTTTCGGGGTGGTCCTGGTTCTGATCTTCGTCCTGGTGGTGGGGTGGTTCCAATCCTTCAGCACCCCCCTGGTGATCATGGCGGCCATCCCCTTTTCCCTCATCGGAATCCTGCCCGGCCACTGGGTCATGGGTGCATTTTTCACGGCCACGTCCATGATCGGATTCATCGCAGGGGCGGGGATCGTGGTGCGCAATTCCATCATCCTGGTGGACTTCATTGAGCTGCGCCTCCAGCAGGGGATGCCGCTGGCCGAAGCGGTGGTGGATGCCGGCGCAGTGCGGTTCCGTCCCATGATGCTGACCGCGGCGGCCGTGGTGGTGGGCGCCTCCGTGATCCTCTTTGATCCCATCTTCCAGGGGCTGGCCATCTCGCTGATGGCCGGGGAGGTGGCCTCCCTGTTCTTCTCCCGGATGACCGTGCCCATCCTCTATTATCTGGACAAACGGTGGGAATCCACCCACGGCCATGACATCACCCACCAGGGGAAGACTTCCCAGGAACCGGAATCCGATACCAAGGCATGATCCCGTGGAGGAAGTTTTGCAAAAGATAGGGAATGGATCCTGATGGAGTGGACCCGGGAAGCGGAAGAGGCCGTCAAGAGCGTCCCTTTTTTCGTTCGGAAAAAAGTGAAACACCGCATCGAAAAGGAGGCGGTTCAGGCCGGGAAGTCCCGGATCACCCTTTCGGACGTGCGGGCCACCCGGAAGCGCTTCCTTTCCGGGGAAGCCTCCGAAATCACCGGTTTCCAGGCGGACATTTGCTTCGGTCCCTCGGGATGCCCCAACCGGGCCCATCCGGGGGAAGGCCTCCTGGAGCGTCTCGAGGCGCTTTTGAAGGAAGCGGATCTGCTGAATTTCCTCAAGACCCGGGTGAAGGGGCCCCTGAAATACCACCATGAGTTCCGGGTCTCCCTGGCCGAATGCCCCAATGCCTGTTCTCAACCCCAGATCAAGGATGTGGGGATCATCGGGGCCTGCAGGCCCGCCGTGACCCGGCAACCGTGTACGCTGTGTATGGCCTGTGTTTCGGCGTGCAAGGAAGCGGCTGTTCGGATCGACGAAGCAACAAAACGGCCCGTCCTCGATTTTTCCCGGTGCCTGGTCTGCGGGAAGTGCGTGGCGGTTTGCCCCTCGGGCACCCTTGTTGCCGGGAAAAGGGGCTTTCGGGTCCAGGTGGGCGGGAAGCTGGGTCGGCATCCCCGGCTGGCTGTTTCGCTTCCCGGGATTTATTCCGAGGACCAAGTCCTTGAAATTGTCGCGGACTGCATCGCCCTGTACAAGGCCAAAAACACCCGCGGGGAACGCTTCGGCGAGCTCTTGGACACCGATGACCTGAAACGTTTGGCCGAAAGGCATGCCCCGTAACAGCCACGGGCATGCCTTGTCATGATATCCGGAAGCGACGTTGAGGCGACGCCTCAGGCCGCCTTTTCATGCCGCAGGATTTCACCCCGGATGCTCACCACCACCTTGTCCGTGGGGATGCTTTTTCCCGCCTCTTCCATCCCTTTTTTCACGATCATGGGCAGGGCGCTGCAGCAGGGCACTTCCATGACCACGGTCGTGAGGCTTTTAATGTCGGCCGTCTGAAAGATCTCGGCAAAGCGCCTGACGTATTCCTCCACGTCGTCGAACTTGGGGCATCCGATCATCACCACCCTTCCCTTGAGAAACGCCTGGTGCAGGGAAGGAAAGGCCACGGGCACGCAATCGGCCGCCACCAGGAGGTGGGCGCCTTTCAGAAAGGGCGCCGTGGGCGGAATCAGGTTGATCTGGATGGGCCAATGGGTCAGCGCCGATCGCCGGCCCGTTTCCAGGGCGGCGGGGATGTTCGCTTCTGCGCAGGGATCGGCCGCGGGAAACTCCCGCAGGGCGGCCGAGGGGCACGTGGGGGGTGAAGGTGGTGCCTTTTTGCCCTTTTTCCCCAGATGGACTTCCACGGCATGTTCGTCGAAGGCTTCGGCCTCCCTTTCCACGATCTTCAGGGCGCCCTGGGGGCATTCCCCCACGCAGGCGCCCAGGCCGTCGCACAGGTTTTCAGAAATGACCCGGGCCTTGCCGTCGATGATTTCCAGGGAGCCTTCGGCACACGAAATGACGCACTGGCCGCATCCATCACAGAGTTCTTCATCGATTTCGATGATCTTACGCATGACTTTCATGATGTCACCTCTTGTTTTGAGTCATTGCCCCAAAAGCGCTGCTTCGGCCGCTTGTCTCCCGCTTTCGGTGAGAAAACCGGCGGCGATCTTAGCCTTCAGGGCCTCTTTTTCCATGGGGTTTTCCTTCAACGCCTCCTCGAGATTGGCGATCTGGTCGGCATCGTAGAGGACCTTGAAATTGAGGGTCTCTTCGCTTCGGGGATGGTGGTGGTGGGCAATGATGTCGCACACCTCCTGGATGATGGGTTCCTTGGCCCGGAGCTTTTCCAAGATCGCCCGGGCAATGGGCGGGCCTTCCTTTTCTTGGTATTCGGGCGCCGCACTGTTGTACTTGCGCTCGGCCTCGACAATGCCGATGTCGTGAAGATACGCGGCACACAGGACCACCGCCAGGTTGGCCCCTTCTTCTTTTCCGATCTGTTCCGCGTACCGGGCCACGCGGGCGGCATGGCCGATCCGTTTGAAATCGCTTTTCAGGTAGCGCTTGACCTCAACAGCCACGCGGTCCTTGAGGAGGTCTTCCTTTTGGGCCAGAAGCTCCTCCGGAAGCGTTCCCAGGCATTGTTCGGCAAACTCGCAGTAGGCGGCACATCCGAAGTCCATCTTGGGATTCACGAATCGATGACCGCACCGGTCGCACTTGCGCGTGGTGTCGTCTTTGAAAAACTCCACTTTGTTTTTACATTTCGGGCACTGGACCTCGAAAATGGCTCCTGGTTTCCAGTACCGGCTGTCCTGACCCGGGCATTTCATGGGGGACCTCCTTATCTCTGATGCGCCGCTTGGGCGGCAGTGGCTTTGACCTTAATGCAGCCTGATGATTGTCCTTTTATCCGGGAAGGATCCGGACCGCCTTGACTTAGGTCAAGAGGCGGTGCTACCTTCGTTAAAGCAGGAGGAGCAATGATGGCGGGAGTCCACGCCCTTGAAAACGCCGCGCTTTTTGCAGGCCTTCCCCAAGACCAGATGGAAGAGATCCGGCGCATCGCCGTGTCCAGGCGGGTAAAAAAAGGGGAACTCATCTTTTCCCAGGGCGACAGCGGGAATGGTTTTTACATCATCGGAGACGGCGTGGTCAAAGTCTTCACCGTCTCTTCGGAGGGCAAAGAGCAGATCCTGCATATCCTCAGCACCGGAGAGCCTTTCGGCGAAGTGGCGGCGTTCACGGCCCAGCCCTTTCCGGCCCACGCCCAAGCCCTCACCGATGCCGAGCTTTGGTTTTTTCCCCGATCCGCCTTTGTGGGGCTTGTGGAAAAGCTTCCCTCCCTGTCCCTGAACATGATCGCCCTTTTGTGTGTCCGGCTGCATCAGTTTGCGGCCCAGGTGGAGAGCCTTTCGCTGAAGGCGGTGCCTTCCCGGCTGGCGGCTTACCTGGTTTACCTGGCCCGGGAGCAGGGGCGCCGGGACCGGGTCTTGCTCAAGATTTCCAAAGGGCAGCTGGCCAGCCTTCTCGGCACCATCCCGGAAACCCTTTCCCGGGTCCTAGGTCGCCTGACGGAACAGGGTCTCATCGCGGTGGACGGCAAATCCATCCACCTGACCGATATCAAAGCCCTGGAGGCGCTTTCGGTGCAGTAGCGGCTCGATTCTATCGTCCGAGGGTGAGCAGCTGACGGCTCAGCACCTCCACGTGCCCCATTTCCTCCTTGATGATGGCATCCACCTTATTCTTGCCGTATTTTTCGGGCACGAGGTCCCGGATTCCCAGATAAAAGACGATGGAATCTTTTTCAGCGCCGATGGCCGCCATGTAGATTTCCTTCAGACTGGACGGATCGATCTTTTTTTCGAAAAAGACGCGGGCGTCCACCATGGCCTTCAGGTATCCGAAGGCTTCTCCTTCCGGATCGAAGGTGGTGGAGGCTTTTTCGTCTTCGGTGAGATCGGCCATCATTTTCGAAAAGGCTTTCTCGTGCCCTTCTTCCATGGCGGAAAGGTCCAGCAGCAGCTTTTTTGCCTGGGGATCCGCTGCCTTTTCAGCAGCGTTTTTGTAAAAGGCGGCCCCGTTTCGTTCCATCTGAAGCGCCATCTCAAAGGCATCCTTGGCAGTGAAATCGTACATGTTCCTCTTTCCTTTCTGTCGAGAAATTGATTGAAAAACACGATACCCCCGGTTCCTTAAAGACTATAGAACCGAAATCGGGTTTTGTAAAGGCAGCGGAACCGGACGGGGACGTGCGCACCTCTTTCAACCAGGATCTTCCCAAAGGCGCGCCATATCGAACCCTTGCCGGGCGGCATGGAAACCGGCCCGTCCCGAAAAGGCCCCGGCACCGGTCAACGCCCCTTTCCGCACGGGCTTTTGGGGGTCGGTCCTTGGGTCCTATCGACTCTGTATAATCGTGAACAATTCACCATTTTTCTTGGAATTCCCCTTCTTTTTTTGCATCTTTTCAAATACCGTCCGCAACGCCGTCATTTTTATCCTCTTAATATCATTTAATTTTATTGTACTGCCCGCCGTCATTTTCCAGCACCGCCGGTTATACCTTGAAATAATAGGAATTTATTGATATTGAAAAGATCGACACAAGTGGCGCGGGTTTCTTTCCCGGATGCCGTATAATTCATGTTCGGTATTAATGCGTATATGCATTAATTGGTGTGGGGATGCTTTCTGCAATAAGGGTAACGGCTTGTTCTTTGACGCAGGATTTTCCTCGATTACACCCTCAGCAGAAGTGAAACAAGAAATCGTCTTTTTCTTTTAAATCGTATTCTTCAAAAGGGCCATGTTTCGATCGAGTCTTTTTCTAAAAACGTTTACCACCATCGCCGGGGGCGTCATCGTCATGTGCGCCCTTTTCTACTTTACCACCGTTCCCATGATCAAATCCATGGCTTTTGAAATGGAGGAAAAAGCCGGACGGGTCATTCTGAACAATTTCTATCTCCTCATAGAGCAAAGCCATGCAGATCTGGAATCTTTGAAAACAACCGCACTGAATGCCCGTAAACGGGAACTCCGGCACCTGGTGGAGTTGGTCGTCTCCGATATTAACGCCGAAGTGAAGTCCCGGGAAGGTTTTGACCGGAACTGGGAGGAGACCAAAAGGCGCGTGTTGGAGAAATTGAGATATCTGCGTTACGGACAGCAGCAGGATTATATATGGGTGGCCGACTATAACTCGAGGCTTATTTCCCACCCGGACCCAAGGCTGAACGGTAAGGATTTTTCAAACATAAAAGACGTAAAGGGCAACCTGATCGTCCCGTCCATGGTGAAAGGGGCATTGGCACACGTGGAGGGCTATTACCGGTACTGGTGGCGGCGCCTTGGCCGGGACGAACCCATAGAAAAGCTGTCCTATTACAGGAACCTGCCGTCCTTTGGATGGGTAATAGGAACGGGTGTTTATATCGATGACTTCCGGAAAGAGGTGGAGGCCCGGAAAAACGAGTTGTTGAATGAACTCAGATCCCTCATTTATAAAACCAAGGTTGCAGGAGAAGGCTACCTGTATATCTTCGACTCGAATAAGAACATGATCATCCATCCCAACCCCAACATCGAAAACACCAATTTTTCAAAGTTGCTGGATCCCTCTTCAAAAAAACCCATAGCCGACGAACTCATCAAGGCCGCCCGGATGCCGGGGGGCAAGCTTGCCTATATGTGGGACAAACCGACGGATCCGGGAAACTATATTTACAAGAAAGTCGCATGGGTGCGCTACTTTCCCGGCTTTGACTGGTACATCGTTATTTCCGTGTACAACAAGGACCTTGAAAAAGGTGCCGTTGCCCTGACCCGGCGTATCGTCATCATCTCCTTGGGGGCCCTGCTCTTTGCCATTATAGGGGGGTATCTCTTTGTCCGCGCCTTCACCACACCCATTGCGAGGATGGCGGAGTCCGCGAACCGGATCAGCAAAGGGGAACTCTCTTCCATTGAGCTCGAACGGGAGGACGAGATCGGGTTGCTGGCCGAGGCCTTCAACAACATGGTCGTTCGGATGAAGGATCAGATCCGGCATCTGGAAGCGCGTGTCGATGAGCGAACCGGGGAGCTGTCAGGCCACCTCACGGCGCTGAAGGAACGCAATAAAGAGATAGAAACCATAAACTATATGGGAGACATGTTCCAGGCATGTCACAACCCTGATGAAATCTACTCCATAATGATTGATACCATTGAGAAACTGTTTCCTGAAAGTGCCGGACAGATCATGGAGCTTCACACTGCCGGAAAGTCTCTGGAGGTCGTTGCGTCCTGGGGAGACCTCGAGAAAGACCCGGATATTGTGTTCAAGCCCGATGACTGCTGGTCCATAAGGAGAGGAAAGACGCACTATATCGAGGGTGCAAACGGAGCGATGACCTGCCTGCACATAAAAAGGACGGTACCGCCTTCCATGTCATGGATATGCATTCCCATGAGTGCTCAGGGAGAGATTTTCGGTGTACTCCACACCCGCTTTTCAGACAAGAGGGCGGAAGATGAAAGTCGCAGAAACCGGCATCGTGTTCTCGAAACCGTGGCGGAACAGGCTGCGCTTTCCTTGTCCAACATAAGGCTGCAGCAGCGGCTCAGGGAGCAGTCGATAAAGGACGCGCTCACGGGTCTTTACAACCGCCGATATACCCAGGAAGTCATGAAACTGGAGCAGAAGCGGGCAGACCGTCAGGGGGATTCGATCGGTGTGCTGCTCATGGATATTGACAATTTTAAAAAGATCAACGACACCTTTGGCCATGACGCCGGAGATGAGGTGCTGAAAAGAATTGCCGGGATACTGGGCGGGGTTTTCAGGGCCAACGATACGATTTGCCGGTATGGCGGAGAGGAATTCCTCGTGATCATGCCCGGCACAGAAAGCGACAGCGCGATTCAAAAGGCCGAAGCGATGCGGGACGCGGTTGAACACGACCTGAAGTTTTCATGGCATGGGGAGCAGATATCCGTCACGGTATCGATCGGGGTGGCAAGTTATCCCTTTGAACGCCTCCCCATTTCCCGGATCATCGACCTCGCCGATAAGGCCCTTTACAAGGCTAAAAAGCAAGGCAGAAATCGGGTGGAAACGTTTTCGGTCTGATTGACGATGCCCTCCTTGATTGGTGCATGAAAATTGATGCATCAATGCTTTTCCGGATGCCCCCTGGCGTTACCCGCGCGCGGTGCACCCCGGGTGTCGGGGCCCGGCATGCTTTCACGGCAGGCAAGGCGCTGTTGATGCACGCCTTTCACGGCCTCCCCCCCGTTTGCTCAAAAGCATTCGGGTGGCGGGTTCCGTACCCTTCATCCTCGGTTCAATGACTTTTTGGTTTGTGCTTTTCAGGAGGTAAACGAATAACCTTTCTCGAAGCGGTAAACCCGTCAAAGACTAGTCTTTCAACTTATCCGTAAGAATCCAGCAGGGGTGAAAAGAGCGTGGCGCGAGGTTTCCACTCCCGGGATATCGTTTTGAAGAAAGAGGCGCCTTCTGCGGTTTTTCCGCCGCCCGCGGCGGAGAGGCTTGTCCGGGGGGAAAGCGATGCCTTTCGACGACGGTGTTGAAAAGGGCGTCGACCGGAGGCGCTGTCGATCTTCCCGGTCTTCATGCCAGACCGGATCAACACGTCGGCCCTGGACAGGCATGATGTGAAAATTTAGCCCCCATGGCTTGAAATAATTCTTTGAATCCGGTAAGGCCTCTGGCGTCGATCCGAAACAGGGGGCGACCCGGAAGGCCTGCTCTTTTCAGGAACCCTTGACGCAAACGCAGGGGGCCGCGAAAGGGATTTTGACACGGCCAAGGGGTACGGCCGGAAAGCGGCCTGGATGCGGCTTTCCATGTAAGATAACCGGGGAGAAGCGGAACCGGCTCCGGCACCGCTGAGTCCAGAAAAGATGCGGACAAGTTCATGAAGACAGACCCGCGGGCGACATCGCCCTTCATTCTGCTTTTGGTGGCGGGCGCCAAAGGCGCGGTGGGATCCACCCTGGCC
>JALVQN010000201.1 GCA_027025555.1 Desulfobacterales bacterium
CTTTTTCCCTGTTCGTCAAGCCGGGATGGGGTCGTCCCCAGGGGGCGGAAGGGACGGGCTGGATCGCCCTGGCGCTGGTCATCTTCGGCGGCTGGCATCCGGTTCGAGCCGCAGCCGGCGCCTACCTCTTTTCTTTCTTACAGGTGCTGGGCATCTATTTCCAGGGATGGATCCCTTCCGTACCGGCCCAGGTGTTCCAGGTGGCCCCCTTTCCCCTCATGATTTTCACGCTTCTGATCCTCTCCTTTACCCAAAAGGGCTCGTTTCAAAGGGGGGCTCGACGCCGCTTATGGCTCAAGGCGCTTTTGGGTTTTTTCTCTGGAAATGCGCCCGCCGCCCTGGGTAAACCCCACCGCTTTGGAAATTTTTGACCGGGACGCCTCTTTTCTCTTTTTCTGCCATCGGCGGATGAGTCTTCGCATGACGAAATAGGCGGCTATTCCCGGAAGAATACCCAGGAGGACGCCCCCCGCCACCATGGCCAGGGTGAGATCCAGGCCCATTTTCATCAATTCCAAAATGGTGTGGGGGTGGGTATCCGAAAAGGAAACACCGAAGAGAAAAGCGCCCAGGCGATAGCTCAGAAAGTAAAAAAGCGGAATGGTGAGCGGATTGCTGAACCAGACGCCGAGGGCCGCGGCGGCCTTGCTTCCCTTGAAAAGAAACGCCAGCCCCACTGCAAAAACAGTATGAAAGGGGATGGTGGGCGTGACACTCACAAAGACCCCCAGGGCAAACCCCAGGGCGATGAAATGGGGATTCCCTTCCTGGCGCTTCACTTTCAGGGAAAGCGTCCGGAACCGGTCTTTGGCTTTCTGAAATCCCTCCATGGCAGGTGGCATGTCCCATCCCCCTTGAGATTAAAAGGCTCAAGGGGCATCGCGGATTCGTCTTCAGAATCCATGAAATAGTAGCATTAAGGCTTTTTCGTTTCAAACGGATGGCTCGAGAAGCGGTCTTCAAATCTTGTGAAAGGGAGATTTCATTTCAATTTCATGGGGAATCGGTGTGGCCTTGACTTTTTCTACAAGCCTCTATAGTCGTTAGAAAAAGGGATCTTTTTCCCATCAAAAAAGGACAAAGGAGCGGTTATGGTGAAGAAAAGAGGAAAGACGGTCAGCTTTGACGCCATGGTGAAGTTTTTCATGCAGGCCTATCAGATTCCCACAAAACGCGATGTGGAGAAGATTCTAGACGGTGTGGCGCGCATTGAAGAACAGCTTAAGATCCTGATGGATCAGATGCCGCCCGGGACCCGGAAAAAGACCCCCATTCGAAAAAGATCCGCAAGCAGCGCCTCTGATCGCGTTTTGGAGGTCATCCGGAAACACAAAAACGGGATCGATGTGGCGGGGATCCAGGCCAAAACCGGGTTTGGAGATAAGAAGCTCAGAAACATCCTTTTCCGACTGCACAAGCTGGAGAAAATCCAAAGGAAAAGCCGCGGCGTTTATATGAAGGCCTGATGAAGAGACGTCCCCCTCCAGATTCCAAATTGGAACGGGTGTTGCCGGACGAAATGCAGTGCATGGATGGATATCAAGGAGAATCTGTTGACGATGCGGAGTACAGGCCAAATGCCCTTTTTTAAAGGCCAACGCCTGTCCGGATACGTGGTGAGGCGTTGCGCGGTGATGGAACGGATCGATGCACTCCTGGTGGAACTTCAACATGAAGCCACCGGCGCCGGGCATTTGCATATCGCCAACCGCGACACGGAAAACACCTTCGGCGTGACATTCAAGACGGTTCCCCGGGATTCCACCGGGGTGGCCCACATCCTGGAACATACGGTTTTGTGCGGTTCCCGGCGCTTTCCGGTGAGGGACCCCTTTTTTTCCATGCTCAAGCGGAGTTTGAGCACTTTCATGAACGCCTTTACGGCGCCGGATGCCACCCTGTATCCGTTTTCCACCCAAAACCGAAAAGATTTTTACAACCTGATGGACGTCTACCTGGATGCCGCTTTTTACCCCAGGTTGGATCGCCTCAGTTTCAAGCAGGAAGGACACCGGGTCGAAATCGAAGAAAATCCGGAAAACCCCAAGGAGTTTTCCTTGGTGCTCAAAGGGGTGGTCTATAATGAAATGCGCGGCGCCATGTCTTCCCCGGACCAGGTCATGGTACAATCCATTCTCAAGGCCCTGTATCCTTTGACCCCTTACCGGCACAATTCAGGCGGGGATCCTCTGGTGATCCCGGACTTAACCTATGAACAATTGAAGCGTTTCCATGAAAGGCACTACCATCCCAGCAACGCCTTTTTTTATACTTACGGGAACCTGCCCTTGGAGCAACACCTTGCCTTTATCGCCGAGAGGGTCCTGGACCGGTTCGACCGGATCGACCCGGGGACGGAGGTGCCTTCCCAACAACGCTGGAAACATCCCCGGCAAGCCCAATACTTTTACCCGATCCGCCCCGGTGAAGACCCTTCCGGGAAATCCCAGGCCTGCGTGGCATGGCTCACCGCGGACGTGCGCGACGCCTTGGACGTCCTGACGGTCACTTTGCTTTCGGAAATCCTTCTGGGGAACGCGGCGTCTCCCCTGAGAAAAGCCCTCATGGAGTCCCGCTTGGGAAGCGCCCTGTCGGATGGGAGCGGGTATGAGCCGGATTACCGGGATACCCTCTTTTCCTGCGGCCTGAAAGACATGGACGCCGGGCGGGCCGGTGACGTGGAGGCCATCATCTTCGAAACCCTGAATCAGCTGGCGGAAAAGGGGATCGACAGGGAGTTGGTCGATTCGGCCATCCACCAACTCGAATTTCATCGAAAAGAAGTGACCCATCATCCGTTTCCATACGGCATCAAACTCCTCATGGCTTCCTACGCGCCGTGGCTCCATGGCGGCGACCCCTTCCGGCGGTTGATGTTCGAGGCGGACCTGGAAAAGATTCTGGCCGAGCGGGAAAAGGGTCCCTTTTTCGAAGAGGCGCTTCGCCGGTTTTTCCTGGAAAATCCCCATCGGGTCCTTCTGACGCTTTCTCCGGATCCCGAAATGGAAGAAACGTATGCCCGCCAAATCCGGGACAAACTGGAAGCTGTCAAACAAGGG
>JALVQN010000202.1 GCA_027025555.1 Desulfobacterales bacterium
GCCCGGGGGTCGCATTCCCATTCATAACCATTTCTACCATCAGACCCTGTTTATCCTTACCGGGAAGGCCGAGTGCTGTCGATACGATTTTGAAACGGAAGCGGTCCTCGAGCTCAAGCGGGTGGGACCGGGGGACTTTATCTACATTCCGAGCATGGAGCCCCACGGCATGGAAAACGTGGGGGATGTTCCGGTTACTTTTTTGTGTTGCATCGCCAACGTCTATGAAAAAGGCCCGTGTGCCTAGAGGCGGGGGAAAAGGGGTTTTGGAATACCTTCCAAAAGAGCGGGGATTTAAGGGGCGTTTCCGGAAATGGAGGCGCGTGTGGCCTGAATGACAAGGCGGGCCAGGACCTCGCCGAAGCGCGTGTGCTTGCCGCAATACCGGATCCGGGGCGGCCCTTCCCCGCAGGCAAGGGCGATGGCGTCGGTGCCGGTCCCCGTGGCGATGGCATTGGAAACACGGCTTCGAACACCACAGGCTTGCATGGCGGCGGCTTTGGCCTCGGCGGCGATCATGACGGCCTCCACCATGGCCGGTGGGGCCATCGCGGCGGAGGTGACAATAATCGTATTGATGGTCCCGATCTTGGAGGCGGCCGTTTCGAGGGGGCGTTCTTCTGCCGGGTCTCCGGCCCGAAGGGGATTGGAAAGGCCCGAAGTCACCAAGACCAGCATCGCCGAATCCTGAAGGGACGCCCGGGCCGTTCTCAGGGAGTTCATGGAAGCCGCCGTCATCATGCCCACGGCAATGCCTTGGACACCGAGCCTCCTGCAATAGCGGGACAGGGTCCTTTCCGGCGCTTCCGGGGGGGCGTCCGGATTTTCGGGGCGCTTGGGGACCTTCAGGTTTAAGATGGTGCCTGCCCGCACCCAGCCGCCGTTGAGCACGGCCGAACTGAGCACCGGCCGGGGCCTGTCAAAGGCCACCCGCACGTGTGCCGCGGTGCAGTCCAGATGTACGTCCGGAAACAGGTCGGCAAGGGTCATCTTTTAAAGGGCGGGGGGAATCCTTTCGTTCTTGGAATGCCCCCGGCAGGAATCGAACCTGCGGCACAAGGATTAGGAATCCTTTGCTCTATCCACTGAGCTACGGGGGCGGCAACAAGCGTTGGGCGCCCTTTTATCAAAGAACGGGCCCCCTGGCAAGCCGCCCCAAAACGTGCAGCGCGGTGCACGGGGCTTGGAGCGGTTTCGACTCTTCAAGCCGATTACAGGACCCGGATCATGAGGGGCAGTGCGATGAGGGTGCCCAGGGTGCTTCCCAGGTTGGTGAAGACCACCACGAGAAGGATCCGGGTGAACGCGTTCCTCCAGTAGCCCTTGAAGGAGAGGATGTCCTGGGGGAGGCTTTTGAAATCTTTCACTTTCGGTTTTCGGGAAAAGGCCTCCACCATCCCCGATACCCATCCGGCGGCGATCATGGGGTTGAGGGAAGTGAGCGGCGCGGCCAGCACGGCCGATGCAATGGTGACCGGCCGCGCCAAAGCTGCCGCCGCACCCAGGCCGGCCAGGACGCCGTTGGCGGCAATCCACCAGGAAAGCATCGCCTTTCCGGCGGTTTCCCCGGAAAAAAAGAACCCGGAACCCACCAGCCCCACCACCACCAAGGGCAAGAACCACTTGACAAGTCCAACTCCCGGACGCCGGGGAGGCATTGATTCCAAGTCGTGGAGATCCGTGGTTGTGTTCCAGTGGGACCGGATGCCGGCGAGGTGCCCCGCCCCCACCACGGCCACGATCTTTTTCCCGGGCGCCTCTTTGAGTTTCTGGGCGATGTACCGGTCTCTTTCATCGATGAGGATTTTCTTGACCTGGGGCATCGTTTTCCCGATATCGGCCAGGAAGGTTTCGATCATGTCCTGGCGTTTCATCTTCTCGATTTCTTCTTCCCGGATGGTGTCGGTCTCCCACAGGGAAAGGAGCAGTTGAAAAATGAGCTTGATCTTGGTGAAAAAACCCATGGAGCGCCAGACACGGGTGAGGGTCACGCGAATATCCCGGTCCGCCAGGTGCACGGCAGCCCCCACGGACTTGGCCGATGCCAGGGCCTGGATCATCTCTTCGCCCGGCCTGACCCCCAGTGTTTTGGCGATCCGTTTTTGAAAAGAGGCCAGCATGAGGTTGAAAAGGAGAAGCGATCCTTTCTTTTCCCGGATGACCTTGAAGATATCCGTGTCTTCCCAGGCCTTCTGTTCCGTGAGGGATTGATATCGGGCCGGGCAGAGTTCCACGGCCACCGTATCCGGCCTTTCCCACTCAATGACCGATTGGACGAGACGGGCGCTGTCCCGCGACACGTGGGCGGTCCCCAGAAGGAGGATTTCTTTGTCTTTGTAGGGCATCGATTGAACCAGGGGATCTTCCGGCTTGTTCTCCATGGCTTCATTTCCTTGAGGAAAGGGTACGGGACACTGCCTGCGGGGCTGTCCGTCGGACCCAAAGGGGGCGGTGCCGGTCGGTTCCTTTACAAAATCAATGAAAAATATTACATAATTCATGGAATATGGCAATGGAGATTTTCAGCGGCAAGATGGTATCGGTTTCGGGAAGCGAAGGGACGGCCGGTGGGCGTCGGCTCGGGAAGGAAAAGGGTCTCCGTGAAAATTTATGACGACATCTTTTCTTGGGAGGGCTGGGGCGGCGTGTTGAAGCTTGCAAGCGGCCGGTGCCGGCTGCGTATGTTCGATTTGTCCAAGGACGAAAAGGCCAAAGGCTTGACCCTGCTCAAGCCGATCATTGTCCTGGTGTCGGATGTGCCGGAAAGCCCCATGTCGATTCGGAGCTGCGCCGGTCATATCGCCACCCAGGTGGCTCGACAATTTCAGATTCATCCGCACCGGATGGTCTATGTGGAGTATTATCCGGCCGTGCGCTACGGGACACAGGGAGAGCGTGTCATCCCGGAGCGCTTCGAGACCGTTGAATTCTTCTGGGTGGAAGACAAGGCCATCCGTCCGGTTTGGCGGCCGTTGGGGCCTCCCCTGCTGGACATCGTCAAGGCGCTGCCGGAAAAAGAATAGGCATGGAGAAGATCCAGACACAAAATCGATTCATCGAAAAAATCAAGCACGAAAAGAGAGGGGATCCGGTGAAGACCATCGGCCTTGTGGTAAAAAATGACGAACGGGCCAGAAAAAAGGCCGATGCCCTGGAGGCGTGGCTGGCCGCCAGGGGGGTGCGCGTGGTCCGGAGAGAGAGTGCGCCGGCTTCCCGGGACCTCTCCCTCGAGGCGGAGGTCCGTGCCCCGTCGGGCCTGTTTTGTGTGTTGGTCCTGGGTGGAGACGGTACTTTTTTAAGCGCCGTGGGGTGGATCGGCGGCCAGGAGATCCCCCTCCTGGGCGTAAAGTTCGGCGAGGTGGGATTTTTGGCCGAGATCACCGAAGAAAACCTGTTTTCCGCCGTGGAGGCGGTCCTGGAGGGGCGCTTCTCCATCGAAAGGCGTATGCGGCTTCAGGCCCAGGTCCGGCGCAACGGGAAAACCGTTGTCCGGCAAACCGTCTTAAACGACGTGGTGGTCAATAAGGGGGCCCTCGCCCGGCTGGCGCACATGAAGACCTTTGTCAACGAGCGGTATTTGACCACTTTTAGCGCCGACGGCCTCATCCTTGCCACGCCCACCGGTTCCACGGCCTATTCCCTGGCCGCCGGGGGGCCCATCATTCACCCGGCGGTACCGGCCATGATCATGACCCCCATCTGTCCGTTCACCCTCACCAACCGGCCCCTGATCATCCCGGATACGGCCTGTATCAAAATCCAGCTGGCCAAGAAGGCCGCCCATGTCATGCTGACCTTCGACGGCCAGGCCGGCGTGGAAATCCGGGAAGGGGATGACATTATCGTGAAAAAGGCCCCCCGTCCCGTGGCCATGATCGCCCTGGCCGGCCAGCACTACTACGACCTGTTGAAAAACAAACTCCGCTGGAGCGGCGGGCGGGCCTAGGTCTTTTTTTCCGGCACTGGGGCGGGAGGTTTCATTCAAAGGGACATGGCCCCCGGAGTGGAGGGCGTCGGGAGCCACGCTCCCGTCGATGCCTGGAAGGCCGTCAATCCCCCTTGATTTCAAAACGGTTTCCGTCGAAATCGGTGATAAAGATCAGGTCCGTGCCGTCCGGCTTGGGAATACGTAGGATTTCGACTCCGAATCGACGGCACTTATCCAGGAATGGCTCCCGTTTTCCCACGTCAATGCACAGGTGGGCCACGCCACGGGATTCCGCGGCGGGACGGGGCCCGATGAAGATTTCCAGATCGCAACCCGAAACAGCATAATAGCGGATCATGTGGCAAACGGAAAGTCCGAAGATCCGCTCCATCAAGTCGGCGGAAACCGTTTTACTCCCGGTTTCCTTGAACCCCAGAAGGTCTTTGTAGAATCGGTCACAATTTTCCGGCCTTTCACAGTGCAGGGCCACGTGCCGCATCTTCATGATATCCTCCAACACACGCTTTCATGGGGCCTTGAAAATGCAAAATGAACCGCGTCCGGTATGACACAACAAACCCTACCGGGGAAACGCCGCGGGAATGCCGGCGTCCACGGGCAGGGATGCGCCGGTGGTGGGGGTCTTCCCGGCGGCAAAAAAGACCACGGCGTGTCCCACGTGTTCGGCCGTCACCCTCGCCTTGAGGAGGCTCCTTTGGCAGTAGTAATCCTGGAGGCCTTCCGGGCTCAGCCCCCGGCATCGCATCCGTTCCGGTCCGATGCATTCCCATAATCCGGAACAGACATTTTCATCCCCGAAGACCGCATCCGGGTTGATCATGTTGACGCGCACGCCGAGGGGTGCCAGTTCGATGGCGGCGATCTTGGCCATCTGATGGGCGGCGGCCTTGGAAGCGCTGTAGGCGCTGAATGCGGCCCCCGGATCAAAGACGTTTTTCGAGCTGATGACCACGATGTTTCCGCCGGTGCCCTGGCGTTTGAAGACCGGAACAGCGGCCTTGAGGGTGGTGAAGGTTCCCTTGAAATTGACGGCCGTCACCCGGTCGAGGGTTTCCGGATCCAGGTCCTCGATTTTGGCCACATGGGCGATCCCGGCGTTGGGGACCACCAGGTCGACGCCCCCGAAGCGGAGGCTGGTCGTTTCGAACCCCTTTTCCACGGCCTTGGCATCGGTGACGTCGAAGGCGGTGGAAGCGATGCGGTCCCCACCGAATCGTCGGCTCAGCAGGTCCACGCTCTTTTCCAGCCGGCGGGCATCCACATCCGTGAGCATCACTGTTGCCCCGGCGGCCAAAAGGCACCGGGCGATGCCGTGACCGATGGCCCCGCCGCCGCCGGTGACCAGGGCCACCTGCCCCGAAAGGGGCGCCTCCGGCCTTTTGAGCTTTTTCCGTTGCAGGGGCCAGACTTCCATGTCCCGCACATGGGCCTCTGGAATGGGCCGGTAGGTCCCCAGGGAAAAGGCTTTCCACTTGGCCGAAACGGTATGCGCACCGATGTCCGCGGCCGTGTGGGCCGCCTGGAGGGTTTCGCCTGCGGCAAAAAGGCCGAAACCGGCCACCAAAAAGAGACACGGCCAGGTTTCTCCCGGCCGGACATCCCTTTCGGGTGAACGCTTTTGCCCCGTGAGGTAGCCGGCATAATCCTTTTCAAAGCGAGATACCGCCCGCTCCACGGCATCCTTGAGGGCCGTGTCCGCCTTCGGTACGGTGTCGAGATGGACCATGCGGTTCCGGGTCCGGATGGCGTGGTCCGGTGTCAGGACGCCGGAGCGGCAAATCTTTCCCGCCTCCGGGCAGAGGGAGGCACGGATCAGTTCCGGACTTTCCCGCAGGACCACCAGGCGCCGTTGAATCCCGCCATTTCGGTCCTTTCGGGCGACCGTTCCGCGGATCACCTGAGACACCCGGGCGGCGTCCCGCGCGCGGCTTGCAGGGGATGCCCCTTTCAGGGACACGGCGACGCGCCCCGAGGCTTTCAGACCCTTCCGGATGTAAGACGCCGCCTTTTTCACAAGGGCCTGCATCCGGTTGTAGGCCTCCTTTGCGTCTTCGGCAAAGGTGAACAGGCCGTGATGCAACACCACCATGGCGTCGATGTGCGGGGATTTTTCATAGGCCTCAACCGCTGCCCGGGCCAAAGACAGGCCGGGGCGGGCATAGGGGATGACCGCCGCTTTTTCCCCCAACACCGACCGGATCAGGGCCCGGGGATTGGATTGGTGGGTCAGGACCAACAGGGCGTCGGCATGGCAGTGAAAGACAAAGCGATGGGGCAGGAAGGCGTGTAAAAGCGTTTCCATGGAAGGGTCCGGGGAGCCGGCCGCCGCCCGGTGGACGGCCAGATGGTTTTGGAGGTCCGCTTCGGGAGGATCGGCGATGTCACGCAACCGCCGGATGGGATCCAGACGCAAAACGGAAAAGCCTTCCACGCCGATGGATGCCATGTCGACGCCGCTTCCCTTGACATAGAGGCGACGCTCGGCATCCCCGAAGATGTCGGTTTCAACGACCTTGGCCGAGGTGTTGCCGCCGCCGTGAAGGACCAGCCCCGGGTCGCTTCCGATGCGCCGGGACGCATGAATTAAAGGGGGCAATTCTTCTGGATACCCGGACAACTTTGCCGCAAGGGCCCGAACCGCAGCGTCTTCCCATCGCAGAGGCATTTGCGTCAGGCTCCCTTTTCCTGGTTGAAGATCTCCTGGGCCCCTTTCACGGAGGCCCCTTCGTGGATGATGGCCCTGAGGGCCTTCATCACGGCCACGGGATGGGGATGTTGCCAGATATTGCGGCCCAGGTTGACGCCGATGGCGCCTCTTTGCAATCCGTCGTGGACAAACCGGAAGACCTCCAGCTCGGTTTCACACTTGGGCCCCCCGGCCATGACCACGGGCACGGGGCATCCGTTGGTGACCTTTTCAAAGTCTTCACACCAGTAGGTCTTGACCACCTTTGCCCCGAATTCGGCTGCAATCCGGCAACACAGGGCGAGGTACCGGGCGTCCCGCTTTTCCAGTTCCTTGCCCACGGCGGTCACCGCCATCACCGGGATCCCGTAGTTTTCGCATTCATCCACGAGGGTACCCAGGTTCACCAGGGAGTCGTATTCGTAGTCGCTTCCCACGAAGATGGACATGCCCACCGCCGCCACGTTGAGGCGGATCATGTCCTCGATGGAAGTCACCAGGGATTCGTGGGACAGGTCCTTGCCGATGATGCTGGTGCCCCCGGAAACCCGCAGGATCACGGGGGGGGCGTTCTCCGGATCCACGCAGGCCCGGAGGATTCCCCGGGTGACGAAGAGGCCGTCCGCATGAGGAATCAACGGGGCGATGGTCTCCCCGGGCCTTTCCAGCTTGCGGGTGGGGCCCTGGAAATACCCGTGGTCGATGGGCAGAAACATGCACCGGCCGTCGCTTTGGATCAATCGGGACAATCGATTCTTCATTCCCCAGTCCATAAACATCGTTTTTTCCTCCTTCTCCTTGTCGCTGGATGGATTGATGGGTCCACCGGCACCTATTGCATCGTCTCAAGGCTGCGTCAAGGGTTTTGCCTTGCGCACGGGACCAAAAACCCCGTTGGGGTCCCGTGGTCATGACGCCCCGGGGGCGCCTTCCCTTGAGAGGGTGATCATCCCGTAGGTGTCCGACGGGGTGATGCCCAGGCAGCAGATCCGCCGGGCCTCGAGGGGGCCGCCGCTTCGGATTTCCTTTGAAAAGAGACCTTGAAGGGGGGATGCGGGCATCGGAAAGATCCGATCGCGGCGCATCATTAAGCCGGCGACGGCCATGTCGAACCCCATGCCCACGGGCAGGGTCCCGTAAAGAGGAAAATAAGAGGCGACCTCTCGGTTCCCGGGAATGCGCCGGGCATATCGCTCCGGGGATTGGGGGCAGCCGTCATCCCCCACAAGGATCAGGGCCTTTTCCGGAAAAGTGGGGGCCCCCGCCGAACAGCCGCCGGTTTGCACGGATTCGACGATGCCGTACCCGGGCCCGGGGCCTTTTTCGGAAGCCAGCAGGAAAAAGACCGCCCCTTCGGCGGGCACGACAGGGGGCGTATCCGGTGTGGCGTTCCGGCAATCCAAGGGAGAGGCGGGGCCGAAGAAGCGATGGAAACAGTGTCCCAGGACCGGACACCATGTGTCCACGGCGCCCACCAGGACCGCAGTCACGCGCCCTTCGGTGAGCCATTGCAGGGCGATCGAAAAAGCCCCGGAAACGGAAAGGTCGAATTGGCTCACCGTGAGGTTCGGCCCCGTGGCGCCCAGATGCATGGAGATATGGGCGGCTGCCGCGTTGTGGACGGAACCGGAAAAGAGGGTGGGGGAACCGCATGGATCCCCGCCTTCCAACACGGTGTCCAGGAAGGCGAAGGTGGTATGGGCGGCGCCGTAGCCGGTGGCCACCACGATCCCCATGCCCTCGTCGATTTCAAAGGGTTGCCCGTCTTCAAGGGCAAGATCGGCGGCAAAGAGGGCCATCCGCGCGAAACGGTCCAGGCGGCGGAGGGATCGTGCCGGAAAGCGATCCCCGAGGCGGGTAAGATCGGCCTTCACATGCAAATGGCCGCCCAGCGGTTGAGGGTCGGGAACAGCGAGGGATGCGGCCGTGGGCCCCCGGTGGACCAGCACCTTTTCAAAGGCGGGGACACCGCTTCCAAACCCGCCCACGATGCCGATGCCCCGAAGGATGGCCGCCACCGTCAATCCCCTTTTGCTTCCAACAGCAACACGGCGTTGCTTCCGCCGAAGGCCAAAGATTCGGAAATGGCGACTGTTCCCGTGACTTCCCGGGCGTCTCGGGTGGGTGCCGCGGGCAGCTGGGGATCGGGCACCCGGAACCCGGCGCTCTTGGGGATCCGCCCCGCCTTAAGGCAGGCGGCCGCCAGAACGGCCTGGATGGCGCCGGCGGCGCCCAGGGGGTGGCCGGTGAGCCCCTTGGTGGAAAAGAAGGGAACGCCCGGGAACAGATCGGCGAGGACCCGGGCTTCCACCCGGTCGTCGTCCCGGGTGCCGGTCCCGTGGGCTCCCACAAAGGCCACCTCCGATACGGTCTTTCCCGCCGCGGCCAGGGCGTCGGTGATGGCTTTCCGGAGTCCGGCGCCGTCGGGCCGGGGTGCCGTGAGGTGGTACGCATCGGCGGCGGACCCGTATCCCAGGACATGCCCCCGGCCCCCTTTTTTTCGTTCATGCCGGAGGCCTTCCGACTCCAGGACCATCACGGCGGCCCCTTC
>JALVQN010000203.1 GCA_027025555.1 Desulfobacterales bacterium
ACTCGGTCATCAGGGAGCATGAAGAAATCATCGAAATGTTGCAAAAACGAAATGAAAAGGCCCTGATCCAGGTGCTTCTGACGCACATCCAGGCCTTTCAACACCGTATCCTGCTCTTTATGAGCAGTTGAAACTTTTGGAGCCCATTTTCCATAAAAGGGAAAAGGGACCCTGGGAGGTATTTCCAATCCTACCCATAACTTCGTCAAACAAGGAGGCGAAACCATGAAAAAAATGATTTTAATCCTGGCATGCCTGATTTTTGCCGCCGGTGCGGCGGTGGACGCAGCCGAGACAATCAAATGGGACTGCCATTTGAACTACCCGGCGGGAAACTTCCATTCCAAAGGGGCCCAACGGTTTGCGGACCGGGTCAAGGAAGCCACCGGCGGAAAACTCAACATCGTTTTGCATCCGGGGGCATCCCTGGGTTTCAAAGGGCCCGAATTGCTCCGTGCCGTGGCCGAAGGCCAACTGGTCATTGCCGAGGTCCCCACGGGCATGGTGGAAGGGGACGCGCCGATCCTGGCCTTGACCGCCCAACCCTTCATTTCCACCAATGCCTTTGAACAGCGGCTCTTGTACCAGCTGGCAAAACCGACCTATGCCAAGGTCTTGAAAAAATTCAACCAGTTCACCCTGTACACCTCGGTCTGGCCTTTTTCCGGGATCTATACCCAGCGGCCCATCAAATCCGTGGCCAACCTGAAGGGCCTGAAAATGCGCGTCTACGACGGCACCGGGTTGAGCTTCGGCAAAGCCACGGGAATCGCGGCCCGCAAGATGCCCTTCAGCGAAGTCTATCCGGCCATGAAAGCCGGGCTCTTGGATTCCATGTACACCTCCTCGGTATCGGGCGTGGATGCCAAAGCCTGGGAGGTCCTCAAGTACTTTACGCCCATCAACATCGTGGGGCCCGTAAACATGATCAATGTGAACCTGGATGCATGGAACAAGCTCCCGGCCGACATCCGGGAGAAGGTCCTTGAAATCGCCGAGGACATGGAAAATGAAATGTGGGAACTGGCCGGAGATATGGACCGCAAAAGCCGCGCCATCTTGAAGGCACACGGCATGACGGTCAGCACCGTGAGCAAGGCTTTCCGTGCGGAGCTTTCCGCCATCGGCGAAAAACTCCGGGCCGAGTGGGCGAAGAAGGCCGGTCAAGACGCCCAAAAGATCCTTGATGAATATTACCGGATCACAGGACGCAAGTAGCCTTGACACGGTGGGCCTGAGCGGCCTTGAAAAAAGAGGGGGCGGCCCCAGCGCCGCGCCCTCTTTCGGGTGTCTTCATGAATACCATCATCCGGTTCACTGAAAAGTTGAGCGACGTGCTGGCGGTCTTTTCGGGCATCGTCCTGGGCTTGATGACCCTGCTCATTCTCCTGGAAATCTTTCTGTGGAACGCTTTCCAGAAGACCACGCTCATCGCCGATGAATACGCCGCTTACGGCCTTGCCGCCATCATCTTTTTAGGGGCGGGCTTTTGCCTGAAAGAAAAGGGGCACATCCGGATCACGTTGGTCTTGGGATTCTTGCCCCCCAAGGCGGCGCGGGTCATCACCTTCATCGGCACGGGCGTCACCACCCTCTTCATGGGGTACATGGGGTGGTACCTTTTTAAGATGGTCTTTTCCGCCTATCGCTACCACTCCACCTCCGGGACCCTGACCCATACCCCCTTGTGGATTCCCCAGGTCTTCATGCTGGCGGGCGCCGCGGCCTTTTTCCTCCAGCTTCTCGGCATGACCCTGAAAACCTACACGGCCATCGCCACCGGAGAGGATGTGCTCTGATGGATGCCAACATGACCCAGATGAGCCTTCTGGTCTTCGGGGTGCTCTTTTTAACCCTGGGGTCGGGGATCTGGGTGGGCTTTTCCCTGTTCATCGTCGGTTTTGTCGGGATGCTCTGTTTCAGCACCCTGCCCCCCGGAAACAACATCGCCTCCTCCGTCTGGGCCACCATCGAAAAATGGGAATATGTGGCGCTGCCCCTTTTCATCCTCATGGGGGAGATTCTCTTCCGGTCCGGAATTTCAGAAAGGCTTTTCAACGCCCTGGTTCCCTGGCTCTATCGGCTTCCCGGCGGTTTGCTCCTCATGAACATCCTGTCCTGCACCCTCTTTGCCGCCGTATCCGGATCCAGCGCCGCCACCACCGCCACGGTGGGACGCATCACCCTGGCCGAACTGGACCGGCTGGGGTATGATCGTCGGCTGGCCATGGGTTCTTTGGCCGGGGCCGGGACATTGGGGTTTCTCATCCCCCCCTCTTTGATCATGATCGTCTACGCCATTTTGGCGGAGGTCTCCATCGGCAAGATGTTTATGGCCGGCATCCTTCCGGGCCTCCTTCTGTCAAGCATCTATTGCGCCTACATTATCTACCGGGGCCTGCGGAACCCGGACATCGCCCCCAAGATCACCCGGCGCTATACCTGGAAGGACCGTATGGTGGCGATGAAGGATCTGGCACCTACGGCAGCGTTGATCCTCATGGTCTTGGGCAGCATCTATGCGGGCGTCGCCACGCCCACGGAGGCGGCCGCCCTGGGCGTTTTGGGCGCCACCGTCTTTGCCTTCATCAACCGGCGGATGAATCCCAAGATCCTGCTGGAGTGCCTGGTGGGAGCCGTGAAAACCAACGCCATGATCATGCTGATCGTCATGGGGGCCGGGTTCTTATCCCGGGTCATGGGCTTTTTGGGAATCCCGGCGGCCATTACCACCGCCATCACGCAGATGCATCTTTCCCCGTACATGCTCATGCTCCTTTTGGGTCTGGTCTATGTAATTCTGGGATGTCTCTTGGACGGGTTTTCCATCGTGGTGATGACCCTGCCCATCGCCTTGCCCATGATCACCGCGGCGGGATTCGATCCCATATGGTTCGGCATTTACTTGATCCTCATGGTGGAGGTCAGCCAGATCACGCCCCCTGTGGGGTTCAACCTCTTTGTCATCCAGGGGTTGACCCGGGAACCGATTTTGACCATCGCCAAGCATGCGTTGCCCTTCTTCTTCCTGATGCTCTTTACCACCGCCATATTGACGGTCTTTCCGGAGATCGCCCTCTTTTTACCGAAGCTGATGACGGTGAAATAAAGGAGGTTGTCTTGAAGTGCATGGACATAAACTGCGATATGGGGGAAAGTTTCGGGGCCTATACCCTGGGGATGGACGAAACCGTGATCCCATATATCTCGTCGGCCAACATCGCCTGCGGTTGGCATGCGGGAGATGCCATGGTCATGGATTCCACGGTGGAAATGGCCGCCGCCCGCGGCGTTGGGGTGGGCGCCCATCCCGGGTACCCGGACCGGATGGGGTTCGGCCGCCGCAACCTGGGTTGCACGCCGGAAGAGATCCGAAATTATGTGATCTACCAGCTGGGCGCGCTGCAGGCCTTTTGCCGGGCCCATGAGACCCGGTTGCGCCATGTCAAGCCCCACGGCGCCCTCTATCTCACCGCCGTGGAAAATGAAGACGTGGCCCGAGCCGTGGCCGAAGCCATCGTACGCGTGGATCCGGAGCTGATGTACGTGGCCCTGGCCGGTGCCAAGGGGGAACGGATGCGCCGCATCGGGGAGGCCGTGGGCCTGAAGGTGGTTTACGAGGCCTTCCCGGACCGGGCCTACACCCCGGACGGCACCCTGGTGTCGAGGAAAACCCCCGGGGCCGTCATCAAAGATCCCGGGCAGGTGGCCTCCAGGGCCCTTCAAATGGCAAAAGAGGGAACCGTCGTGGCCCAGGACGGCACCGTCATTTCCCTTGAGGTCCAGACCCTGTGCGTCCACGGGGATACCCCCAATGCCGTGGACCTGGTCAAGGGCATCCGCCGCGCCCTGGAATCGGAAGGCATCCAAATCCGCCCCATGGGCACGTGAACCGGAGAAAGGCTATGGGAAAGGGGTTGTTCCCGCGGGCCCGCTTCCGTATCGCCGGAGACCGGGGGCTTTTGGCGGAATATGGAGACGCCATCCACCCGGATGTCCATCACAAGGTCCGGGCCATGGCCATGCGTCTCCAAGAGGAGTCCCTGCCCGGGATTTGCGAAATCCTTCCCACCTATCGCTCCATTTTGATCGTCTACGACCCCATGGTCACCGGGCCCGGCGACCTTCAACAACGGCTCAACGAGATGGAGGAGAGGCTTTCAGAGGTCAGCATCCCTGAACCCCGGCTCGTGGAAATCCCGGTTTGCTACGGGGAAGCATTCGGTCCGGATCTTGCCTTTGTGGCAAAGGTGCACGGCCTGAGCATCGAAGCGGTCATCCGGATCCACAGCGCTCCGGAATACCTCATCTATATGGTGGGATTTACGCCCGGCTTTCCCTTCTTGGGAGGACTTCCCGAGGTGCTTCACACCCCAAGGCTGGAAACCCCGCGGACCCGGGTGCCGGAAGGCTCGGTGGGCATCGCCAACGCCCAAACCGGCATCTATCCCGTGGCCAGTCCCGGGGGCTGGCGCCTCATCGGCCGGACCCCCCTCAGACTCTTTCGGCCCCAAGCGTCCCGGCCTTTTCTCTATCAAGCCGGGGATCGCATCCGCTTTATCCCCATCTCAGAAAAAACCTATCACCGCATCCGGCAGGAGGCCTGGGGTTGATGGAGGCGTTTTTAGTGGTCACCCCCGGGCCGTACACCACGGTTCAAGACGAAGGCCGCTTCGGTTTCCAGGACATGGGGGTTCCCATCTCCGGCGCATTGGATGCTTTTTCCCTGAAAGCGGCCAATCTTTTGGTGGGAAACGCGCCGGGTGCAGCCGGCCTGGAATGCACCATCCTGGGCCCCCGGCTCCGGGTCCTGGGCGTCTTCGATATCGCTTTATGCGGTGCGGAAATGGACTTTTCCGTCAACGGAAAGCCGGCGCCCCAGTGGGAAACCGTCCGGGTCAGGGAGGGCGACACGGTCAACATCGGACAAGCCAAAAGCGGCTGCCGGGGGTATCTTGCCGTCAGCGGCGGCATCCATGTGCCGGTGGTGATGGGAAGCCGCTCCACTTACGTGGGCGGGGCCTTGGGAGGATACCGGGGCCGGATCCTGAAGGAGGGAGACATCCTGAAAAGGGACCCCCAACCGCCCGTCAAACGGAGACTGACACTTCCCGGCCGGTGGATCCCCAGGCACCCTTGTGAAATCGTGCTGTCGGTCATTCCGGGCCCACAGGACGACTTCTTTGACGAAGCCTTGACCGTGCTTTTTGAATCTTCCTACATGGTAACCCCCAAGGCGGATCGCATGGGCTATCGGCTCCAGGGGCCGCCCCTTCTCATCAAGGAGGGAATGCCCCCCAGCATCATCTCCGAACCCACCATGCCCGGCGGCATCCAGATCCCTGCGGATCGACAGCCCATCATCCTCTTGGTGGAACAAACCGTGGGCGGGTATGCCAAGATCGGCACCGTCATCACCACGGACCTTGGCAAGGTGGCCCAGGCCACCCCCGGAGACACCTTCCGCTTCAAACGAATCGGCCTCGAAGAAGCCCACGGGCGATACAAAGACCACGTGGCCCGCATGCGGGATATCGCCGCACACCTGGCGGCGCGGCAGGGGCCCGGCGCGTTCGGCCGGACAAGCGTTGAAAGACGCTAAACGGTTCGGCTGAGTTGCCGGGCGAACTTGAACCCGATCATCTTGTAGATGAGCTTGGCGACGGCAAAAGGGCTGTTCAGGTCGCCTGGCCGGCAGGACAGCTCCACCACGTCGAAGCCCACCACCTCCTTGGCGTCAAAAATCGATTTCAAGAGGAAAAGGGCCTCATCCCACAAGAACCCTCCGGGTTCCGGGGTCCCGGTGCCGGAAACCACGCTCCAGTCCAGGACATCCACATCCACGGTGACGAACACCTTTTCGGGGAGACCGGCCAGGGCGCCCTTCCAATCGAAGGCGCCGCTTCGCCATTGCTCCATGGTGCAAAGCGCCAGGTTTTCCCGGTGCACCCGCCGGGCCTCGTCGGCCGACAGGCTGCGGATCCCCACCTGGAAGGTGGAAGGTGTCATTTCCCGGATGCGGGCCATGGCACAGGCATGGCTGAAGGGGCTTCCCCTGTAAGTCTCCCGGAGGTCGGCATGGGCGTCCAGCTGGATCACGCCCAAATCGGGATATCTCTTTTTGAAGGCTCTCACCGTGCCGCTGGTGATGGAATGGTCGCCGCCCATCACCCCGACGAATTTGTCCCTTTCCAAGAGATGCGTCACAACGGCAAAGACCTTTCGGAGCATCCCTTTGGGGTCAGAAGGAACCGGAGGGGCCTCAACCGTGGCAATGCCCACTTGAACGGGTTCGGCGCCCAGGACCTCGTCATAGAACTCGAGCTGGCCGGAAGCCTCCAGGATGGCCCGGGGCGCCCCCGACGTCCCGGCGCCGTAAGAAATCCCCCCTTCGTAGGGGACGGGCACGATCACCACTCGAGCCCGTTCCAGGTCCCTTAAGCCCGGGGGCGGGGATAAAAACGGCGTGGGGTGGGGGTTCACCATGCGCGGTTGAGTTCCTCGACACTTTCCGGAAGGCGCGCAACCCACCGCCCCGGCGGCCGCGGCCGACACGTCTCCAGGACATGGGCCGCAAGGATCGGAAAGATCACGCTGTATTCCCCCCAGACTTGCACCAATTGCTTTTCATCGCACCGGCGGTATTTGCCCCAGGTCACCGCTTCACCGAAGGTGCACCCGGAGAGGCTCCCCTCGCGCTCCACGGCCGTGCCGACCTGGATTCCGCGATGGGCCCCTTCGTAGGCAACGCCCAAAATCTGGCTGAGAAAGGGTCCGGTCTGCTGGATGAAATTCTTGGGACCGCCGCCCCCCAGTTCCAAAAACCCGGTCCGCCTGGAAGCATGGGCAATGGCCGCGGCATGGAGGAGGTCCTTCTGGGCGGACAAGTGAACGGGGAACCCTTCCTGATCTGTGCACACCAGATTCATGGCAATGGAGTGATTGGAAAGGGAGTCCCAGAAGAGGGGCACTTCCAGGCGGGCAGCGACAGCCGTGAAGCTGCGCTCCGGGTACGGGGCGTTGGCCGCTGTCCAGAGGCCCAACTGGAAGTTGAACTCCCAGCTGGAAAGCCCCTGAAGGGAAAGGGATTCATGGGTCTCTTTGACAAACCGTCGGATCAACGCATCCTGGGCTTCCAGGGTCTCTTTTTCCCGGATACCGATATCATAGATCCGGGTGTCGCCCTGTTTTCTGAGCCGGTCGTCGTCCCAGTGGGGGGAGATGGCTTTCACCGGGAGATCGAAGGCAAAGTGCAGATCATGATAGACCTGGGCACCGGTGGAACAGATCACGTCCACAAACCCGGCCTCAATGAGGGAACTCACCATCCCGCCCATTCCCCCGGCGATGCCCGCGCCGGCAATCCCCAGCCAGAGCGTGTCCCCTTGATCAATCATGGTTTGAAAAAGCCGCGCCGCCCGGTGGACGTTCCGGGCCTCGAAGCAGGTGCCCCCCATGATCTCCAACAACCGGGGAATTGACACACCGGGCTCTATGCGTTGGGGCACAATATCCGGCGCCTTCTCGAAGAGGGATCGGGGCATGGCTTGCCCTTTCCCGTCAGTCCGCCAGCATCACGGCGCAGGCCACCACCGTGGTCCAAAGGCCTTCCTTGTGGCCGTGGGCGCTCTGGGCGATGCTCCGGCTGGTGAACTGACGCTTTTTATCCGCAATATAAAGCTGCTTCCGTTCGTCCCAGGCCTTGTCGATATCCAGCTCGATGCCCAAGGTGGAGGCCAGCATGGTGGCCGCCAGGTCCTCTGCAAAATCCTTGGCCTGACGGGTCTTGAGTCCGTAAGCGTGATGTTCGGAGATATACCCGTATTGCGTTCCATCCACCGGTTGGGCCAGACCCACCGCAGCCGAGACCAGCCGGCTGGGCTCATTGGTGCTTTCCTTGGCCAGCACCACGAAGGTGATCTGTCCCGGCACCAAACTCTTGAGCCCTTCTTTTTTTGAGATGATCCTGCATTTGGGCGGAAAAATGCTGGAGATCGTTACGATGTTGCATATTTCGATACCCGCATCCCGGAGGGCCAGCTCGAAGCTCTGCAGTTTATTGCGATGATACCCCACCCCCCTGGTAAAAAACATTTTCTTGGGTATGATCGTATCCACAGCCCCCGTCCTCCTGAAACATGCTGTCTTACAAGATCAGCCTTCCAATACGCCCCTTGAGGGATAAGCCTCCTGAAGCCCCCTCCGGATGCCGCCATGTCGAATCCGTCCAAAGGGCCGGGCGGATTTCGGCAGATGCCCTCCGGTGGTTTTACATCCAAACCGTCGGGGCCTATATAGGAAAAGAAAGGGGATATTACAATCCTTTTTCCCCGTTTTTTCCACTTTTTACACCCTTTTTCCTCAAGGCCAAAAAACTTTCGATTTCCGGAACCTTGAAGCGGCGGCCGAACAAAAAGAGCACGGCCAAAAAAATCGATCCGACCACCAGGCAAGTCCAGGCGGCCTGGAGCATGGGAAGCGGGGTGATCGAGGGCACAAGATATCTTTTCAGGGCCTCAAAAAGGACGCCCAGGCCGAGGCCCCATCCTACCATTCGCCCGTACGCCCCGTAGACCCGGCGGTACTCCCGATCCCTCCGGCGCGCATTCCAGATGTGGTACAGAAGGCCCACCTGCAAGACGGCCGAAACAGAGACGGCCAGGGCCACACCGCTGGGGCCCATGAAGCGCATCCCCACCCAGTAGAAGGGGAGGCTCAAAACCACCGCCAGGGTGCCGAAAAGGGCGGGAAAGAGGGTGTTTTGAACCGCATAGTAGGCCCGGACCACAATGGTCTGGGCGGCGAAGGCAAAGGCGCCGGGCAAAAAGTACAACAGGGCCTGGGAGGTGATCCGGGCGGCGCCCTCGTCGAAGCGGCCGCGCTGGAACAGGAGAAGCACGATCTCGTGGCGCAAGACCATGCACAAAACAGATATCGGGATCACCAGGGAAAGATGCCGGAGGGTGCGATCCATGAGGCGGTTCATCTCCCCGAGCCTGCCTTCCACGGCCAGACGGGCCATGAACGGAAAGGAGGCCACGCCCACGGCCTGCCCGAAGACGCCCACGAGAATCAGCATCACCCGAAGGCCGTAATTGAGGCCGGCGATGCTGCCTTCAGGAAGAAAGCTTCCAAAGAATTTAAAAAAGATCTCCGTGGAAAAGGT
>JALVQN010000204.1 GCA_027025555.1 Desulfobacterales bacterium
CGCTTGCCGACAAAAGAGGCCGGACTCACAAGACGCTGGAGGCCATCACCGCCGACATTCAAAAACTCTCAGAGGGCATCGATCAACTTCGGGCCTCTTTGAATGAAAGACAGGAACGCCTCACCCGCCGGGTCAAAGAGACCCAGACCCTGGAAATGGAGCGGAATGAAGTCCGATCCCGGTTCAACGCCCTGAAAAAGATGGAAGAAAACTATGAATGGTACAAGGACGGGGTGCAACGCCTTTTGAAGGCGCGGGATACGGCTTCCGCCGACAGCCGGGCCCCTGCCGCCGTAAAGGGCATCCTGGGCCTTTCAGCGGATGTCTTCGAACCCGAACCCTCCTTTGAAACCGCGGTGGAAGCCGCCCTGGGAGACGCCCTCCAGTACGTGCTGGTGGAAAGCCAGGAAGCCGGGGAAGCCCTCATCGGCCATTTGAAAACCACGGGCATCGGAAGAAGCGGTATCATCCCTGTGGATGCGATCAAGCCCAAGGCAGGAAGAGACGCTGTTGCCGCCCGCGACCCCCGGCGTCTCCTTTCCCATGTCTCGGTTGAAGAAAAATACGAGGCGGTGGCCGAGGCCCTGTTGGGAAACATCCTGGTGACGGAATCCCTTTCCGAAGCCCTCGGGATCTGGAATCAAAACGGCAAGGAAGCGACCCTCGTCACCAAAGAGGGGGACCTCGTCACGCCCCAGGGGATCCTGGTGGGCGGTTCAAAAGAACAGCTGGCCGGTATCCTCTCCAAAAAGCACGCACTCAAGTCCCTTGCCCGGGAACTTTCCAGCCTCGAAGGCCGTCTGCAATCGGCCCAAGAAGCCCTCAAGGCTGCGGAATCCCGGGTCCGGGAAGTCGAAACCCTGCTCCAACAGCAGATTGAATCCCGGGCCGCACTGTCGAAAAAGCAGGTGGAAACGGAAAAGGCACACTACGCCCTCACCGAAGACCTCAAGCATGCCCGGCGGCACCTGGAAATTCTCGACTTGGAAGAAGACCGGGTCCTGGGGGAAACCGAAGACATCGATGCAGAGATGGCGCGATTTGAAAAAGAGCTCCATGACCTGGAGGAAGCCTTAAGACAATCCCGGCGACAATGCGATGAAGCAGCGGATCGGGTCCGGCGCCATTCGGCGGCACTGGAGCGCATGAACCAGGAAGTGGTGGATCTCAAGCTGACCCTCACGGCCCTTTTTGCGAAACGGGAAAGCAGCGTGCAGACGCTTGGGCGCCTCAAGACATTCCACGAAGAAGGATGCCGGCGCCTCAAGGATCTGGCGGCCCAGATTCAGGACAAAGCCGAACAGATCGCCCGGCTTCACCAGGCAAAGGCCCGGTGGGAAAAGACCCTTAAAGCCGCCCATGAGGATGTCCGGAACATCGAAGCATTGGTTGAAAAAAGGGAAGCCGAGTACAGCGCCATCGAGGAGCGGCTCAGGGAAAACGAAGGCCTCATGGCGCGCATTCAAAAAGAGCGGGAATCCCTCACGGAAAAGATCCGCATGCTGGCGATGGAACTGAGTGAATATCAGATCAAAAGGGATACCGTGGTGCATCAGATTCAGGAGCGCTACCAGAGTCCCTTTGAAATGCTTGTGGCTGAAATCCGGGCGGAAAAAGCCGGCGTTGAAAAAGACGCCCGGGGAAAAACGGCGGCGTCTGTGGAAGATTTGATGGAAGAACGGTCAGGCCTGAAAAAGCGCATTGAGCGGATCGGAGACGTCAACATGGGCGCCCTGAAGGAATACGAGGCGCTCCAGTTGCGATATGAATTTTTGACCGGGCAAAAGGACGACCTGACCAAGGCGGTGGAGGACCTGCACAAGGTGATCAAAAAGATCAACCGGATCACGCGGGACCGCTTCCTTGCCACGTTCAACGCCGTCAACGAAAAACTCAAAGAAGTCTTTCCCCGTCTCTTCGAAGGCGGCACGGCAAAACTGGTGATGACCCAGCCGGACGATGTCCTGGAGACCGGCGTGGAATTCATGATTCACCCCCCCGGAAAACGGGTCACGCGCATGAGCCTTCTTTCCGGTGGCGAAAAGGCGCTTTCGGCCATTGCCCTGATCTTTTCCATCTTTTTGCTCAAACCCGCCGCCTTTTGCCTCATGGACGAGATCGACGCGCCCCTGGATGAGGCCAACATCCATCGCTTCAACAATCTTCTCAAGATCATCGGGGAAAAGTCCCAGGTCATCATGATCACCCACAACAAAAAAAGCATGGAGTTTGCCGACTCCCTCTTCGGGATCACCATGGAACAAAAGGGCATCTCCAAGGTGGTTTCCGTGGATCTCCGGAAGGTATCGTCTTAAAAATACCCCTTTAAGGATGGATCATGTCCCCCAGCTGGTTCGGTAAAAAAAAGGCATCCGGGAAAAATGTGGAAAAGCCCGCCCCGCCTGAAACCAAGGAGACCCCGTCACCGGAACAGGCTCCCTCCAAAGGGCTTTTTCAACGCCTCAAGAAAGGGTTGACGAAAACCCGGGAAATCCTCACCACGGATATCGATGCACTCTTTACCGGAAAGAAGAGGATCGAGGCATCGGATCTGGAGCACCTGGAAGAGCTTCTCATCACCGCCGATATCGGCGTAAGAACCGCCACCACGGTCATTGAGCACATCACCGACAAGGTGGATCGTCTCACCAGCGCCCAAGACCTGAAACGCCTCCTCAAGGAAGAGTTGCGCGCCATCCTGAAGACCGCCGGCACAAAGGCGCCGGAGCCCTCAGGGTCCCCCCATGTCATCCTGGTGGTGGGGGTCAACGGGGTGGGAAAAACCACCACCATTGCAAAAATCGCCTCAAAAGAAAAAGCCAAAGGGAAGTCGGTCTTGATTGCAGCCGCAGATACCTTCCGGGCGGCCGCCATCGAACAGCTGGAGGTCTGGGCCCGGAGGGCCGGCGCAGAGATCGTCAAGCACAAAGAACGATCGGACCCAGCCGCCGTGGCCTATGACGCCGTGGAAGCGGCCCTGGCCAGAACCGTGGACACGGTGCTCATCGACACCGCCGGACGCCTCCATACCAAGGTCAATCTCATGGAAGAGCTGAAAAAAATCCGGCGCACCATTGCCAAGCGGCTACCGGGGAGCCCCCACGAAACCCTTTTGGTCCTGGATGCCACCACAGGCCAAAACGCGGTTTCACAGGCCGCCCTGTTCCATGAGGCCATCGAGATCACGGGAATCGCGCTCACGAAACTGGACGGCACGGCCAAGGGCGGCATCGCCGTCAGCATCTGCAGCGCGTTGCAGATTCCTTTGAAGTATATCGGCGTCGGAGAAGCCATCGACGACCTCCAGGATTTTGACCCGGACCTTTTTGTGGACGCACTCTTTTAAGCCCTTTGAGACGGGTCCTTTCCCCTTTTCATCATTTTAATGAAGCATCCTGCTGCGCCGATGCCCAGATTCAATGAATCTTCACGGCGTCCATCCTTTAAATGCATAAACGACGGGCCTTCATTTGACCCTGATAAAAATTTTTTTGCAAAATATGCATAAATTGTTTGACATTGCTAAAATGCTTGGCTAATGCTCAAAAAAGATTTCGGCTGGCGTGAACATTCAATCACAAAAAGGGGGGAAAGACTATGACAAAGGCACAGCTGGTGGAACAGATGGCAAAGGATGCGGGCGTTTCCAAGACTGCCGCCGCGGCGGCCCTGGACTCTTTCGTGACCACCGTCACGAAAGCACTCAAAAAGAAGGGCGGGAGAGTAACGCTGGTCGGCTTCGGGACCTTCTACAAAACCCGACGCAAAGCCCGAAAAGGGAGAAACCCGCAAACCGGAGAACCCATCAAGATCAAAGCCACGAATGTTGTCAAGTTCAAACCCGGCAAGAAACTCAAAGAAGCTGTGTAAGGCGCCTCACCGACATCCCAATTCAACAAAAGACGGCTGATGGACTCTACTTAGGATCGGCCGTCTTTTTTTAATATCGGATGTCGAACTGCAGATATTTTCCGGAATAGGGTTCCCATTTCACATCCACCCGGTCCACCCGCGCATGGGAAGGACCGTGTTCACACCACGACAAGATGGCCTCCACGTGGGGCCTCTTCCCTTCAAAAACCGCCTCCACCGTACCGTCGGGGTTGTTCTTCACCCATCCGTACACGTGATGACGAAGGGCCGCTTTGCGGGTTTCCATGCGGAAAAAGACCCCCTGAACGCGGCCGTTGATGACAGCATGTGCCCGCACATTCTCTTCCATCATGCCTCCTGCATCTTTCTTTTCGGTTTTATCCCCATCAATCAGGATCCCCCCTTTTGTCCTCAAGCATGCGGTAAAACGCGTCCTCGCCGATGACCGGAATCCCCAGTTCCCGGGCCCGGTGGAGCTTGGATCCCGGATCTCGGCCTGCCACGAGACAATCGGTTCTCTTTGTCACTGTCCGGACGACCTTTCCCCCCTCCCTCTCGATGGAGGCCTTGGCCTCATCCCGGGTCATCCGCTCCAGGGTTCCGGTGAGAACCACGGTTTTATCTTTGAAGGCCCCTTCCCTGCTTGCGCCATCTTCCAGCCTCGTCGGCGTCACTCCCCCTTCCAGCATGCGAACGATGGCTTCTCTGTTTTTTGGGTTGTCTAAAAAGGCGCGGACGCTTTCGGCGATGACGGGGCCGATGCCTTTCAGCGCTTTTCTTTCATCTTCGGACAATTCGTCCTTTTTCAAGAAGATCTCTTCATCAAAGTTCATGAAATCATCCACTGACGGATACTTTTTCGCCAAAATCAAAGCAACTGATTCTCCAACATGAGGGATCCCCAATGCATGGATGAACCGATTCAAAGGAACGCTTTTACTTTCCTTAATGGCCCGGATCAGGTTGTCAGCCGATTTTTCACCCATGCGATCAAGGGCCAGCAGGTCCTTTTTTTCAAGGAAGAAGAGATCGGCCCAGGAGCGGACATATCCCTTGTCCACCAGTTGCGCCACCAGCTTCTCCCCCAATCCGTCGATATCGAAAGCGGCCTTTGAAGCAAAATGCCGGATGGCGGCTTTGACTTGTGCCGGGCAGGCCGCGTTGACGCATCGAAGGGCGGATTCCCCTTCAAGCCGTACCACAGGCTCCTTACAGACCGGGCACACCCTGGGCATCTCGAAAGGCCGGGCATCGGGTGGTCGCTTCGACAAGATCACCTGAACCACCTCGGGAATCACGTCACCGGCACGCTGCACCAGGACCGTGTCCCCGATGCGGATGTCTTTTTTGCGGATCTCGTCTTCATTGTGCAGGGTCGCCCGGCTCACCGTGACCCCGCCCACGGACACCGGTTTGAGGCACGCCACAGGCGTCAAGACACCGGTCCGACCCACCCGGACCTCGATGTTCTCCAACAGGGTGGTCTCCTGGATCGCCGGAAACTTCCATGCCACGGCCCATCGGGGGCTCCGGGCTTTGGAGCCGAGGCGCTGCTGAAAATCGATACGGTCCACTTTCACCACGATACCGTCGATCTCATAGGGAAGTTCGTGACGCTTGCTTTCAAGGGCTTCATAAAAGTCGAGGACGGCTTCGATGGAAATCCGGGGCCGGATATGGGGATTGATCTTCAGCCCCCACGCCTGCAGCTGTGTCAATGTCTCCCAGTGGGACGCGAAGGAAACGCCCGTCATGTTCCCGGTCCCGTAAAAAAAGACATCCAAGGGCCGCGTGGCCGTGATCCGGGAATCGAGCTGTCGGAGGGATCCGGCCGCCGCATTCCGGGGATTGGCAAAGGGCGGCTGCCCCTTTTGGAGCCGCGTGGCATTGAGCCTTTTAAATTGCGAAATCTCCATGAAGACTTCACCTCGCACCTCCAGGTAAGAGGGGGTGGCACGCTCCCGACTCCTTTCAAGGACCAACGGAACACTCCGGATGGTTCGGATATTGGCCGTGATCTCTTCCCCTCGATACCCGTCGCCCCGGGTCGAGGCCAGGGTCAATGTTCCCTCCTCATAGACAAGCTCCACCGCCACCCCGTCCATCTTGGGTTCCGCCGTGTAAAGGATCGTTTCTTCGGTCTGGAGAAATTTGAGGACCCGCTCGTGAAATTGGAGAACCTCGTCCGGATGAAAGGCGTTGTCCAGGCTGAGCATGGGCACGGACCGCTCCACCGTCTTGAACGCTTCCAGGGGCGGGGCCCCCACCCGCTGGGTGGGCGAATCGATGCGACGCAGCTCCGGATAGGTTGCCTCCAGTGCCATGAGTTCCTGCATCAGGCGGTCGTACTGGGCATCCGAGATTTCCGGATCGTTCAGGACATAGTATCGATAATTGTGCCGATGGAGTTCCTTTCGGAGCATCTCGGCACGGGCGGCAATTTCCGGCGTCAGAGTCTTTGGCATACGCTTTGAATCACCTCGCCTGTGCGGTGTCGCGCAGACCGGAAGGGCTCCGTCCTGAATCCCGGCTTCCAGGTGAACGAAGCTATTTCATCGGAAACCACCAGGAGGCTCCCCACTTGGGCGCCATGGAACCGGCCCACGGAAAAAAGGGCCGAGGCCTCCATGTCCACGGCCAACACACCCTCGGCCTGATGGCGGGCCGTTTTTTCTTTTGTTTCCCGGAAAACGGCATCCGTCGTCCAGATGGGCCCTTCCTGGAAGGAAAAGCCCCGGCGTGTCATTTCTTTACGGAGCACATCCTGAACGGCCCGTGAAGGGTGTACTTTTTTTGAAAAGTGCTCGCCGGTCTTTTCCTCGTACAGGTAATGCCCGGACGTCCCCTCGTCGATGACGGCCTCGGTGGGAAGGACCACGTCCCCGATATGGACAGCCCGGGAGACCGCCCCGCACCAGCCGTAAAAGAGCACCCGGTGCACCCCCATGGCAATCAGGGTCTCCAGGATCATGGCGGCATAGGGGGCCCCCACCAGAGGACCCACCAGGTACACTCCGGGACCCAGGTCCCGAACGCCGTAAAGCCGGCTTAAAAACAGGGGAAAGGCCGAATCCGGGTCCACCTCCATGCCGTTGAGCAAGGCGGAAAGGTCGGACAGGCTCCCCACCATCACCCCCACCGGGCCGCCTTCAGGCGCTCTTTTCGGGGCTTTGGGGCGGACGATGGGGGAATCCTGGTCGGCCGCGCTTTCCGGTACCTGTCGCCTTTCTTCGAGATGCTTCATTGGGGTTGGACCAAACGCATCAACGTCTCCTTCACCTCGTCGATGATATCATAAAACCACAGGAGATCCTCAATGGAAAGCCTCCCCGCCTTTCTCTGGGAAGGGGTTCCGTCCTTGCGCAAATAGACACGGGGTCCGATCTGCACCTTGGGCTGGGAATCGGCGTACTGGTTGATGGTGACCACAAGACCCGTCTCTTCACAGGTCCATCGCTTGAGTTCTTTGTCTTTTTCCGGGTCAAAGGGCATGTCCTGTCTCCGATCTTTTTTTGTTCATTTTAAAAATGCCGGTTCTTTTCGGCATAGGGGAAAAACGGCCCCAGGTCCTTGCCCGGTCCTCGCGGGCGGCGTCCTAAAGATTTCCGGCAAGCCTCAGTGCGCTTTTGTTGATGACGATATTGAATCGACGCTGGATCCATTCATGGGGGCTTTCCGTGAAGGGAAAGTACACCAGGCTGAAGCTTATGGGCCGGATCCGAATCCGGTCGAGACGTTCCAAAAAGGCCTTTCGGGGTTTCACGAATGTCGTGAGGGCGGGCATCAAGGCTTCCACCGCTTCCTTGACGGGCAAGGTCACGGCATGGAGCCTTCCTTTGGGAACCCGGGCAACGGTGGCATCAAAGGGTGCCGTGAGGGTGAGCTGAG
Source organism: Desulfobacterales bacterium (assembly GCA_027025555.1). GTDB lineage: Bacteria > Desulfobacterota > Desulfobacteria > Desulfobacterales > UBA2156. The sequence continues at coordinate 7,762 of JALVQN010000204.1, forward strand.
CCGTCAGGCGCAGGAAACGGGCCGGTCGGATCTTGAATGCAGGCGTCCAGAAAAAGACCGGGAGGGTTTCTAAGCCTTTCTGAACGGCCTTGGGCAGATTGGCCGTCCGCACCAGGTCCTGGTAGGAGTCCAGGCGCATGCCTTCCACGTCCGCCCGGATCCGCCAGAAAGGAAGAAACAGGGTATCGTCCGGCGCACCGGGGAAGTGTTCCACCCTCAGACGCTTGAAGCCGTTCGCCGCCGCTTTCCATGCAGCGCTGCAATTGTCACAGTGCAGCACCAGGGAATCCCGCTGTCCGGTCATATCCCAGCCGCACACGGGACATAAACACGCCAGAAACCGTATCCGCCACCTCGGCCGGCCCCCTGGAAGCGCGGCGGGCTCGAAGGCATCCGGCAAACGCCCCGGCACCGGACGGTTCAGGACACCGTCGAACAACCCTTTCTTGTAGTAAAAGGGGGCATAGATGAGGCTGACGGTTTCCCCGATACGAAAGTGGGGGGACACCGGTTTTTCCGGTCCCCGCCTTCGGGGCCGGAGCAACCTTTCCACGGCTTCGTCCAGGGTTCGCTGGGGTCTCACAAAGTGTCCCCGGGCATCCGGAGAGACAAAGTGGAGTTTCAGGGCCTGGCTCCGGAACCCGAGGGACGGGGGAATGCCCGGTAACGCCACGGCCGGGGCGCTCACGTCGAGGAAACGATGCTGGATCCCTTCGAGGCCGGGGGAAAACAGCATGCCTTTGAAACGCCAGTAGGGAATGAAGAATAAGGGGGCCGCCTCGGGAACCTTTTCCGGAATCCGGTAGCGGAAAAAATCCCGAACCCCCAGGTACGATCGGACCCGGCAATAGGCACAGGAAAAGAGACGGTCCGTCTCCTCCAAGGTTGCCGGGGCCCCGCACTGGGGGCACTGGTGCTCTATGGAAAGGTTATAGCTTCTCACCGCATTGGTTGCAGAAGACCGATTCGGGCAGGTTTTCCGCCTTGCACTGGGGGCATACCTTGCCTTTCAGGGGAGTCTCCACCTTCTCTCCGCACCGGGGACAGAACTTGGCATTGGGGCTCAAATTCTTCCCGCAGCTTTTGCACTTTTCGAAAACCACCTGCTGGTGGCCGCAAAAGGGGCAAAACCGTGCGTCGACGGGGATGGGGCGGTTACATTC
>JALVQN010000205.1 GCA_027025555.1 Desulfobacterales bacterium
GGGACGAAAAGCCCCCTTTCCTTGAGTTCCTCCAGGTTCATCTCCTGGATGCGGGCGGTTTTACGGGGGAGACTCTGTTTGTTGAGCACGCTGACATCGATGGCGGACTCCACCGGAACCCGGATGACCAAATCGCTTTTGACGGTGGCCAGACACGCCTGGCGAAAGCCCTGGGCCACGTCTTCTTTGCTCAGCTTTTCGGAGATCCCTCCCTCCACCGTCCCCTGTTCCACGAGGACCCGACACTTCCCGCAGACTCCGGCCCCGCCGCAGGAGGCGTTGATATGGACCCCGGCCTCCATGGCCGCCCGGAGGAGGTTTTCTCCCTCTTGAACTTCAATCTCTTTTTCATGGGGGATAAAGAGGATCTTGTGCATGATTTGCCTACGCTCCTTGTTGATGGCACCCCGGCCCTTGGACCGGGTTCATTTGGGTTCGTCGAACCGGCAGGTCAAGATCAGGACGTCACCGTCGAAAGTGGTCTGGACCTTATACGGCAATGTTTTAAACAAATTGATCATGCCCCGATTTTGCGGGGCGGTATAGGCGATAAATCCGGCAATCCCGTTTTCCCGGGCCGCCTCGGCCAGTTTGGACATCAGGATCTTTCCCAGGCCCTTTCCCTGGAACTCCTTGCTGACGGAAAAGGCCACCTCCGCCATGTTTTGGGCCGGATCCAGAAGATATTCGCCGATGCCGACGACCCTCCCGAAACCGAACTCGCCCACCACAGCCACCATGGTCAGCTCATTGACGTAGTCGACCTGGGACAGGCCTTCGATTTCATCCCGCATGAAGGCCGATTTCTCATAGAAAAACCGCAACACCACATCGTCTTTTTCCAGAGAGTAAAAGTGCTCCTGGATGCGTCTTTCGTCCACCGGCTTGGCAGGGCGGATGACGACCTTTTCGTTGTCAATGACAATGGTTTCCTCGAGATTCAGGGGATAGACGCCCCGGGTAAAGTCGGGGCGTTTCCTCCCGGCATCCAGAAGCCCCATCTCCTTCGCCTTGAAAAAGAGTTCATCCCTGAAGTCGGGATGGGCGACGCTGATCATGGCCAGCGCCCTTTCCTGGAGGCTCTTTCCGAACAGATTGACCGCTCCGTACTCGGTGATGACATACTGGACATCTCCCCGGGGAATGACCACCGCCGTGTCGGAAAGAGACGGAACGATGCGGCTCTTCTTCCCGTCTTTCGAGGTGGAGGTGAGCATGAGGATCGATTTTCCGCCCCGGGAACGGGCCGAGCCCCGCACGAAGTCGAGCATGCCGTAAACGCCTGAAAAATGGTTGTGGGGAAGGGCGTCCACGGCCACCTGCCCCGTGAGGTCCATGGCCATGACCACCTGCATGGAGACCATCTTACGATGCCGGGCGATGACGGCCGGATCGTTGACATAATCGGAAGGATGAAATTCAATGGCCGGGTTGTCGTTTAAAAATTCGTAGAGGTTCTCGGATCCCAAAGCGGCGCTGGCCACCAGTTTTCCCTCGTTGAACCCCTTCTTCTGATTGGTGATGACCCCAATGGAAAACAGGTGCAAAATGTCGTCGGTGATATGCTGGGAATGCACCCCGAGATCGTTTTTTTGGGAAAGGGCCAGGAGGGTGGCCTGGTGGGTGGCGCCGAGGCTCACATGGATGGTGGATCCGTCGTCCACGAGCCGGGCCACCTGCTTTCCGATGATGTTGGCGGTTTCGAGTTCGGGCGAGGGCCCCAGGGTCAGGAGGGGTTCATCGTATTCCACGATCACATCCACGTCGTTGACATGGAGAAAACTCCTCCCCAAAACCCGGGGCATCTTGGAGTTGACTTGGGCGATGACGAGATCGGCGGAGGTGGCCGCCGCCAGGGAGATGTCCACGGAAACCCCGAGGCTCATCCACCCGAAATCATCCGGGGGGGTGGTCTGGATCAAGGCCACATGGATGGGCATCCGCCGCGTCTTGAAAAGCGTGGGGATGGCGGAAAGGTTGATGGGCGTGATAAACCGCTTGTTCCGCCTGATCCCTTTGGCTTTGGCAGATCCCAGGTAGAAGGAGCGGATGTTCATGCCCTGCCCCTGGTTTTTGGCGGCAATCAGGGTGAAGGGAACGCTCTCCATGCAGAAGAGCCTCACGATCTCGATGTCCGGAAAGCGGGGGGATTCTTCGGCAACAAGGCGCACCAAGTGCTGCGGCTCCCCGCAGGAAGAGGAGATAAACACGCGCTGCCCCGGCCGGATCATCCGGACGGCGTCCCGGCCCGACCGCCGCTTTTCCACATAGCTGTCCGCCCAATAGAGACTCTTTGCCATTTATTCAACGCCCTCGTTTAAGGTGTTCCCCCATGGAGGCGGCATCCGTCTTGTCGAAAAGCCTTTCTCTATCCCAATGTCGCCTAGGGATCAAGGATTACCGTAAAATACAGGTAAAAGAATCCAAAAATCGACGGTGGGCGCACCCCCAGGAATCGTCTTGACGCCTTCACGTATTTCATCTATAGATAAGGGTTCATATTCACTCAACCCCGGGACATGGATCCCGATCAAAAAAGAAACGCTGATGAGAGCGCTGAAAACCGTTTCCCGATTCATCGACACCCTGAACCAGTGGGTGGGCAAGGGCGTGGCCTGGGTCACACTGGGTCTGGTGTTGATCGTCTTCGTGGATGTGGTGATGCGCTATATGTTCAACACGAGTTTCGTCTTCACCCAGGAGATGGAATGGCATCTTTTTGCATTTATTTTCCTCATCGGTGCCGGATATACCCTCCTTCATGACGGGCATGTGCGCGTGGACATCCTCTATCAACGATTCAACGCTCGCACAAGGGCCTGGGTGAACCTTTTCGGCGTCCTCGTCTTTCTCATCCCCGGCTGCGTCATGGTCATCGTGACTTCCTGGAAATTCGTCCTAAATGCCTGGTCCATCATGGAGGGCTCCCCGGATC
>JALVQN010000206.1 GCA_027025555.1 Desulfobacterales bacterium
CTCTATCATTTCCGCCATAAAACCCACTTCAAGGCCCCGGACGGCCAAAGCGGCGCCGGGAACAACCGAACCGGCAAGGACGGCCTCGACTTGATCCTACCGGTGCCCCCAGGCACCGTGGTCAAAGATCTCGATTCCGGCCGGATCTTCAAAGACCTGGTCAAGGTGGGAGACAGGATTGTCGTTGCCAAGGGGGGGCGGGGCGGAAGAGGAAACGCCCGCTTCAAGACCAGCACCCGCCGAAGCCCCAAATTCGCCCAACCCGGGGAGCCCGGCCAGTACCGGACCCTGCACCTGGAGTTGAAACTCATCGCCGATGTGGGGATCGTGGGGTTGCCCAATGCCGGAAAGTCCACACTCATTGGGGCCCTTTCCTCTGCCAGGCCGAAGGTGGCGGCTTACCCCTTCACGACCCTGTCCCCAAACCTGGGCGTGGTGTATCCGAAACGAGGCGACCCCTTTACCGTGGCGGACATTCCCGGCCTCATAGACGGGGCCCATGAAGGCAGCGGTCTGGGGATCCGGTTTTTAAGACACGTCGAACGGACCCGGGTCCTGGTACATTTGATTGATGCGGCCGCCCTCGATGCTTCCGATCCCCTGGCGCCGTATGAGACGGTCAAGGGGGAACTGGCTTCCTATCACCCGTCCCTGGCACGGAAGAAACAACTGGTGGTGCTGAACAAGATGGATCTGCCCGGGGCCGAGTCCCTTGCAGAGGCGTTTGTAAAGGCCGTCGGGCCGACGCCGACGATCCGCGTGTCCGCAAAGACGGGATGGGGTATCGAGGCCTTGAAGGAGCGGATTTTCCAATTGCAGCGAAACAATCTTCCATGATGACGGATCCAAGGACATATTTTTCCAATTCCAGGCGTATCGTGGTCAAGGTGGGAAGCAGCGTCCTGACGGATCCCCAGGGTCTCAACCTCAAGACGGTGCGGTCCATCAGCCGTCAAATCAGTCGCGTTATCGATGAAAACCGGGACGTGTTGCTGGTCTCCTCCGGTGCCCAGGCCGCGGGGATCAAGAAGGTCGGCCTTTCCAAACGGCCGGACGAACTCCCCAAGCGACAGGCGGTGGCGGCTGTGGGTCAGGCCGGTCTGATCATGGAATACGAGAAAGCCTTTTCACGATACCGCAAGAAAGTGGCTCAGGTTCTTTTGACCAATGACGGCCTTTCCAACCGGAAGCGATACCTCAACGCCAGAAACACCCTGCACACCCTTTTGTCCTGGGGGATTCTCCCCATTATCAATGAGAACGACACCGTTTCCGTGAAGGAGATCCAATTCGGCGACAACGACAATCTGGCCGCTCTGATTACCCTCATGATGGATGCCGACATGCTCATCACCCTCAGCGACATCGACGGCCTTTTCACGAAAAATCCCGCCCAACACGCGGATGCCACGCTGATTCCCGTGGTGGCGCGCATTACCAGAGAGGTGGAAAAGATGGCCGGAAACCTGCCGGGATCCTTGGGAACCGGAGGGATGGTGAGTAAAATCGAAGCGGCAAAGAAGCTGACGTCGGCCGGCATCCCCATGGTGATCGCCAATGGGAATCGTCCCAATATCCTCTTGGACTTGATGTCCGGGAAACCGACGGGAACCTTCTTTTTCCCGAAACGCAACAAGCTTTCCGGCAGAAAATCCTGGATTGCCTTCAATCTCAAGCCCAAAGGGAGGATTCATATCGATTCGGGGGCGGCCGAGGCCATTCTCAAGAGGGGCAAGAGCCTCTTGCCCAGCGGTATTGTGGGCGTGGAAGGGGATTTCCAGGTGGGGGCGCCGGTGACCTTTTCGCTGGAGGACAAAATACTGGGAACAGGATTGGTCAATTACGCTGCCGCGGACATCCGGAAGATCATGGGACTAAAGACCCACCGGATCAAGGATCGCCTGGGGCAGAAACCCTATGACGAGGTGATCCACCGGGACAATTTGGTGTTGACCGCAGAGGATTCCATAACGTGATGCCGGGAAAAGGGGCGCACTTGCCAGGGGCACTTTGATCCGTCCGTAAAGGATGAAGGCGTCCTGAGCCCTTGCCGGCCCTTTTATGGCCAAGGCAAAAGGGATGGACAACTACAGGAGGTGACTCATGGATATCGAAAGGCGTATTCTGCAAATGGCCCGGGCGGCCAAAGACGCTTCCGTGCAGATGGCGCGACAGGACACCCAAACCAAGAATCGCGCCTTGATGCTTCTCGCCGATCGACTCCTAGAAGCGGCTCCCTTCCTTAAAAAGGAGAATCGGAAAGACCTGGAGGCGGCGGAAAGGGCCGGCTTGAGCAAGGCCATGATCGACCGGCTGAGCCTCAAGGAGGCGACCCTCGAAGGCATGGCCAAAGGCTTGAAGGAGGTGGCGGCCCTCGAGGATCCTGTGGGTGCCGTGGTGAAGACGTGGATACGGCCCAATGGATTGCAAGTGGCCCGGGTCCGGATTCCCCTGGGGGTGATCGGGATCATTTACGAATCCAGGCCCAATGTCACCGTGGATGCCGCGGCATTGTGCATCAAGGCCGGGAATGCGGTTCTCCTCAGGGGGGGATCCGAAGCCCAGCACTCCAATGGGGCCTTAGCCTCCGTCATCACAAAGGCCCTTCAGGAAGCCGGCCTGCCCGGGGCGGCGGTCCAGGTCATCCCGGTCAGGGACCGGAAGGCGGTTTTGGCCATGTTGCAGGCGGAAGAACACCTGGATCTGATCATTCCCCGGGGCGGGGAGGGACTCATCCGGTTCGTGGTTCAAAATTCGAAAATTCCGGTCCTCAAGCATTACAAGGGGGTCTGCCACGTCTATGTGGATGAGGGCGCCGATTTTGGCATGGCCCGGGAGATCTGTTTCAACGCCAAGGTCCAGCGGCCCGGCGTGTGCAATGCCATGGAGACCCTGCTGGTGCACCAGGCCGCGGCCGATGCCTTCTTGCCTGAAATGGCCGCCCGATTCACCGAAGCGGGCGTGGAACTCCGGGGCTGTCCCAAGACCCGCCGTATTCTGCCGGAGGTTAAAGCCGCCCGGGAAGCGGACTGGCCGGCGGAATACCTGGACTTGATCCTGGCCGTGAAGGTGGTTTCCGATATGAAGGAAGCCATTGCCCACATCACCCGATACGGCTCCAGCCACACCGAGGCCATCGTCACCTCCGATTACGGCAGGGCCCGGCGGTTTGTCCGGGAAGTCGATGCTTCGGTGGTTCTGGTCAATGCGTCCACACGTTTCAATGATGGCGGACAACTGGGGCTGGGTGCCGAAATCGGCATCAGCACCTCCAAGCTGCACGCCTTTGGCCCCATGGGTCTCGAGGAATTGACCACCACCAAGTTTGTGGTCTTCGGCGACGGACAGATTCGAACCCAATGAGCCTTTTTTCGACAAACGGATTTTGAGCAAAGGACGCATAAAAGATCATGAGCCGGACGGGGCTTTTCGGCGGGACCTTTGACCCGATTCATTCCGGACACTTAGTGGCCGCAGAAAAGGTGAAAAAGGCCCATGCTCTGGAAAAGGTCGTCTTCATCCCGTCATCCCACCCCCCCCACAAGGAGGGCACCCGGGTGGCTCCAGCCCGGGATCGCCTGGCCATGCTTCGACTGGCACTGAACGGGAGGGACGGTTTTTCCATTTCCGATTGTGAGATCCGGCGACCGGGGCCTTCTTACACCGTGGATACGGTGCGGCATTTCCTGGAAGCCAGCCCCGCGAACACCCGGCTGTATCTGATCATGGGCCACGATGCGTTCATGGAGATGCACACATGGAGATCTTTCAGGAAGATTTTGGAGCAGATCGCCTTGATCGTAATGGAACGACCCGGTGTGGGGCCCGTCGTGGACGAGACATGGGGCGCCGGCCCTCTCCATGCGTATGTGACATCGATCCTGTCACCGGGGTACCGTTTCTCCAAGACGCTTCACTGTTATCAGCATCCTGAGCTGAAACCGATCCATTTTTTCAAGGAGAAGCTGTTGACCCTTTCGTCCACCCAGATTCGGCGCTGCGTTCAAGACGGCAAGAGTCTCCGGGGGCTGGTCCCCGACCCGGTGGCGGTCTATATTGTCGAAAAAAAATTGTATGGGTGACCGGCATGGGAACACCTTCCATTGAAGTCTATGTCCGGGCGGTTTTGGAAAGAAAGGCCGAAGACCTCGTCGCCCTCGATGTTCGCCGTCTGACCTCCTATGCGGATGTCTTCATCCTGTGCACAGGCCGTTCCAGTCGACAGGTTGTCGCCATCGCCCAGCACGTGCATGACGCCTTGAAAAAGCAAGGGATCCGCCCCTTCAGCATCGAAGGCATGAAAGAGGGACATTGGGTCCTCCTGGACTATGGAGATGTGATCCTCCATGTCTTTTATGAACCTGTCCGTCGATTCTACGATCTGGAAGGCCTCTGGGTCGATGCCAAACGGATCGACTGTTCCCGGATGGAGGGTACCTCATGAGTCATCGCGGAAAACCGGTTCTTTTGATCATCTTAGACGGCTGGGGCCTGAGCCCGACAACAAAGGGCAATGCCATCGCCCTGGCCAGGACACCGAATCTGGATCAACTGATGCAGGCGTATCCCCACACACGGCTTCAATGCTCAGGCCGGGCCGTGGGGTTGCCGGACGGGATCATGGGAAATTCAGAGGTGGGGCATTTGAACATGGGGGCCGGTCGCATTGTTTACCAGGATCTGCTCCGGATCGATATGGCCATCCAGGACGGCACCTTTTTTGAAAACGATACCATCAACGGGCTGATGGACACGGTCAGACAAAAGGAATCGAAACTTCATCTCATGGGCCTGGTCTCGGATGGCGGGGTGCACAGTCAGTTCACGCACTTGCAGGCGCTCCTGGCGCTTTCCAAAAAGAAAGGGCTGAAAAGGGTCCATGTCCACGCCATCACCGACGGGCGGGACACGCCTCCGGATTCCGGCATCGCCTATCTGAGACGCCTGTCGGCCCACATGGCAAAAACCGGATGCGGGCGCATTGCCTCTGTTTGCGGCCGCTATTGGGCCATGGACCGGGACAACCGGTGGGATCGCGTGGAAAGAGCGTATCGGCTCTATACCCGGGGAGAAGGCGTCCCTGAAAAAGACCCCCTGAAAGGGATCCAAAACGCCTATTTGCGGGGCGAAACGGACGAATTCATCCAGCCCATTGTCATCACCGGGAAAAACGGTGCTCCCACCGCCACCATCGAAGACGAAGACGGCGTTTTCTTTTTCAATTTCCGGGCGGACCGTGCCCGCGAGATCACCCGTGCATTGACCGAGGAATCCTTTGATGCCTTTTCCCGGAATCCCCGGCCGCGCTTGGGCGGATTTGTATCCATGACCCTTTACGACGAGCGGTTTACATTTCCGGTGGCCTTTCCCCCTGTCCATCTGAAAAAGATCCTGGGTGAGGTCATCAGCGATTTCGGGTGCCGGCAGCTGAGAATCGCCGAGACGGAAAAATACGCCCATGTCACCTATTTTTTCAATGGGGGCGAGGAAAAGGCCTTCCCTCTGGAGGATCGGTGCCTGATCCCTTCTCCCCGGCAGGTCCCCACCTATGACCTCAAGCCTGAAATGAGCGCCCCGGAGATCACCCGGGAGGTCCTTTCCCGCATCCGCCGGGATCGCTATGATTTCATCGTATTGAATTTTGCCAACATGGACATGGTGGGACACACCGGAAACTTGAAGGCGGCCGTTTCGGCGTGTGAGACGGTGGACCGGTGTGTGGGGGAAATTGTTTCAGAGGTGTTGGCGACGCAGGGCGTGGCGCTGATTACGGCGGATCACGGGAATGCAGAGGTCATGCTCGATGAAAACGGCCATATCCACACCGCCCACACCACCAATCCGGTTCCCTGTATCCTGGTGGATCCCACACGCCGGCGCGCTCCATTGAAGGAGGGGATCCTGGCGGACATCGCCCCCACCCTCCTGGGATTGATGGGCATCGAACCCCCCAAGGAAATGACGGGCACCGCACTCTTGGACGGTCCTTGAAGCCCACCCGTGCGCCCCTTTCCCGCAGCGTGTTGTTGAACGCTTCAAGCCCCCACTGCTTTTCCGGGAAAAAGGCCCGGGGCCATGGGAGTGCCAAACCGATCAGGGCCCGGCGGTGAGGTCTTTACCGCAGTGTTTGCAGATTTTGGCCCTTTTCTTGATGACCTCGGCACAATAGGGGCATTCCCGGGTGAAGTGGCGTTCATGAATATGGCGGACCGCCTCGGTGATTTTCTTTTGTAAAACCGGGTTTCCGACTTTCAGATTTCTCATGGGTTCGAGGGCTTCCAGCTCTCCGAAGTCCCCCATCATCTCCGCCGCTTTGACCCGCACCCGCTCCGGTTGCGTTGCGTCCATCAACATCTGCAACACAGGGACCATGTCCTTTGCCACATAGCAATCCGCCAGTTTTGAAAAACCTTCCTTAATGGCGTTTTTCAGGGCTTCTTGGGCAGCAAGGACCTGGTCATCGATGATCTGCCCCCGGGCGCCCTGGGGGCTGAACACGGGCATGCATTCATACTGCTCGGTGCCGGGATAGCAAACACATCGATAGGAAGCGTTCTGGGCATAGTTTTCCTTGAGATTTTCCCATCCCTGCACGTAGAGGCTGCATTCATCATTAAAACACATATACAGATAAGGCACCCCCCATCCCAGGCCGTCGCTGAAATTCACAGGGGGAACCTCCCAGAGGCTCATTTCCACGCCGCAGTAGGGGCACTTGGGTTTTTCTTGCGCCAGGATCTTTTCCAGGACCTGCTCTTTGGTTTCAAAGGTCATTGATTCCACTCCTTCATTTCATTGAAAGCAATTCGACGGGCCTCCATGGAAGCCGTATAAGCGACCGTTTTCCTTTTTCATTGTAAGGCCCATTTCCCAGAAGTCAAACCCGGGAGGATCCCCCAACAGATCCTTAATGGAAGAAGGCCTTTGAGTCGAAAGGGTGGGTTCCCGGTTCAAGGGGCTTATTCCGGGACGCCGGAGGGATTCCATCCTCGAAGGCGGTAATACTCCTGGACCATTTTCGTGATTTCCGATTCCTCAAGGGGCGGGATCTCCTTCAAGTCCTTTCGAAAAAGCCCCTTTGAGAGGGTGTCGTCGGCGAAGTTGAGGCCTTCCCGGAGATTAAACCGACGGATCAAGGCGGCGATGTCACCGGCGCGCTTTCGCAGGCCTTTTTGATCGGTATGGATGCCGCAGGCAAACCCGAGAAGCCGGGCCATGGTTTCCCAGGGATAAAAGGTTCTGAAAAAGCGGCACAGGATGAGGCAGTCCATGAGCGTCAACCGATCTTCATACTCGATGAGAGGGGCTGCTTTTCCTTCGATTTCTTGGGGATCGAGGAGGCCGCTCAGTTCCGGGTTGTGGAAAGTGGCCCGAAGGTGGCAGGCACCCCGGTCGGACACGGCAAAGGCCAACGCGCTTCCCTTCAGGACACGGGGATGGTAGCCGGGCAGCTCCAAACCCTTCCCATGGACGGCGATCTCTTCCAGGCCCCATTTTCGGGCGGCCTTTTGGGTTCCGTCGGCCAGATCATTCCCGATGCCCTGCCTGGCGGCGATCTGGTGTAAGAGGGCGGCGATGCCGTCCACGTCGCCATAGTGGAGAGACAGCGGGATGCGCTTTCTCCGGGACGCCTCAATGGCAAGGGCGCACAGGTTGCCGGCGCTGATGGTGTCCATGCCGAGGCGGTCGCAAATATCGTTTAAAAAGGCAATCTCTTTGATGTCATCGATCATGCACAGCCCGCCGAAGGCGAAGATGGTTTCATACTCGGGGCCCTCAAGCTTCAATCCCGCATGGCGACCGGCCGTGATTTCGCTCATTCTGCCACAGCCGATGAAACACTTGGCGCACGCCCGGGGCGTGACCCGGCACTCGCGATGGAGGGCTTGGGCACTGATGTTCTCCCATCCTTTCAGGACGCCCAGTGTCCAGTACCGGGTGGGAAACGCACGGGCGTGGTTGGTCCTTTCCACCATGTTGGCGGTTCCCCAGGACTTGAAAGCCTTGACCACCGGATGCCCTTTGGCGGTGCGGGCAAGGTCTCTGGAGAATCTTGAAATTCCTTCAGGGTCGTGAAGGCTGCGGCGTTCTTTTCCCCTAAACAGAACGGCTTTGAGATGCTTGCTCCCCATGACGGCACCGACGCCGGTACGCCCCGCCGAGCGCCAGTAATCGTTTTCGATGACCGCAAAAGTGACCTGCCTTTCCCCGGCAGGACCGATGACCACGGCCCCTGCTTTTTCCCCTTTTTCCAAAGGATGGCCGAATCGCTGGTGAACGGCATCTTCGGCGGCAAAGGTGTCCATGCCCCAGATGTCTTTTGCCGGATGAAAGGCGGCCCCTTTCGGGCTTATGACGAGAACAGCGGGTTCCGGGCTTTTTCCGGAGATGACGACGGCATCAAACCCGGCGGCATCCACGGCCTCGGGCGCCTTCCCCCCGGCGTAAGACTCACTGTAAAACCCGGTTTGCGGAGATTTGGTGAAGACGCCGTATCGACTGGACCCCCAGACTCCGCTGCCGGTGATGGGCCCCGTGGAAAAAATCAGGCGATTTTCCGGATCAAAAGGCGCGATCCGTTCAGGGTTGAGGCGCCAGAGCAGGTAAGAAGCCAGCCCCTTACCCCCCAGGTAACGACTTAAAATCTCCTCGTTGACAGAAGAAACCGTGAAGCGTTGTCGGGTCAGATCGACTTCCAGTATCTTTTTGTAGAATCCTTCCATCGAACCCCTTCTTTAATGGCATCTTTCGACGATCAATAAAACGAGTGGAATATGGCATATGGAAAAGGCGCTGTAAAGGG
>JALVQN010000207.1 GCA_027025555.1 Desulfobacterales bacterium
CAACAGGTCGAACTTCACGAGTCCGATCTTTTCAACGGATTTCATGTCGAACTGGGTGACCACTTCGCCCTTTTTCCCCCGGCACAAGGGCATGTAATCCACCAGGGGGCGATCCGCGATCACCACCCCAGCCGCATGGGTGGAGGCATGCCGCGGCAGCCCCTCCAGGACGCTGCAGATCTGCAGGAGCTTGCCGTATTCCCGGCTTTTCTTCAGCTCCTGGAGCCGGGGTTCCATGAGCAGGGCGTCTTCAAGGGTGATGTTCAGGACGTCGGGAACCAGTTTGGCGATGGTGTCCACCTCCTTCAAGGGGATGGCCAAGGCCCGTCCCACGTCCCGGATCACGGCCCGGGTCTTGAGCTTCCCGAAGGTAATGATCTGGGCCACGAACTCGCCCCCTCCGTAACGCTCCACCACGTAACGGAAAACATCCTCCCGGCCGTTGATGCAAAAGTCCACATCGATGTCCGGCATGCTCTTCCGCGCCGGATTCAAGAATCGCTCGAAGATCAGCCCGTGCTTGAGCGGATCCAGGTCCGTGATCCCAAGGCAATAGGCCACCAGGCTCCCGGCCGCACTCCCCCTCCCGGGGCCCACCGGAATCTTGTGACTTTTGGCGTACTGAATGATATCCGAGACGATGAGAAAGTAGCCGGAAAAACCCATCTGCACGATGACTTCCATTTCCCTTTCCAGGCGCTGACGGTATGGCAAGGCGTCAAGGCCGGGATCCGATTCTTTGAGCCGGGCCATGAGCCGCTCATAGCCCGCCAGGACCCGTTCCTTGAAGAGGGCTTCCTCGGAAACGGCGTCGCCCAGGGGATATTTGGGGAAATGATAGCTGTTCAGATCCAGGGAGACGTTGCACCGCTCGGCGATGGCAACGGTGTTGGAAAGGGCCTCGGGACAATCCGAAAAGGCCTTTTTCATTTCCGCTTTGCTTTTGAAATAGAGTCCGTCGGTGCGGAATTTCAAGCGCTCGGATTCATGGACGGTCTTGCCGGTCTGGATACATAAAAGCACGTCGTGGGCCTTTGCATCTTCCCGGCTGAGGTAGTGGCAGTCGTTGGTGGCCACCAGGGGGAGGGACAGGGCTTTGCTCATGCCGATGAGGGCGGCGTTGACACGACGCTGTTCTTCCAGGCCGTTGTCCTGGATCTCTATGAAAAAATTTCCTTCCCCCATGATCTCGGCATAGGCTCGGGCGGCTTTTTGGGCTTCCTCCTGCCGGCCTTCGGTGAGGTATCTGGAAATTTCCCCGTGAAGACAGGAGGACATGGCGATGAGTCCTTCGCGGTGTTTTTTTAAAAGGGCCTTGTCGATGCGGGGCTTGTAATAGAACCCTTCCAGGTGGGCAATACTGCAGAGTCGACACAGATTGCGGTACCCGGTCTCATTTTCCGCCAAGAGCACCAGGTGGCACAGGCCCTTGTGATCCGAAGGGGTCTTGTCGGAAATGGTGCGCGGCGCCACGTAGCACTCGCACCCGATGATGGGCTTGATCCCGGCGGCCTTCGCCCTTTCATAGAACTCCACCACACCGAACATGGTCCCGTGGTCGGTGATGGCCACGGCCGTCATGCCGTCCTCCAGGCACCGCTTCAAGAGTCTGTCGATGCGGATGGCCCCGTCCAGGAGACTGTACTGGGTGTGTACGTGAAGATGCACGAAATCAAAAGAGGAAGCGTCCATGGTCATGAGAATCCCTGTTATTCGAAGCGGTAGTTGGGGGCCTCTTTGGTGATGATCACATCGTGGACATGGCTTTCCTTCAAGCCCGCCGCGGAAATTCGGATGAATCGGGCCCTTTCCCGCAATTCGTCCAGGGTCCGGCATCCCAGATATCCCATTCCGGCCTTGAGCCCCCCCATGAGCTGGAAGATATTCGCGGATAAGGGCCCCCGGTAAGGCACCTTGCCGACGATCCCTTCCGGGACGAATTTATCGGCTTCCTCGATTTCCCCCTGATAATAGCGGTCCCGGCTCCCCTCTTTCATGGCCTCCAGGGAGCCCATCCCCCGATACACCTTATAGCTGCGTCCCTGATAGAGGAAGAGTTCGCCGGGGCTTTCTTCGGTCCCGGCAAAGAGGCCCCCGAGCATGACGCTGTGGGCCCCTGCCGCGATGGCTTTGGTGAGGTCTCCTGAAAACTTGATGCCGCCGTCGGCGATGAGGGGAACCCCGCTCTTGCCGGATACCGGGCGACAGTTCATGATGGCGGTGACTTGCGGTACCCCGGCACCGGCCACAATGCGGGTGGTGCAGATGGATCCCGGGCCAATGCCCACCTTGATCCCGTCCACGCCGGCTTCCACAAGGTCCTCGGCCCCCTTGGCGGTGGCCACGTTTCCGGCGATCAGTTCAATGCTGCTGAAGGTGCTCTTGAGGCGGCGCACCGCATCCAGCACGTTTTGGGTATGCCCGTGGGAGGTGTCGATGAGGATGACGTCCGCCCCGGCCTTGAGGAGGCGCTCGGTGCGGGCTTCCATGTCCGCCCCAACGCCCACGGCAGCCCCCACACGGAGGCGGCCCATCTGGTCCTTGCACGCATTGGGATACTTTTTAATCTTCTCGATGTCTTTGATGGTGATCATCCCTTTGAGCCTTCCCTTGGAATCCACCACCAGCAATTTTTCAATACGATGCTTGTGTAACAGCGCCTTCGATTCTTCAAGGGTAATGCCCTCGGGGACGGTGACCAAATTGTCCTTGGTCATCACTTCTGCCACGGATTTTTCAAGATTCGTTTCAAAACGCAAATCCCTGTTGGTCACAATCCCCACCAGCCGGTCCTCCTGGATGACGGGAAGCCCCGAAATCCGATACTGCTCCATGAGTTGCAAGACTTCATGCACCGGCTGATCCGGGTGAATGGTGATGGGATCGATGATCATGCCGCTTTCGGATTTTTTCACCTTGTCCACTTCCTTGGCCTGCTTCTCGATGCTCATGTTCCGGTGGATGAAGCCGATTCCCCCTTCCCGTGCCATGGTGATGGCGGTGGCATGCTCCGTCACCGTATCCATGGCCGCGCTGATGATGGGAATGTTCAAGGAGATGTTTCGTGTCAGGTGGGTGGAGACACGCACATCCTTCGGCAGGACATCCGAGAAGTTGGGCACAAGGAGGACGTCGTCAAAGGAAAGGGCTTCCTCAAGGGTGATCTTTGCCATTTGATCGCTCCAAAGTAAGGATGGTTGTCAGGCCGTTTTACCGGCTTGTCACACCGGCACCTCCGTTTTCAGGCCCTTTGTGTATTGTTTGGCCTGCATAACAAAAGCACCGGATCTTATCAATGCCCAATTTGGGGGCCTTGACACACCCGGGGGACCCGTCGTATGGGAAGCGATGCAACTTGCTGAAAAGGGAAGAAAAACGCATCAACGGACGCTGTGCCATGATCTTTGAGATCAATTCCAAAAATCCGCAAATGCGGCGTATCCTGCAGGTGGTGGAGATCTTGAAAAGAGGGGGGGTCATCGCCTATCCCACGGATACCGTTTACGGCATCGGCTGCGACATCTTCAATAAAAAAGCCATCCAGCGCATATACCAGATGAAACAGCGTCCCAAGAACAAGCCGTTCAGTTTCATTTGCAGCGATTTGAAACACATCAGCCGTTATGCCAAGGTGTCCAACTACGCTTACAAGACCATGCGGCGCCTTCTCCCGGGTCCTTACACCTTCATCCTGGAAGGCTCCCGGCTGGTCCCTAAGATCATGCTGACCCGGAGAAAGACCGCCGGCATCCGGGTCCCGGATCATGCCATCTGTCTCGCCCTGGTGAGGGAGATGGGAAATCCCATCATCACCACCAGCGCCACGACGCCGGAGGGTACGATTTTAAACGATCCCTCCCTAATCCAGGATCTCTTCAAAGCGCGCATGGATGCCGTCATCGACGGCGGTCCCGTGTCGGGCGAACCCTCCAGCGTCGTCTCGCTCATCGGGGACACCCCGGAAATCATCCGGAAGGGGCTGGGGGATACCCGCGTTTTCGAGTAAGGCGCAACAGGGGTTTTGAAACATCTAGGGGCGGTAGAGGTACCCCCCCTGGAGGCGGGTGCTCAAGACCCGGTCCAAGAAAGAATCAAGGGACGATCCGAACAGATAGTTTAACAGCGAAAAGCGTTTTTTCCGGGCCCAGACCGTGCCCACATCCCCTTGGATGCCGGCCTGACGGCCCGCCCATGTCACGGCATCTTCCAGGTTTCCCAGCTGGTCCACCAATCCGAGGGCCCGGGCCTGTTCCCCGGTGAAAATCCGTCCATCGGCAATGGCCTCGATTTGGGCCACATCCCGCTTTCTTCCCTTGGCCACATCTCGGATGAACTGCCGGTGAATCCTTCCCACCAGTTCCTGCAGCATCTTTCTCTCGGTCTTTGTCATCTTCCGGACCGGAGATCCCGTGTCCTTGTAAGGACCGCTCTTGATGACCACAGGCACCAGGCCGATCTTCTCCAAAACGGCCTGGAAATTGGTAAAGCCCATGATGACGCCGATGCTTCCGGTAATGGTGCCGGGGTTGGCGAAAATGGCATCCGCCCCGGCGGCGATATAATACCCGCCGGAAGTGGCGATGCTTCCCATGGAAGCCACCACTTTTTTCTTCGACACGGTCTTTTGGATTTCCCGGAAAATCTCCTGGGAGGGCCCGACCCCGCCGCCGGGGGAGTCGATGCGCACGACGATGGCTTTGATGGCGTCGTTTTTCCTGAAGGCCTTCAAGGCGTCAAGGGCATCCGCGGGATCGGAAATAACGCCTTTAATCTCGATGATCCCCACTTTTTCCGTGAAATCGAATTCCGATCCCCCCCGGGACACGACGAACAGTATGGACGTGCCCAGGAGGACCGCACCGAGGATGCCCGTGAAAACCAGAATAAAAAAGAGATACGGGTGTCTGCGTGAAAACATCTTGCCGCCCTCGGGCAGCCCCTATTCTCCCTTTAATTTGTCCTTGAGGTTGTCCCTGAGGAGTTCACCGAACGTGGAGGTGGGTGTCGCCATCTGGTTGACGTATTCATTGAGGAGGTTTTGATCGTCCTCCATTTCGAGACGCTTAATGGAAAGACCGATCCGCCGTTCCTCACTATTGATATTCATCACCTTGGCGGTGATGAGATCGCCCACGTTGTACTTCCCCACCGGGGTTTTGATCTTCTCCTTGCTGATCTCCGAGACGTGGACCAGGCCTTCGACGCCTTCTTCCAGCTCCACGAAGATCCCGAAGTCGGTCACGTTGGTGATGGTCCCGGTAATCTCTTTCCCCACTTGGTACCGTTCCCCCACGGTGGACCAGGGATCGGGCTGGAGCTGCTTGATGCCGAGAGAAAATCGTTCGTTTTCCTTTTCGATATCGAGGACTTTGGCCTGAATGGTTTCCCCTTTTTTATACAGCTCGGAAGGGTGTTTGATGCGCTTGGTCCATGAAATGTCCGAGATGTGAACCAGGCCGTCGATGCCCTCATCGATGCCGATAAAAATCCCGAAATCGGTGATGTTTTTGATCTTGCCTTCGATGACCGTGCCCACTGGATACTTTTCGCTGATCACGTCCCAGGGATTGGGGACCACCTGCTTCATCCCCAAGGAGATGCGCCGGCTTTCGGGCTTGATGTCCAGCACCACGGCATCCACCGTCTCACCGACGGAAACCACCTTGGAGGGATGCCGAATCTTCCGGGTCCAGGACATCTCCGACACATGGATGAGCCCTTCCACGCCCTCTTCCAGTTCCACAAAAGCGCCGTAATCCGTGAGGCTCACCACCTTTCCCGAAACCCGGGATCCCACGGGATACTTCTCCGCCGCATTCAACCATGGATCCGGTGTCAGTTGTTTCATCCCCAGGGAAACCCGTTCCCGCTCCAGATCCAGGTTCAGGACTTTCACCGTGATCTCGTCCCCGATGGAGAAAAGGTCCGACGGATGTTTGACGCGTCCCCAGGAAATATCCGTGATGTGAAGCAGTCCGTCCAACCCCCCCAAATCCACAAACACGCCGTATTCCGTGATGTTTTTGACCACCCCGTCCATCACCTTCCCTTCATGGATGGACGCCAGGGTGGCCGCTCTTTTGGCCATGGCCTCCTGTTCCAGGATGACCCTTCTCGACAGCACCACGTTGCTTCGTTTGCGGTTGTATTTCAACACCTTGAAAGAAAAAGGTTTTCCGATCAAATCGTCCAGATTGTGGACCGGCCGCAGATCCGCTTGGGAACCGGGCAGAAAGGCCTGCACGCCCACGTCCACCGTGAAACCGCCTTTGACCCGACCGACGATGACCCCTTCCACGGTGCCATCATTGTCATAGGCCTGCTTGATCTCCTCCCACACCTTGACTTTTTCGGCTTTTTCTTTGGAAAGGACGACCATCTCTTCCTCGTCGTCCCACCATTCCACCATGACTTCCACCGGATCGTCGATTTTGACGTTCACGTTCCCTTCTTCGTCGACGAACTCACTGATGGGAATCTGGCCTTCGGATTTGTAGCCGATATCGACCAAAACATAATCTTTATCCACCGAAATGATCTTTCCGGTGACGATTTCGCCTTCTTCGAAGCGCTTGAAGCTCTCTTTGTACATGGCTTCCATGTCGGCCATGTCTTGCTCGGCCGACGTCTTGCTCTCTTTAGAGGCGGCGTCCGCTTCAGGCGGCGCACTTTCCTCCCGGACGGTTTCGTCCCTTGAAACCTCCGGGGCAGCAGGGGCGTCCGGGGTCACAGGGTCTGCATGGGCTGCCGGTTCACTGGAGACGTCCGCGCCTGCTTCGGTGCCGGAATTGCTGTTTTGTTCGGTGGATGGGGTCTGTTGGTTTTTTTCCAAGTTTTCCATGAAACACGCTTCTCCCTTGCCTTTTTTTATTCGATTGAAAAAACCCTCATTTTCATGAACCCGTTCTGTTATCAGGCTTGATTTCAAAAAACAACGATTATTTTTCAGCGCGATGGATACACCGCATCGTGTTTTGCCTTGGGATGCGCTGTCTTTTCCTGAAAGGGCCCCTCATTTCCGAACGCCCCCACAGATATACCCCAGCATCTGCCGAATCACTTCTTCTTGGGAAAGATGGCTGGCATCGATCCGTATGGCATCGGGAGCGGCCTTTAAGGGGGCCAGGGCCCGGCTCCGGTCGGCGTGATCCCGTTGCCGCATTTCTTCTTCCACTTCCTCCAACGTCATGTGAGGAGGATGTTGCATCTCCTTAAACCGCCTCATGGCGCGCACACGGGGATCGGCGTCGAGAAAGAACTTCACGTCGGCATCCGGGAAGACCACGGTGCCCATGTCCCGTCCCTCGAAGACCGCGGCCCGCTTTTTCCCGAGTTGGCGTTGAAGACCCAGCAAATAGGCCCGCACCGAAGGCTGCGCCGATGCCGTGGAAGCGGCCATGGCGATCCCGGGAGCCCGGATGGCCTCGGTAATGTCCCGGCGGTTGACCATCAACCTGAGGCCCTGGGGGCTCTCCTTGAGTGTCACCTTCAGCCCGGCACACAGCCTGCGCAGATTGGAATCGTCTTGGGGGGAAATCCCCTTCCGGAGGGCTTCGTGAGCCACTGCCCGGTAGAGGGCGCCGGTATCCACGTACCGATATCCCAGTTTGGCCGCCAGGCCTCTGCTGACGGTGGTCTTCCCGGCCCCGGCCGGTCCGTCAATGGTGATCAAAAGGGGTTTCGGGGGACGACAGGCTTTTTCCCCCCTTGCACGGGACCGCGCACCCTTGGCAGGCAATGGGTCCTGCTGGTGCTTCACAAACACTCCTTCAGCGCTTCAAGGAAGCGGAGGTTCTCTTCGTGCCGCCCGATGCTGACGCGGATGTACTCGGGATACCCGTAAGGGGTCATGGATCGAACGATGACGCCCCTTTCCAGCAGCCGCTGAAAAACGGCATCCGCGCTTTGCTTGACGTCGATCATGAAGTAATTGGCCTGGCTTGGGAATACCGCAAGCCCGAGGGCCGTGACGGCGTCATATAAAAAATCGAGCTCTGCGTGTATCCGCGCGACGGCCTTCTTGACAAAAGAGGCATCTTTTAAAGCGGCGATGGCCCCGATTTGGGCCAGGGAATTGGTGTTGAAAGGGGCCCGGATCCGGTTTAGGATTTCCGCCAGTTGTGCAGGCATGATCCCGTAGCCGATCCGCAGGCCTGCGAGCCCGTAGGCCTTGGAGAAGGTTCGAAGGATCACCACCGCGGGTTCCCTTTCTCCGTACCGGAGGGTGTCCAAGCACTCCGGATCCCGAACGAACTCGATGTAAGCTTCGTCCACCACCACCACAATCTGCCTGGGAAGCCTGGAAAGGAACGCGTCAAAATCCTTCTGGGTGAGGATACGCCCCGTGGGGTTATGGGGATTGTTCAAAAACACCATCTTGGTTCTGGGGCCGATATGCCGGGCCATGGCATCCAGGTCCACGTCAAGGCCCTTCAAGGGGACCTCCACCGGTGTGGCGCCGACACTCTTCACCGTGATCTCATACATGAGAAATGCCGGTTTGGGCATGACGGCGACATCCTCCGGGGAAAGGATGGCCCTGGCCAGCAGGCCGATGATTTCGTCCGAGCCGTTGCCCAAGATGAAACGCCCGGCAGGCAGGTCCAGGGCATGGGCCAGGGCGGTGATGAGGGCCTTTCCGCTGCCGTCCGGATAGCGATGGATTCGGTCGGCCGCTTTTCGGATCGCTTCCACGACTTGAGGCGAAGGCCCGAAGGGGTTTTCATTGGAAGCCAGCTTGACGGCCCCGCTGATCCCGTACGCCTTTTCAA
>JALVQN010000208.1 GCA_027025555.1 Desulfobacterales bacterium
CAACACCTATCCGGCCCAGGTCTTCATGGGGGACGTGGGCGCCCTGGCCCTGGGCGCCGCTTTGGGGGGGGTGGCGGTGATCACCAAGCAGGAGATCCTCCTGGTCCTGGTGGGGGGACTTTTCGTCATCGAGGCCCTATCGGTGATTTTCCAGGTGGGCTACTTCAAGATGACCCGCGGCCGCCGCATCTTCCGCATGGCGCCGTTGCACCATCATTTTGAACTTAAAGGGTGGCCCGAGCCCAAGGTGATCGTGCGGTTTTGGATCATCGCCATCGCCCTGGCGCTCCTTTCCATGAGCACCTTGAAGCTTCGGTAAGAGGGGAGACCGGGCCTGAAAGACGAAAACGGCAGGGGCGGGAAAAAGCAGTTTCGTGACAAGGAATCTGGAAAACAGGCGGGTGCTGGTGGTGGGGCTGGGAATGACGGGCATGGCATTGACCCGGTTCTTGGTGAAAAAAAAGGCAAGAGTGACCGTGACGGACCAACGGGATGAAAGCCAACTGGGGACCCGCCCCGGACAATGCCGCCGAATGGGAGCGGCCCTGGAATTGGGCGGGCACCGGGACAGGGCCTTCACCGAGGCGGACCTGGTGATCATCAGTCCGGGGGTCCCCCTGACGATACCGCCGGTGGCGGCCGCCCGGGCAGCCGGAGTCCCTGTGATGGGAGAGATGGAACTGGCGGCCCGGTATGTTCGGACGCCCATTGTCGCGGTGACCGGGACCAACGGGAAGACCACAACCACCGCCCTTTTGGGAGAAATGCTGAAGCGATCCGGAAAGAAGGTCTTTGTGGGCGGGAACATCGGGGATCCCCTCATCGGTCATGTGGACCGGGAAGAGGACGTGGATGTGGTGGTGCTGGAAGTGAGCAGTTTTCAGTTGGATTCGGCGGAAAGATTCCGTCCCCGGGTGGGGGTGCTCCTGAACATCACGCCGGACCACCTGGACCGGTATCCGGATTTCACGGCCTATGCCCGGGCCAAGGGGCGGCTTTTCCGGAACCAGACCGAAGACCATATTGCCGTCTTGAACGGGGAGGATGCCGCGGTCCGGACCGTGACCCGGACCGTCCGGAGCCGGCGCCTCTATTTTTCAGGACGCACCGGGACGGAAGCCGGCGCCACCCTGTCCGGAGACCGTGTTTTCATTTACGGCGAAAAAAGGCCTGCAAACGGAACAGCACCCCCTCTGAAGGAAGAATTCGACCTGGCCGGGACGCCTTTCACCGGGCAATACGGACGGGAAAACGCCGCTGCAGCCTGCCTGGCCGCCCTGTCCTCAGGGGCACGGCGTGAAGGGGTCCAGTCGGCCCTGAATACATTCAGGGGCCTTCCCCATCGCCTGGAAACCGTGGCCGTCCTCAACGGCGTGCGGATGGTCAACGATTCCAAGGCCACCAATGTCCATGCCGTGCGCTGTGCCCTGGCGGCCTTTGAGGCCCCCCTTGTCCTCATCATGGGCGGGAGAGACAAGGGGAGCGATTTTACGCTCTTGCGTGACGCCGTGGCTCGGCAGGCGCGGAAAGTCATCCTTTTGGGAGAGGCGGCCGGCATCATTCGAGAAGCGTTTTGGAATGTGGTTCCCATGGAAGGGGCCGAGGACATGGAAGGGGCGGTGTCGGCGGCTTTCCGGGCGGCGGTGCCCGGAGACGTGGTGCTCCTGTCCCCGGGTTGCGCGAGCTTTGACATGTTCACGGACTATTCCCACCGGGGCGAAGCGTTCCGGAAGGCTGTGGAGGCGTTGTCATGACCGGTGCGCAGCATCTGCCCAAGACGGTTTCCCCCGGCGCCTCCACCCGGAAAGCCCACTACGACGTGATGCTCCTTTTTCCGGTGCTCTTTTTGGTGGGCATCGGCATCGTGATGATCTACAGCGCCAGTTCCGCGCTGGCGTTGAAGAAGTTCGGAAACGACCTGTTTTTCTTGAAGAAGCAGGGCCTCTTTGCCGTTTTGGGCATCGTGGCGCTGGTGGTCTGCCGCCACGTACCCTATCCCTGGTATCGCGCCTTCACCTATCCCCTGGTTCTTCTGGCACTGGTCCTGTTGGCGGCCGTGCATCTCTCTCCCTGGGGCTTTTCCGCCGGGGGGAGCACCCGATGGCTCCGGTTCGGAAGCATTTCTTTCCAACCTTCCGAGTTTGCCCGTTTCGCCCTGGTGATCTATCTGGCCTACTCGTTGAGCAAAAAGCAGGACGTCATCCGTGAATTTGCCATCGGATTCTTACCCCATGTCCTGGTCCTTGCCGCCTTCGGGCTCCTCATCCTGGCGGAGCCGGATTTCGGGTCCGTGGTGATCCTCATGGGCATCACCTGGATCATGCTCTTCATCGGCGGGGTGCGGCTTCTCCATTTGAGTTCCGTCCTGGTGCTTCTCCTGCCGGCGGCGTATCTGTTCATGGTGGATGCCCGGTACCGCCTCCGGAGGCTGATGAGTTTCCTGGATCCCTGGGCCTATCCCGGAGACGCGGGATATCAAATCATCCATTCCCTGATGGCCTTTGGAAGCGGGGGCCTGTGGGGGGTCGGCATCGGAAACGGCTATCAGAAGCTGTTTTATCTCCCGGAGCCCCACACCGATTTCATCTTCTCCATTGTGGGAGAAGAGCTGGGACTGGCGGGCGTCCTCGGGATTTTGGCACTCTACGGGCTCATCATCGGACGGGGCATGCGGATTGCCAAAAAGACGGTGGATCCCTTCGGCGCGTTTCTGGCTGCCGGTCTCACCGTGGCCATCGGCCTGCAGGTCTTCATCAACATGGCCGTGGCCCTGGGACTGGTCCCCACCAAGGGGCTGGTCCTGCCTTTCATGAGTTACGGCGGGACCTCCTTGCTTTTGAACATGGCCTCCATCGGGATTTTAATGAATATCGACGCCTCCCCCAACAAGCTTTTGACCGCAGGAGAGACGGGCCGATGACCACCGATTCAAGGCCCATGCGCGTGCTGATCGCCGGCGGCGGGACCGGCGGACATCTCTTTCCGGGGATCGCCGTGGCCCAGGAAATCATGAAAAGGAATGCCGCCAGCAAGGTCCTTTTTGTCAATGCCGGCAAGCCGTTTGAACAGGCCGTCCTGGCCAGAGCCGGATTTGCTCAGGTGACGATTCCTGCGGAAGGGATCAAGGGACGCCGTCTTCGGCAAAAGCTTCAGGCGGTGCGGAAGGTGCCGGCGGGAATCACCAGGTCCTTGAAAATCGTTTCCCGTTTCAAACCGGACATTGTGGTCGGGCTGGGAAGCTACGCCTCCGGGGCGGTGGTTTTGGCCGGATGGCTTTTGGGAAAGAAAATCGTGCTTTTTGAACAAAACCGTTTGCCCGGGATGACCAACCGCATCCTCATGTATCTGGCACACCGCTGTTATGTCGCCTTCCCGGGGACCCGGGAAGGCATGAAACGCAAGGGGGTCCTTTTTACCGGAAATCCGGTTCGAAAGACCCTTTTAACCGCCACCGGGGCGGCGAAGGCCCATGGCGGAAAATTCACAGTCCTGGTCATCGGGGGAAGCCAGGGCGCCCATGCCATCAACGTGGCCGTCACCCGTGCCCTTTCGTTTCTTGCCGAAAAAGAGCGCTTTCATTTCATTCACCAAACCGGTGCCGCTGATGCGGCCTGGGTTCGGAACGTCTATGCCGCATCCCGTGTCTCGGCCACGGTGGCGCCCTTTTTCGAGGACATGGAAAAGCAGTATGCCGCTGCCGATTGGGTTGTTTGCCGCTCAGGCGCCACCACCGTGGCGGAACTCACCGCCCTGGGAAAACCGGCCCTTTTCATTCCCTTTCCCTTTGCCGCGGACAATCACCAGATGTTTAACGCCCGGGAACTGGCGGAGGCGGGTGCCGCCGACGTCATTTTCCAGGAATCCCTCGATCCCGGAGCACTGGCCGAAAAGATCCGGCATTATGCGGATCACCCGGAGGTCCTTTCCCGGATGGCTGCAAGGGCCAAGGCCTTCGGCCGACCGGACGCCGCCGTTGCCATCGTGAACGATATGGCGAGGCTGGTCCGGGGCCGCCGGGAAAAAGGGCGGACCCGGCTCAAGGGCCGGAAAGGAGCCTCATAAGGGCATGTATCTGAAGAAATATCATATCCATTTCGTAGGGATCGGCGGCATCGGCATGAGCGGGATCGCCGAGCTCCTCTTGAACCTGGGATACAAGGTCTCGGGCTCGGACCTGAAGGCCTCCGACCTGACACGGCGCCTTCAACGTCTGGGGGGCGTGATCTATGAAGGGCATGCCGCGCACCAGATCAAAGGGGCCGATGTGGTGGTGATTTCGTCGGCGGTGCGACCGGACAACCCGGAGGTCCGGGAAGCCAAGAAAGCCTCCATCCCGGTGATTCCCCGGGCGGAGATGCTGGCGGAACTGATGCGTCTGAAATACAGTGTGGCCGTGGCGGGTGCCCACGGGAAGACAAGCACCACGTCCCTGGTGGCATCGGTACTGGCCGCCGGCGGCCTGGACCCCACCGTGGTCATCGGCGGGAAGCTCAAGGGGATCGGCTCCAATGCCTTACTGGGAAAAGGGGAGTTTATCGTTGCCGAGGCCGACGAGAGCGACGGCTCTTTCCTGAAGATGGCGCCCACCATCGCCGTGGTCACAAACATCGACCGGGAGCACCTCGATTTCTACGCGGATTTGGCGGCCATCCAGGAGGCCTTTTTGACTTTCCTCCACCGCATCCCCTTCTATGGCCTGGCCGTCTTATGTCTGGACAACGAACCGGTACAGTCCCTGATTCCCCGGATGGAAAAACGCTTCACCACCTACGGCATGAGTGTCCAGGCGGACTTTAAGGCCAAGGAAGTGGCCTTCGACGGGCTGAAAAGCCGGTTTTGGGTCTTTCACAAGGAAAAGACCCTGGGGCGGATCGTGTTGAACCTTCCGGGAACCCACAATGTGTCCAACGCCCTTGCCGCCGTTGCCGTGGGCATGGAGCTGGGCATTGACTTTGAAAAGATCCAAAATGCGTTGGCCTCGGCAAAAGGGGTTCAACGGCGACTGGAGATCAAAGGGGAAGCGGGGGGGGTCACGGTGGTGGACGACTACGGCCATCATCCCACGGAGATCAAAACCACTCTGGATGCCGTGAAGCGGTGCTGGCCGGGCAGGCGGACCGTGGTGGTCTTTCAACCCCATCGCTTCACCCGGACCCGGGCGCTTTTCGATGACTTTACCCGGGCCTTTTATCAGTCCGATGTCCTTTTGGTGTTGCCCGTTTATGCGGCCAGTGAGCCTGAGATTGAAGGGGTCAGCGGCCGCCGCCTCTCCGAAGGCATCCGGGCCCATGGACACAAGGAGGTGCATTACGTGTCGGACCTGGAGGGGGTTCCCGAACGCCTGGAAGCCCTATTGAAACCCGGCGATCTCCTGCTCACCCTGGGGGCGGGCGATGTGTACAAAGCCGGGGAGAAGATCCTGGAAAGGCTGGGATGAAGATCCGTGAGGAACTTTTGGAAACCTGTATGGCCTTTGAAACGGACGAAAAAAGAGGGCATGCCGGGACGATCCTTGATGCCGCCGACAGAAAATGGCTGGGGAGACACTTTGCAAAGCAGGTGCGTTTCGACGAGCCCATGGCCCGGCACACCACCTTCCGGGTGGGAGGTCCGGCGGATGCTTTTGTATTTTTAAAGACGGTCCCGGAGCTTGAACGGCTCCTTGGGTTCTGCAGGGAAAGGGCCCTCCCGTATCTCATCGTGGGGGACGGGAGCAACCTGTTGGTGAAGGACGGGGGGATTCGGGGCGTGGTGATGGTCTTTATCTCAGGATTGCGCAGGATCAAAAGGGTCCGCGAGGAAAACGACACCGTGGTGGTTCAGGCCATGGCCGGTGCCCGCACCCGGAGGCTTTGCCGGTTTGCAGCAGAAGAAGGTCTCGGGGGCATGAACTTTGCCGTGGGGATTCCGGGTACCGTGGGCGGGGCGCTTTTCATGAACGCCGGAACCGCTGCAGGGTGCATGGCCGACGTGGTGGAGGCCGTTGAAATCATGGATCCCGACGGCACGGTGAAACCATACCCGCGAAAAGCCCTTGATTTTTCTTACAGGGCACTTCGATGGGGCCGGGGGGAAAAGAAAAAAGGAAGCGGCGGCATCGTCCTTTCCGGTTCCTTCAGGCTGCATCGTGTCGATGGAAAGAAGCTCATGGCCGAAGCCGAGGCCCTCGTTGCCGTGCGTAAGAAAACACAGCCGTGGCGGTCGCGGACGGCAGGATGTTTTTTTAAGAACCCGCCCGGGGACAAAAGCGCCGGTGAACTCATTGAGCTTGCCGGACTCAAGGGAAAGCGTGTGGGCGGTGCCCGAGTCTCCAGGCGGCACGCCAATTTCATCGTCAACACCGGTGATGCCACGGCTTCGGAGATCCTGTCCCTTGCCGGACAGGTCCGTGCCGCGGTGTCAAAGACCTTTGGCGTGGACCTGGAACCGGAGGTGAAGATCGTTGGATCCTAGACCGAAAAAGAATCGTTACAAGGCGAAAAAAGGATCCCAAAAAGCGCGCATGGGCCGGTTTTTCGTCATCGGCTTGAAGGGAAGCCTGGGGGTGTCGGGGCTTGTCCTCCTGAGTGCGGCCCTTGTTTTTGTCCATGATTTCATCACCCAGGCCGCCTATTTCAAAGTCAAGACCCTCTCGGTGCAAGGCACCCGTCGGCTCTCCAGGGAGACGGTGCTCGAGCAGGCGAAGATCCGAAAGGGTACAAGCGCCCTCGGCATCAACTTGGGCTTAACACGGAGACGCCTCCTGGCGCATCCCTGGATCGTGGATGCCACCGTGAAAAGACAGCTTCCAAGCGGGGTGGAGATCCGGATTCAGGAGGAAGATCCCCTGGCGCTTGTGGAGATGGGAGACCTGTTTCTGGTCAATCGGCAAGGGGAAATATTCAAGAAATGGTCCCCTTCCGATCCGCAGGATCTCCCGATTGTCAGGGGATTGGATTTTTCGGACGTGGGGGTTCTGGGCGCACCTCCCAGTGCTGCCTGGAAAGACGCCATGGCGGTCTTGAGGCGCATCACAGCCCCCCATGCCCTGTTTCCAGGCTCCATGGTGCAGTCCGTTCATGCCGATCCTGAACTGGGGATCACCCTGTGTCTTTTTGACGGGGGGAAGGCCCTCCACCTGGGTCATGGCGATTTCGCCGTGAAATTGGTCCGGTTCAGGGAAGCCTTTTTACGGTTGAGCGCCATGGAAAACATCTCGGATTTTGATGTCATCGACGTCAGGGAAAGGGACCGGATTGTTGTGATTCCGGTCCGGACCGGACCGGTGCCCCGGACCGGCAAGGAGGCCTAAATGCAGCGGGAAAAAGAGATCGTTGTGGGATTGGACATCGGTACCACCAAGATATGTGCCGTGGTGGGGGAAGTGGAGCGCAGTGAGATCAATATCGTGGGCATCGGCACCCATCCTTCCGTGGGCCTGAGGAAAGGGGCCGTGGTCAATATCGAATCCACGGTGGAATCCATCAAGAAGGCCATCGAGGAGGCGGAACTGATGGCCGGATGCGAAATTTCCTCCGTCTATGCCGGCATCGCGGGAGGACATATCACCGGCTTCAACAGCCGGGGCATCATCGCCGTCAAGGGCGCGGAGATCACCGAGAGCGACGTGAACCGGGTGGTGGAGGCGGCCCGCGCCGTGGCCATTCCCATGGACCGGGAGGTCATCCATGTGATTCCCCAGGAATTCATCGTGGACGATCAGAGCGGGATCCAGAACCCGGTGGGCATGTCCGGCGTCCGCCTGGAGACGAAAATCCACATTGTCACCGGTGCGGTGACCTCGGCCCATAACATCGTCAAATGTGCCAATCGGGCCGGTCTCGATGTGTGTGACATCGTCCTCGAACCCCTGGCTTCCGGGGAGGCGGTCCTGACGGACGAAGAAAAGGAGCTGGGCGCGGCACTTCTGGATGTGGGCGGCGGCACCACGGACCTGGCTGTTTTCAAGGATAAAAACGTCAAGCATACCTTTGTGCTGGCCCTTGGCGGAAACAACGTCACCAACGATATCGCCGTGGGGCTCCGGGCGCCTCTGGCGGAAGCGGAAAAGATCAAGCTGAAATACGGGGTTTGTGTGGCCAAAAATGTAAAGGACGAAGAGACCATCGAAGTGCGGGGAACCGGGGGGCATGCGCCGAAAAAGCTTCCCCGGCAGATCCTCGCCGAGATCATCGAGCCGCGCATGGAAGAGATTTTCAGCATCGTGAAACGGGAATTGTATCGCGCGGAGATGGAAGAGGCCGTCACTTCCGGGATGGTGCTCACCGGCGGCACGGCGCTTCTCGAGGATGTGGTGGAAATTGCGGAATCCATCTTCAATATCCCCGTGCGGATCGGCCGACCCCAGGGAATCGGCGGGCTCACCGATGTGGTGAACAACCCCATGTATGCCACCGGGGTGGGCCTTGTGAAATACGGGGCGAAAAACAAGAACCGGAAAAAGTTCAGGATTCGGGATCAAAACATTTTCAACCGGATCATGGAGCGCATGCGCAGATGGTTTAAGGAGGTGCTCTAACCGTGAAACCGGAAACCAATGAAGGAGGTGGGGAGATGACGTTTCAATTTGTGGAAAACCAGAAATCCGCCAGGATCAAGGTCATCGGTGTGGGTGGCGGCGGGGGGAACGCCATCAACAACATGATCGCGTCCAACATGCAAGGGGTGGAGTTCATCGCAGCCAATACCGACTGCCAGGCCCTGGATGTCTCCAAGGCGCCCATCAAGATCCAGATGGGGGAATGCCTCACGGAGGGTCTGGGGG
>JALVQN010000209.1:0-7402 GCA_027025555.1 Desulfobacterales bacterium
TTCGTACTTCAATCGACTGTAAGCGCCTTTTCCCTGGATCAATGCAATGACCTCTTTGAGGCCTCCGGTGCCGGTGGGATGGTGGCTCAAGACTTCCACCTTCCATCCCCTGTTTTCGGCATATCTGCTGTACATCCGAAACAGATCTCCGGCAAAAAGCGCCGCTTCCTCCCCACCGGTCCCGGCCCGGATCTCGATGATGACGTTCTTCTCGTCATTGGCGTCCTTGGGAATCAACATCTGCTTCAGCCGGGCCTCTAAATCCATCTGCCGGGCGCGGAGCCGTTCGATATCGTCTTTGGCGAGTTCCCGGATTTCCGGGTCGTCTTCCTTCAACAGCTCCATGCTCTCGTGGATCTCCTTGAGCGTCTTGTTGTACTTTCTGAAAAGGGCGACAACCTTGCTCAACTCCGCGTGTTCTCTCACATACTTCTGGTATTGATCACGATCCTGCACCACCGCCGGGTCGCTCATACGCTTTTCAATGGCCGAAAAACGTTCTTCAACGCCTTGGAGTTTTTCCAACATGATGCTTTTTCGAGTCGACCTTCAGGAAGTTTTGTGCGGAGGGCACAAAGGAAAGAAAAAAGGATCGGTTTCGGTTTCTTCTATGCGTTCCGGAGTTTCGCGTACTTTTTCCGGAACCGTTCAATCCGGCCTGCGGTGTCCACCAGTTTCTGCTTCCCGGTAAAAAAAGGATGGCACTTGGAACAGATCTCCACCCGGATGTCCTTTTTGGTGGAGCCGATTTCGAAGGTGTTCCCACAGGCGCAGGTCACTGTGGTCTGATAATATTCGGGATGGATGTCTTTTTTCATCTTTCGGGTTTTCCCTCCTTGAATATGAAACGCTAAGAGTTCATGGCAGCCAAAAACGCTTTATTATTTTCCGTTCCGCGCATTTTTTCAAGCAAAAATTCGAGGGCGTCGGCGGGATTCAAAGAGGACAGGAGTTTCCTCAAAATCCAGACCCGGTTTAAGGTGTCGGGCTCCATGAGGAGTTCTTCTTTCCGAGTCCCGGACTTGTTGATGTCGATGGCGGGGAATATCCGGCGGTCTGCAATCCTCCGGTCCAGTTGCAACTCCATGTTTCCGGTGCCCTTGAATTCCTCGAAGATCACTTCGTCCATGCGGCTGCCGGTGTCGATGAGCGCCGTGGCGATGATGGTGAGGCTGCCCCCTTCCTCGATGTTTCTCGCCGCGCCGAAAAACCGCTTCGGCCTCTGGAGGGCGTTGGAATCCACGCCACCGGAGAGGATCTTTCCGGAAGGCGGGATCACCGAGTTGTGGGCCCGGGCCAGCCGCGTGATGCTGTCCAAAAGGATCACCACGTCCTTCTTATGTTCCACCAGACGCTTGGCCTTTTCGATCACCATCTCCGCAACCTGGACGTGCCGTTCCGCGGGTTCGTCAAAAGTGGAGCTGATGACTTCGCCCTCCACGGATCGCCGCATGTCGGTTACTTCTTCCGGGCGCTCGTCGATGAGCAAAACGATCAAAAAGATATCTTTGTGGTTTGCCGTGATGCTGTTGGCGATGTTCTGCAAGAGCATGGTCTTTCCGGATCTGGGAGGGGAGACGATGAGGCCCCGCTGTCCAAACCCGATGGGCGTCAAGAGATCCATGATCCGCATGGAATAGTTTTCGGCATCCACCTCCAGGTTGATCTTTCGATTGGGATACAGGGGCGTCAGGTTGTCGAAAAGGATTTTATCCCGGGCCGCTTCCGGATCTTCAAAATTGATGGATTCCACTTTGAGCAGCGCAAAATACCGCTCCGACTCCTTGGGTTGCCGGATCTGACCCGATACCGTATCTCCGGTCTTCAAGTTGAACCGCCGGATCTGGGAAGGCGAAATGTAGATATCATCCGGCCCCGGCAGATAATTGGAATCCGGCGCCCTTAAAAACCCGAACCCGTCCGGCAAGATCTCCAGCGTCCCTTCTCCGTAAATCATCCCGTTTTTTTCCACCTGGGCCTGGATCAGGCTGAAGATCAGCTCCTGTTTCCGCATTCCGGATGCGCCGGGGATGTTGTATCCCTTGGCCAACTGGGCCAATTCGCTGATTTTTTTTGACTTCAACTCCACGATGTTCAT
This sequence comes from Desulfobacterales bacterium, assembly GCA_027025555.1. Classification (GTDB taxonomy): domain Bacteria; phylum Desulfobacterota; class Desulfobacteria; order Desulfobacterales; family UBA2156. The sequence continues at coordinate 2,099 of JALVQN010000209.1, forward strand.
ACAAGGTTACCTCATTCTTCCGGTGTTGGTCCTGGAGGCCGGCCTTTTCGGCCCTCCTGTAACTGATGGATGCGCCACGATCGCCCTTTGGGGGAAAAGCCCTCTTTCAATCGAAGATCCGTTTTGGATAAAAAGATATGCGCTTGATGACCTCAACCATCCTGCCGCATACACCGCTCGTGTCGAAAAATAAATGAAACGGGTTGCATCGCGGTCTTGATCGAGGGGTCTACTACGCTTGATCGTCGAAAACAGATGTCTTTTGCCGAAATCGCACTTTTAAGGCGGGCTTATTGCATTCATTTTAGTCTTTATTATCCGTTGATTTCAGGCGTGTCAAGCGATTTCGCCGTTTTTGGAATATTTTTTATTCAAAATCAAAAAAATACGGCTCACCGCATCATGGAGGCTTTTCATCGTGCCGGTATTTAAAACTACGAAATCGGAATGATCGACCTTCATCTCATCGGGAATCTGAACCTTCAAGAGCAATCCTGCTTCCTCTTCGGAGATGCGATCCCTTTTGGCAAGGCGCTTCTTTTGAAGCCGTTCTTCAGCCATCACCAAAATGACGGCATCGAAAGCGCCTTCCATCCCAGATTCAAAAAGCAACGGGACTTCCACCACCACGAAAGGGACCTGGCCGGTATCCATCCCAGAGACCTCGGCCCTCAGGAGGCGCTCGATTTCCGGATGGACAATCTCCTCAAGGGTGCGGCGTGCCGCATTGTCCCGGACGATCTTTTTCCGGATGGTTTTTCGGTTGAGGCTTCCGTCCGGGTTCAACACCTCTTTGCCGAAGGCAGATACGATTTTCTTCAACGCCGGCCCGGACGGGGCCACAGCCTGACGCGCCAGCCGGTCCAGATCGATGACCGGAACGCCCATGCGCTTAAAGCATCGGCAGACCGTGGACTTTCCCGACCCGGCATTGCCGGTGACAGCCACCTGAAAGGGGCCAGCCGGGTGCCGGGCGCGTTGCAACTTGCTTTGGCCCTTTCGAGACACTATACTATCTGAATCCGTCAAGTGTTCATGAACCTGTTGCGGGGTGAGCCGGGCACCCTTTATCACAAGCTTCTCCCCACGGACCCTGTCGGGGTGTCCCGGTGCAAGGGAAAAGCCTCCGGAAAAAGCGATCACGGCACAGGGAAAAAGGGATGCATCGAATACCGCTGCCCTTTGATGAAAACATACTCCCCCAGACGAAAGGCGTCTACCTGGTGGGCGGTTCGGTACGCGATCTTCTCACGGACACGCACCTTGCCGACTATGACATCGCTGTGTGTAAAAATCCAGAAGATTTTGCACGCCGGCTCTCCGGGCGTATCCACGGACGCCTCGTCCTGCTCGGAAAACCGGACAAGTCCCTCTTTCGGGTCGTCGGTGCGGACACGGTCTTTGATGTCACCGCGGTTAAAGGCGGATCCATCGAGGCGGATCTTTTTGAAAGGGACTTCACCGTCAACGCCATGGCCCTGGCCCTGGATTCAAAGACCCTGATCGACCCCTTTCAAGGAAGGGCCGATCTTGTTAAAAAGCGGCTGAGAATCGTTTCCGAGAATGTCTTCAAAAAAGACCCGGTGCGCCTGGTACGCGCCTTTCGCATCTGCTGCCTCCACGGGTTCCACATGGATGCCGGGACCGCTTCCAGGATCCGCATGGAAAGCCATCGCATCACCCAGTCTCCCCCGGAACGCATATCCGCCGAATTGTTTCGGATCCTTTCCACCTTAAACGCATCCGAAACGCTCCTCAAGATGGCGGATCTGGGGCTCTTGTTTCACATCCTTCCTGAGTTGAAAGAGACGGTGGGCTGCACCCAGAACCGACATCACGCCTTCGATGTCTTTCAACACACCCTCAACGCCCTGGCCCATCTGGAACAGCTCCAAGAGGATCCCCAAAAGGCGTTTCCCCGGACAGGGCATCCCATTAAGACCCACATGGACCGCCGTTCCTTTTCGTGTCTCAAATGGGCCATGCTTTTACACGACATCGGGAAACCCGCGACAAAATCCACCGGAAGACAGGGATCGATCCATTTCTTCGGGCATGAAAAAATCGGGGCCGCCATGGCCGCCGCCATCTGCCGACGCCTGCGACTCTCCAACAGGCATACCGATGAAACGGTATTTCTCGTCCGAAATCACATCAAACCCCTTTTCTTGTATCTTTCCTGCAAAAAGGCCCGCTCTCAAAACAAAGCCAAGGCCCGCTTCTTTTTGCGATGCGGCCGTCGCACACCGGCGCTTCTGTTGCATGTCATCGCGGACATCCGGGGAAAAGGGAACCCCCAAAGCCTGGAAAACGAGGCCTTCTTGGCTTTTGTGGGCCACTTGCTCGAGGACTATTTCGAAAACTTTCAGAAAATACAACGCCTCCCGCCCCTGATCAACGGATTTGACCTGATGCGCGAATTGAACCTGGCCCCGTCTGCACGCTTCAAAACCGTCTTGGACCGGGTCCGGGAAGCCCAGATCTCCGGCGAAATTCAAGACAAAGCGGCCGCCCTTGCACTGGCCCGGGAGGTGTCCGGCCGGGCAAACGCCCCTGGTAAATCCGTGAAGTGAACGCCTCGGGCAGACGCCGGCAGCCGTCTTTTGAGCCCTTGACAAGGCATGCCGGGTTTAATAGGAAATCCTGGAGCCGAGGCCTTCAGTTGACAGTTTCAGCCATGAATGACGGTCCGCAAGGGACGGGAAGGGGACACGCCGCTCCCCGGAGGCGTCCATGGACAGGCCGGTGGATGACAATGACAATGCATACTGCGCAGAAAGGAGACGGTCATGAACATCTTGTTTTTCGGTCCCAACGGCAGCGGTAAAGGCACCCAGGGGGCAATTCTGAAAGACAAATACGGCATTCCCCACATCGAATCCGGTGCCATCTTCAGGGAAAACATCCAGGGCAACACCGAACTGGGCGCCAAAGCCAAAGCATACATCGACCGGGGAGACCTGGTTCCCGATGACATCACCATTCCCATGATCCTGGAGCGTCTCCAGAAAGACGATTGTCAAAACGGATGGCTTTTGGACGGCTTCCCGAGAAACAAAAACCAGGCAATCAAGCTGCACGAAGCCCTCGATAAAGCCGGGCTGGGCCTTGATTACGTCATTGAGATCGTTTTGGATCGAGAGATTGCCAAGAACCGGATCATGGGCCGCCGCCTGTGTGTCAACGACAACAACCATCCAAACAACATCTATATCGAGGCCATCAAGCCCAAGGACGACAAGTGCCGGGTCTGCGGGGGCGAGCTGAAAACACGGAGCGACGACCAGGACGAAGAAGCCATCAACAAGCGGCACAGTATCTATTATGACACGGAAACCGGGACCCTGGCAGCAGCTTACTACTTCAAAGCCCTGGCGGAAAAAGACCCCTCCATCAGATACATCACCCTTGACGGAAGGCCCGGTGTCAAGGAGGTGACGGCCGAGTTGCTCTCCAAACTCGAATAAAGGCCCCCGGATCAAGATTGTGCCTTGCCAAAGCGGGGGGACTGTATTATAAGTGTTGACAAAGGGGAGTCAAATAAGCCTTCGGGAATGAGACGCATTTCCTGTGGTGTGCAAAGGGGTGAGACAGGTTGAAGAATATTGAAGTCAAGGTGCTGGACAACGACCTTGAAAAGGCCATGCGCATTTTGAAAAAGAAAATCCAAAACGACGGCCTCTTCAAGCGGTTAAAGCTGAAAAAAAGCTACGAAAAGCCCAGCGAATTCCGGCGTCGAAAGCAAAGGGAAGCCTTGAGGCGGCACCGCATCGCCGCTGCAAAAAGACGTTACCGATAACTGAAAAGCGCGCAGACAGCCCGGCGGAAAGGACCTTTTCGCCGGGTTTTTTCATGGATCATGAACCGCCGAACCTCCTATTCCCGGTGCCTGGAATATATGTACAGTCTGAGGCGCTTCGGCATCATCCTCGGGCTGGATACGATTTCAACCCTCCTCAAACGCCTGGGCAATCCCCAGGACGCCTTTTCATGCGTCCATGTGGCCGGGTCCAACGGCAAGGGATCCATTGCATCGGCCCTTTCCACCATATTCACCCTGGCCGGATACCGGGTCGGTTTGTACACGTCGCCCCACCTGGTCCGTTTCAACGAACGGATCTGTGTCAACGGCGTGCCCATCATCGACAAAGCGGTGCTCAGGGCGCATGAAAGGGTCCGGGAAGCCGCCTCGGGGGGGCGGGAACCCACCTTTTTCGAATACACCACGGCCATGGCCTTTTACCACTTTGCCCGGGAAAGGGTGGACTGGGCCATCATCGAAACGGGCATGGGCGGCCGCATGGATGCCACCAACGTGGTCCGGCCGGCCCTTTCCATCATTACCAATGTGTCCCTGGAACACCAGGCATACCTGGGAAAGACCATCCCCGAGATCGCCCGTGAAAAAGCCGGCATCATCAAAGCAAAAACCCCGGTGGTGACGGGCGTGCGTCGGCCTCCCGCCCTGGATGTCCTCACCCGGATCGCCCGCGAGAACGCGGCGCCGCTTTTCAGGGCCGGGAAAGACTTCAGGGTTCGTCGGCAAAGGGACGGCGCCTTCACCTATTTCGGAATCCGGGAAACCTGGACCGGCATGAAAACCGGCCTTCTGGGCCGCCATCAGGTGGACAACGCCGGCATCACCCTGGCAGCCTGTGAACTCCTCCAAACCCAAGGCGTGACCCTTCCCCTGCCAATCCTCCGGCGGGGTCTTGAAGAAAACCGGTGGCCCGGCCGCCTGGAAGTCGTCTCAAGGGATCCCCTGGTCATCCTGGACGGTGCCCATAACCGGGCCGCCGTGGGAAAACTCGCCGGCTTTCTTCGTCAACATTTTCCGGACAAGAACGTCCTGCTCGTCCTTGGCATCCTGGACGACAAGCCCTATCCCTTCATGCTCAGGACGCTTCTTCCCGCCTGTCGCCGCGTGATTCTGACCCGGGCGGCCATTGACCGGGCCCTGCCTGCCCATGCCCTGAAAGCCCATGCCCGGAAACTGTGCCGGGATGTGGAGGTCATCGACAACGCCGGGAAAGCCCTCCAACATGCCGTGAGCACCGCCTCCCCGGGACAAGCCATCTGTGTGGCGGGTTCCCTCTACGTGGTGGGAGACGTCAAGGTCGCCCTTGAAAAGGATCCTTCCCTGCTTGAACGGCCCGCTTAACTTTGGGATTGACTTGGGATCCATATTGTCTTAGATTCCTGTTCATCGCGGTGCGCCCGTAGCTCAGTGGATAGAGCGTCAGCCTCCGGAGCTGAAAGCCGCTGGTTCGATCCCAGCCGGGCGTACCAAAAAAAAAACACTGG
>JALVQN010000209.1:7412-24059 GCA_027025555.1 Desulfobacterales bacterium
CAATGGGTTAGATAACATTCTAAGCCTTTTTTTCTTTTTCGCTATATTCTATTTTCAGCCCTATTTCCAACCTTCGCGGTCGATTTGCCCCTCCGGAAAGCGCCTCTCGTCACAGAAACCATCATCGTCTACTTGCCAACGGGTTCCACGGAGGGCGCCATAAGGAATCTATTTTTGCACTGACCTCGGGGCCAAGGGGGTGTCCTTATTTCGTCCTTGACTGCATATGTATTATTCCTACCCGCATACACGCGAACAGCTCTCAATAAGTTGTCCAGTTTTATATAAACGCTACTGACCCACCCGGAGCGTTTCAGGGGGACCTTTTTTCACAGATGCGACTCCCGCGGATACTTCGGACACCGATCAAAAATGATTTCCGCCCCTTGCATATCTTTAATACCATGTTCTTTCCTTTATTAGTTGACAAATGTTTGATAATCGACTACAAAAACTCCATTCATTGAGGCCTATTTTTATAATTTCCAATAAGTATGTCAATTGAGGAACGCCTCGTTGAGTTTCACACTGGCCATTGACTACGGTTCCCAGAACATCGGAGTCGCACTTGTAGAAACCAACGATGGCCAAAACATCCCTCTTTTCGCCGGTACGCTCACTTACAACACGGTGCAGCTGAAAAAGAAGCTAAACCCCCGCCCCCAGCTGCGTCGGATGCGCAGAACCCGAAAAACAAAAAAAGCCCGTCTACAAAAGCTGGCGCGCAGCCTGCAAACCATGGGCTTACACGAAACGACTATCGGCCAACTGATTGCTTTTTGCCGGAGAAGGGGCTGGAAGTCCCTTTTCGGAGACGCTGTTCCGAATTCGGACGCCTCTAAATCAAAAGACGATGAAATCCTGTTCCGCTATTTCCGGGAAGACTTTTTTCAAGCGCTGGAGAAGCGCCTCCGTCAACTGGTCCCTGAGGATCAATATGGCCAAGCGCTATCGGTCTGCGAATCGATTCTAAACCGACATGGAGATCCAAACAAGGAGATCCGAAAGATCCGGATTGACAACCGGGGATCATCCCGGTGCGCCTGGGAGGATTGCGACCGGGTGACTCCCCGCCGGGACAACGCCATCCAAGACGCTCTTTCCCAGTTTGTGTATACCATCGTCGACCGGAAGCGGCTGGTTGAAGACGAAGCCCTGCGCGAACAGCTGGATCAATCCCTGACCCGCCTCGCCTATTTGGGCAAGCGCCTTCGAAATGCCGGGGGACATGATCCCCTCATGAAACGCAAGGACATGGTAAATGCCGAACGGAAAGTGCTGCGCAAAAAGGTCCGGGATGAACTTAAACTGGTACAAGAACTGTCCAACGCGGAATCCTGGAGCGGAAACCGGGCCAACATCATGAATATCATCGAGAAAAGCCGCGGCCGGAACCGTTACTGCCGGTTTCACAGCGCGGAATTCATCCGGTATTGGATGGCCGGAAAGGCAATCCCCTTTAAAAATTCTCTCAAGGAACGCGATCTTGTATCTCGCCGGGAGGAAGTCCTGCTTCAGCGGCTCTGGAGATACATCGAGGCCCGGGTTCTTCCTTTGGCCACAAACGGGATTGACCGGCTCGTTGTCGAGCGGGTGGCGTTCGATCTCCTTGCCGGAAACCTGAAGCAGCGTCAGAACTTGGGCGACAAGAAGGTGGAATATATGTACCAGAAGGGCCCCCGGTACGGCTTTCAAAACACCAAGGAGATGCTCAAGACCGAGTTCAATGGACTGTGCGCATACTGTGGCAAGGTCAGCGGAAGCCTGATCGAGCGGGAGCACCTGTTGCCCAAAGAGGATTTCATCTTCGACAGCTACCTCAACCTCGTCCCGTCCTGTCCCACGTGCAACCGGCAGCTGAAAGCTAGTCGCTCGCCGGGACAAGCAGGTCTTAAAATCGATGAAAAGGCCTTCCAGGCCTACTCCAGGTACGTCGGGAAACTGAAACCTCCCCATCATCTGCACACCATTAAAAAGGGAATCCTGAAGCTGATGACGAACGAGAAGCGTACATGGGAGGCGGAACATTACCTAGCCTTGATCGCCAAGAATTACATGGAGGTCACCGGTACACAGAGGGGACCGAGGCCACTTGCCCGATACCTTTCCGAAAAACTTTTTCAAGTCAACGGAAAGAGGCCGAAAGTAGTGTTTACCAGCGGCCGTCACACGGCTCTTCTGCGAGAGGCTGCGTATCCGGACTTCGACAAGATCCGGGACAAGGAAGAAGGGGGCAAGATCAACCATGCACTCGATGCGTTGGTGCTGGCTTGTGACCTGCCGAGTCCGACGGTTCTAGAGGGATTGAATCTCCCCGTGCGATCGATGAAGTCCTGGGCCGCAGATGTCAAAACCAAGGCCCCTGCATCCTCTCCCGAAGGGATCCCGCACATATCTGAGGCGCCACCGCTTATCAACGGATTTGAAAGCCCTATTTGGAATGGATACGTTGAAGGTAACCTTGCATTCTTCAACTGGAACCGAAAGAACGCAGGAATCCAGCGCCAGGACATTTACGGGTGGAACGTCCATTCGAAACTCCCCACACGCCGCACGGCGGCAGCCGAACTGATCGTAAGCTTGATTGAAGCAGACAAGAAATCGACCCCGGAGAACAGACGACAGGAAGTCGGCAAGGTGGTGAACAATGTCATCCATCCTCATTTGAAGGCCGCCCTGAAAAAGGCCCGCAAAAGTGATTTTCCCGGGAAATCCTGCGCGGAAGCCATGAAGGAATGGCTGAGGAAATCCATACGGGGCTCTTTGAAAAAGGCGCTCTTTTCCGACCATCCGGCAGACCAGGGCCGGAAAAAGCTTCTGGAGGACTTTTCAGCGGGAAAAACCGATTCGATTCCTGCCGTCATCGGAATTAAGATGCTCCGCCCCCATGATAGGGGTGCGGTGGATTTGGGCAGGGTCGACAAAGAGACCGGGCGACTCATTCACCGATATCGGTCCGATCCAGCCGTCGTGGCCAAAATCATCGGGTACAAAAGGACAGCAAAAGGCTGGAACCGGGAAAGACCGCTGATCTTTGACTGGCGTCAAAGCGGAGCGATCACCTCTCCCAACGGACGGAGTCCGGAAATTCCGGATGGACCGTTGAAAGGCCGCTTTTTCGGGGAACCGCGGCTCAACCACTCCCTGTGGCAAAAGGAACTCGAGAGATATCTGAAAAAAACCGGTGTCGGACAGTATGCCTTTGTCCGGCAAGGTAATGTCGTCATTTACGAAGATGGCACGCATCGATATATTCGGAACTTTTCGAGCACACAGGGATTTAAAAATGCTTTCTTGAAAAAAATTGTGGCGGTGAAACGGTCGCCGTTTTCCAAAAAAGCGATCGAAAACAAAACGATATGGTAGTTTTTCGATTTCAGATGCCGCTCTTTGACAATTGGGTAACAGCTTGTTCGGGCTGAAGATTGGAAAGAGCATCTGACTGGAAGGCGCACTCCGGGTTCGGGCAGATCCGGCTCTTGCAGCCCTCTTGGACTTGTCCCTGAGGGAACCCTTCCGGTAAGTCTTCGGACAAGATGTGAGCCTATTATTATTTTGGGTTTCGATTGGAAGAAGGCTAATCATCACCCTGAACTTCTCAACTCGGTTGAGACGCAGGTGCCACCGGCTCGTTGTTGGTGATCAGAAGTTCCAATCACCCTGAACTTCTCAACTCGGTTGAGACTTTATCTTTTGAAGATTCGTTGACAACTGCATTCAAGTTCCAATCACCCTGAACTTCTCAACTCGGTTGAGACCGTTGTTGTTTACATCGTCGTAATGCCTTATGCAAGTTCCAATCACCCTGAACTTCTCAACTCGGTTGAGACATGTTCTTCAGAGAGATTTTATGTCGATCAATTTTGTTCCAATCACCCTGAACTTCTCAACTCGGTTGAGACGCGGGCCACGGCGTTTGGCGGATGACTTCGAGCCGTTCCAATCACCCTGAACTTCTCAACTCGGTTGAGACCAGATCTATTCCATCTTTGTTTCCGCCGTGGCGCGTTCCAATCACCCTGAACTTCTCAACTCGGTTGAGACATATGGATCTGGATCATTTCACCGCCACCTTGACGTTCCAATCACCCTGAACTTCTCAACTCGGTTGAGACCAGAGCGGAATCCCATACCGCTCGGAAAGAAAATTGTTCCAATCACCCTGAACTTCTCAACTCGGTTGAGACCCACCACCCAGACCCGGCCTTTTTCGGTCATGTGTTCCAATCACCCTGAACTTCTCAACTCGGTTGAGACTGTCCGGAGGTCACCCTCGGACTGCCCACGAAGGTTCCAATCACCCTGAACTTCTCAACTCGGTTGAGACGACAAGCTCCGCCTCGCATCGGGCCAGTCCACCGTTCCAATCACCCTGAACTTCTCAACTCGGTTGAGACTGTTACCCAATTTTTTCAATCATCTCTTTAAGTTAAGGGTAGCAATCCGCGAACGTGCCCTCGGATGACTAGATTTGGAGATTTGTCTGGATCGCTATAAATGCAACCCTCTAGGACCATTATATTTATTGACTCCGCGAACCGCCAGGGCTTTCCTTCTCGCTTGGGGTTCGCGAGAAAGAAACCAGGCTTTTGGTTTTCAGGGGAAAGAGGCCTTGTTAAGACCATTGCGGTGGGCCCCAATTTTTGGACAGCCTGATGGGTGCTATAAGCTCTGGATCGGTTTTTTGTGAAAGGCCTCAGGCAGCCTCCGAAATCGGAAGTGGCGCATTGTAATAAACCTCATCCGCGGTACGGTTGTCAAGGGGAGGCGTGGCCGCGCTCCTGGTTGTAAAACCGGATCCATTGAGTCAACCCCTGTCGCAGTTAGAACCGCTTCCGAAGCCTCAACGATCAAGGTTTTTAGATCCTAATCTTAGCGATTCATATTTTGGGCATGAGGGGAGGAGCCGTTCCACAAAGATATTGTCATAGAAACGGCCTCGGCCATGCATGCTTGTTCATATGCCGGCAGATTCAAGAAGCCTGATAAAATCTTCGCTGGTGAATTGCAATCCCTGATCTGTATTGAAAATATCCGGCTTTTAAAGTTCCAAGGGCTGTTTGAGCGCTGATATGCAAAATTCGAGGTACACCGTAAAATGGGGCTCCGGTAAACTGCTCGTCGATTAAATTCTTCAACAGCTGGTTGTACCAATCATTTTTTTTGATTTAAAATAATAGGAAGACCGGCTAAGTACCAAAAGGGCACACTGACAATAAATGGAATTTCAGTATGTCCTGGATCAATCATCCTCCTTTTGGCATCTATTGTCCGATCTGCCGGTACAATTCGGAAATGAGTTCGTCTTTTTCCATATCCTTTCCGGCCTTACGGCGGGAAAATAGAGCAGGTAGCGCTTCCAAACTCCGCTTTCTCCATTGCCGAACCTGATTGGCATGCACCTTTAATTCGCTGCACAACTGGGTAACGTGTTTTTCTCCTTTCGTTCCACCAAAAAAGAATTGACACAGGTTCGGATTTCCCCGTAAGTTGCGCGTCATGAAGATGATGTTGGTCCATTTCGGGGTGACGGTCTTCATCTTCAGCCTTTTCAAACAGCATACCATTGGAAGCCTGGCGGGGCTGGCCCTGGCATTCATCGGCTATCTGCTGTTAAAGGCCGAGGATTCCTGATACCCTCCGAAAACAGGGCGCCGTCCGGCCCGGTCCATCCCATGAGCCTGCCTTGCGAGAGCCTGTTTCCAGAGCCCTCGTCGCCCGGCTTCCAATCAGGAGGGAATTTCTGCGAAAAAAAGAGGCGGGATCAGAGGAGATCGTCCAGCGCGGAAATGGCAGGTTGGATCCGGGACTGGATTTCATCCAATCGCTTTGAGTCGCACATTCCGGACACCACGATGACAAGGAGCGCGTTTCCAACGGGAAGGCAACGGATGAGGGCTTCCTTGAACTCCAGTGTGAGACCGACGAATGCCGTTGCCTCGGATGCTGCTTGTCCGACAGTGATGCCGCCCATTGCCATCGCCATCAAACCGGCAACCACTTCCATGTTGATCCCCTCCAGGATGCCGACGGATTCGATGACGAAACCTTCCCGAGTCACCAAAACAGCGGCCTGGATATCCGAAATTGACACAATCTCTTCAAGCAGTCCGGCAGGGGTCTTCTCCTTTACAGAAACAGCCGGTGTTTCCGCCTCATGCGTCTCCCCGGGGGCATCGACGGGCCAGTCCTTCCCTTTTTCCGGAAAATCCGACATGCCCAACAGGGCCTCTCCTTTTGCGATGAGGCTTTTCAGATCTGTGTGGATTCTCCTGCGGATATTCTCGGTGGGCGATGTCTTGAGCCGGACCTCCGCGGTGTGCCAGGAAATCATCTCTTCGGCGGCCTCTTCCCCGGTCTTTTCATCGATGCAAGCATCATAGAGTTCTCCTTCCTTGAAGAAGAAAAAACCCTTTTTCCCCTTTTCCTTATGCCCGACTTCCACGAGGCACGTCTGTTCAAAAAGCCCCATGAGTTCAAGAAACCAGGAAAGGGGAATGCCTGTGGTGAAGGCGCCCTTTTCTTGCTGTTTCAAAGAATCACTTATACCCTGAACCAGCTGCTGGGGATCCACCGGTTTTTCGAGGATGGAAAAGCCGCCTGAAGCGCGGATTTCATTTTGCCTTGAAGCACCGGGAAAAGAAGTCAGGACGGTGGCGCCTATGCTGGGAAACCGGATGGTCATTCGACTCAGCAACTCGAAGCCTTCCGGGGTCTCTTTTTCAACGGCCACCACCACAAGGTCCACCATGCCCAATGCCATAAGCTCTTCGGCCTCTTTTGTACTGGAGGCGGTCAAGAGTGAAAAGGGCAGTGACAACTGGGAAAGGCCGGACCGTACTTCCTCCAATAGCCCCTTGTCCCGGTCAACCATCAACACATGTTTCATGCTTTCCCCGCAAAAAGGCAGGCTGCCGGCATGCATCCCGTTGGGACGGGCGCATGGGCGGCTGGCTAAGGGACGTGCGCGTTATCAGTCCTTTCCCTTGAGCCCGGAAATGAATTTTTCCTTGAGGGCTTCCAGGATTTCGGCTTTAAAACGTTCAACCAATCGGTCGGCAACGTCTTGGGGGAACATTTCTTCCACGGTCTTGCGCGCCGTTTCCTTTATGAGCTGATCCACAGTCTCTTTCTCAAGCAATTTCGGCACTGCAGCTATCTCCCCTTGAGGTGTTGCAAGGGGCTCCTCCGGTGTGTCGGATGGCCCTTGAATGCTTTCCGCCTCGGTCTCATCGTCTTTTTCCGGGGGCATCTCTTCAAGTTCGAGAAGATCCTCTTCGTCCATCCCCGCGTCCATGGAGACCTCCTCCTCTTCGCTCACCGGAAGACTCGCCTCTGTTTCAAAAGGCTCGGCAATCACACCCCTTTCAGCCGCTGGGGCCTCCTCCGCATCGTGGAGTAAAGAAGGTTGGGGAGCGTCTTCATCATGGAACAACTCCTCCAGAACATCGATCTCGGCATCTCCGGAAGCCTGCGCCTCCTCTCCGGAAGATGGGGAGGTTTCCTCCTGTGCAAACAACGCGTTAAGGTCATCGTCCTTGACATCCCCGGAAGCTTGGTCATTTTCCGCACGATCGACCAATCTGATGACACCTCCCTCCTTCGGAGGTTCATCGGTTGTTTCATCTTCGAACACGTCGGACTCCAGGTCCAGGATCTCTTCCAATTCTGTTTCCTCCGGGGTGTGTCCCCCTCTGTTTTCCCCCTTTTTATCCATGGTGAATCATCCTTTCTTTCAAAATAAAGGCATGGGCCCTCACCTCGGGCATGGCAATGTCTTAAAGCTCAATACGGCCATGAAAAGGCATTAAGGAGTCACCGCTTCTGTTGCCGCAAAATATTCTTGAAACCCTACTTTCGATGGTTTATCTCGGAAGCCAACAATCCGCACTGTAACCGGATCATAGCCATGGGGGCTGCCTTTCCGCAGAGTACAAAGAGATATCCCTCCGCCATTTTCTGGATGAATATCCGTTTTGTCTCATAGATCAATTCCAAAATCTTCATGCCTTCCAGCCGATGGACGAAAAGGCCCAACCAGACCTTTTTCTTGGAAATTCCAGGGTGCAAAGGCTTCACCATCTGTTCATACAACACATCTCCACCAAAAGACAACAACCATACACCTTGAACTTCCTGTATATCGAAAAGATCGGCAAACAAGTCTTTCATGGTTTTCTCGACGGATTATGAACCGCCTCGGCCTTTATTCAAGGGATTGTAAAAATTGGATCAGTTTCTCCCTCGGAGAATTTTTTTTTAATGTGAGTACCACCGGTTCTTTCCCACACACAAGCAAATAATCCTGATCCTCATTCCGATCCATAAAGATGAGTCTCGGCTCTCCCATACCAAGCAAGCTTCCCAGCCTGTCGGCCTGGCCGATGAGGGCGTTCCATGACGCGGCTCCGGCGATGTTGATCACAACACTTTGAAAGAAACCATTGCGCGCAAGTTGCTCCCTGATGGCTCTCAGCCCCAGCAAAGGACGAGGATGTGGCGTATCAACGGGAGCTTCTCCGGCGCCGGCAGGGGGCTCCCCCCCCTTTTCCTTTCTTTTGGAGTCGCGTTCATCTTTCAATCGCATGGCCTCAAGGAGGAGGGCCTGGAGCGGGGCATGGATCCTGTTTTCCATTCGGTGACAGCCGTTTTGAATCATTAAAGAAGCATCCTCCCAAGACAGGATGTCATGGGCAGCCCTTTCACCGCGTTTTTGCAGCGTCCATGCGTCCAAAAGACTTCCCTTTCTGAAAAAAAGGGTGCCCCTTCCCCCCCCATCTGTTTCAAAGATGCGCACTATGCAGGAACGTTGTTCCATCTGAACAAGTTGGAGGACCATGCCGACGGAGACATGGAAGAGGGTGCCGCCGTCTTTCTGTCGCTCCAGAATTTCAATGATTCTGTCAGCCAGAGATTGAGGAGCATAGGGCCTTCGGAAGAAAAGGATCTGCTCTTTCCCGTCAAGCTGGTTCAAGAGGGCCTCCATCTCCCGGCTGTGCCCATCGCAGGTAATAAGATGCATGATATCGACAAAGCGTTCATTAACATGCCGGATAAAGGAAACATCCGGCTCCTGATGGATCCGCAGATCCGATACGATGAGCGTCACGGGCGCACGCTCCAGGATTTCCATGGCATCTCCGGTGCTGGATGCAGAGATGGCTTCCGTCCCCGCTCCACGAACCCGGAGTGTGCGGCGAACCTCCATAAAGAGGCGACGGCTGTGATCAACGACGAGCACTTGACGCGTCATGGAAGCCTCGGGATGGAGGAGACGCCCAATTTTTTCAGGTGCTCCTCATTTTCCTGAAACCATGCTGAAAGGGGAGACTTGAGCGCAGAAAGGACGCCTCCCTGGTCCGCCATTTCCATGACACAGGCCATCAGTCCCTCGGTCAATGCCGCCTTTTCAACGGCATCGGAAACGATAATCTTGCGCTGCCGGTATTCAAATTCCCCGGCAAAAGGATCAAGAAACGGAAAAGCATCCGTTTTTTCTAAAAATTTTTTTCTCAAAAGGCGATCAAAATCATGGTCCTTTTTCCCCTTTTCGGAAAAGGCGTCTTCCACAATGTGCAAGAATGTCTCCAAAACGGATGCGATCTCCTTGGCATCTTTTTCGGCCGGCACTTTGGAGCGACGGTTTCCCTCGCCCGGGACGATCCTGTACACGTCGAATCTGGACGGGGTCTCATGCGTTTTTCGAACCGCCGATCGAATCATCGCCTTGGAATCTTTCTGGGGTGAAGACTGCCATGAAAAGGCGCCGCATGTCACCTTCCCCCCTACGAAGAAAAGAATGCCCCCCTCGTTTTCATCGCTGAAGATTATATCGATGAATCCTGTGAATCCTTCATCCAGCAATTTCTTGATCAAATTCTCAAGCGCCGTGAATTCGGAGCTGAGTCCCTGGTAAATAGGTTCGGAGTCACAGACATTGGTCCACAGATAGATTTCGTCCGCCGGAATCTTGTAGACATCGATCTCCAAGCTATGGCGGCTGGCCATCTCTTCGATATGCGCAACAGCCTCGGGCCCCTTTTTGAGGGATTCGTTTTCTTCCTGGAGCATTGCGTTGAGGACTTCATCTTTATCAAAATAGAGAACGCCATGGACAGCCTTCGATTTCAGACGGACGGCTCCCGCCCCGATATGGCCCTGGAAATGTTCGATGAGTCTCTTCAAATCGACATAATAGCTGTTCAGTGCTTCCACCAGCGGCCTATGCTTCGGTACAATAACCATCACATCTCCTTACGATACAGCAACAAGGACATATCGGAGCCAATATATGCACTTCGCCGGGTAAGGGCGACTTTCGTTTCACTCATGATGGATCGGTCCATTTCGGCATCCTTTCTGTCGTGACCGACACCCTTTGGAACAGTTCACCGGGCCTTTTTCAGGATCTGAAGCATTCTTCTTTGGAAAATGGCACGCTTTTCACGCTTCGGGATCTGTCTTGCAAGCACATCAACCAATTCTGCGACAGAGTCGAGGGTGATGTTGGCCTCACTCATTCCCAAGTCCAAAAGCGCGTTTTCGATGAGGACCTCCGCCAAGGGTCCAATGGCCAAAGCAAGCTCCTTTTTCAGGGCTTTAAAAAAAGTACCATTGATCACCCCTGTGGACACAGGTTCAATCATCCCCTTATCCATAAGGCGGGAAAGGATTCCCGCTATTTCTTCCGGAGCCATTCCCAACTTTCGGGCAATATCACCGCCCTTCTTCCTTCCATCTACTTCAAGGAGGACTTTCAGCATCTTGCCGTCCATGGAGACTTCGCCGAAATCTTCCCTGGACATATGGCGGAATACCTGCGCCAGAATGTCGCCTGGATCGACTGCCATTGTTTCGTCCTCAGCGCAACCCGCTAATCGAGTTTTCGTTTAATATCCGCAATCTCGGCTTTCATCTTTTCCAATTCCGATTCTATCCGGTTGCCCAGTTCCATCAAGACCGTTTTAATCGTCTTTTCAGGCACTGCTGTCTCAGAAGCTTCGGGGGCGGCTTTTCTCTTTTTCGCCAAGACAGAGGCCTTGAATTGTCTAAACGCTGCCAGGCTTTTGTTTAAAAGTTTCCGCTTTTCCTCTTCTCCTAAACCGGTGTCGATCACGGCGGTCACGTTCTCGAATGTGGACTTTATGAGTGCTCCGGTTGCCGGGTGAGCGTTCTTCATGGATTTATGGACATACTTTCCCAAGGCCAAAAGAACCTGGAAGAACGTGGAAAAGACTTTGTCCCCCTCGTATCGCTTGAGGCAGTCCTTCGTCTCCTTGATAAACCGATGGACGTTTTCTTGTGTGATTTCCCATTCCAGGGACAGCACGGCGGACTTCAAGCCGTCCAGGGGATGGGACGCTTTTACGCTTTCATCCTCTTTGTTTCCTCCTTGTATATCGGAAGATTCCTCCTGGAAAACTTCGTCCAAACGGTTTTTCAATGTGTCTCTGAATGATGCATCGGAATTGGCATCCATTTTCTTCTCCTATACAAGTTGATGTTCAAGGGTTAGGGCCGTGTTGAAGATGATCTCCTTCAGTGTCTTGATCACGTTTTTTCCTTCCAAAGCACTGGCCTCGAATGCCGGGGCCTTCAGCTTGTGATTCAAGTCCGCCTCCATGACCTCCACAGGAAGCACGGGAATGCCTTTTTCTGCCAGATCCCGCTTGTTGTATTGAAAGACCATGGGCACCTCAAAGAGGTTTTTACCGTATGCAGAGAGATTCTCCTGGAGATTGGCCAGCGAATCGATGTTCTGTTTCCGCCTGTCCACTGCGGAATCGGCGACGAAGACCAACCCGTCCACGCCCATGAGAACCAACTTCCTGGTGGCGTTGTATTTCACCTGCCCCGGCACGGTGTAAAGCTGAATTTTGATGTGATACCCCTTTATCTCTCCCAGGCCCATGGGGAGAAAGTCGAAAAAGAGCGTACGGTCCCCCTGAGTCTTGATGGTGACCATCTCTGTCTTGATGTGGTCTTTGAGACGGTTGTAAAGGTACTCCAGGTTAGTCGTCTTTCCGCCCCTCCCCGGGCCGTAATACACGATTTTTACCTGAACCTCCTTGGTCTTCAGATTGATGAAAGCCATTTACAATCCTCGACACCACTCCGACGCCTCCTGTTCCGGTGGACCCTTGAAACAGAAATGAAATAAACGCCAACTCCATTGGAAGTCATCATCATGTGGATTCCCTTTTTAACGGCTTCCCAGGGAAGCCCGAAGAATCTCCCTGATCTTGTCCGTGGCCTCGGCGACTTTTAAACGCAAAAAACCCAGCGAGATTTCCTGGCCAAAAATGGTGATCAAAAGAAAATCCTCGAGCACCTTACTGAAGTGAATGCTGACATTGTCACCTTTATGAAAAAGCAGGGAGAACTCCTGTTCACCAATAATCTTGGCCATGGAGTTGACTGCACCGAAGTTGCCCGCCGACAGTGCGGCAAGGGCATGAATGTCCCTTGTGTTCTCTTCCCTCTCCAAGCTGACGACGATGTTCCCCGCCATGTCGATCAGACACACACAGTGAACGCCGTCCTCGAAGAGGGTGTCTTTCAGGATGGCATTCATTGCGTCCAATTCCTCCTGTCCCAGGGCGTATATCAAAATCGAATCCTCCATCTCCATCCCGAAAATTTAAAGATTGCGTTTAAACCCTCATGACCCTTCATCCGCCTCACCCTGCCGGTATGCGTTGCCAACAACACAGCTTTTCAGGTCTTATTTCACGGATTCTTTGAGGAATCGACGCAGGATTTCTTTCCGGTCCTCGTCCATGGCCTCAAATTCGATCCCGGCTTCCACTGTATCTCCATCGCCCTTTCTGGAATAAACCGCTTTTCCCCGGACCTGGATAATGTCTTCCCGAACACCCATATTCATTTCTATGATTTGGCCGGCTTCGATGGGGAGTTGTGTCTCAAACAGGATACCGGATTCCGAAAGATTCAGGGTCCGTCCCATTCCCCGGCTTACCATGGTTCCGTTTTCTTCATAAACAGTATAGGCAACCAGCAGCAAGGAATCGAGCCTGGGATGCCGTCTTTTCTCTTCGGATTGCATTGTCCCTATTCCCATCGGCCCGAAATTCCAGGATTCCCGCCTGATGAACTTCTCTCCTTGTTTGAGGTTCACCGTCAGGGGCCCCTGGTCCCCGACCCGACTACGCCCTTTCAATCACCGCCGCATTCTCAGCCGCTCGATGGAAAGGCGGATGCTGTCCTGCATGCGGCGGATGGCTTCGGCGAGGGTTCCGATTTCATCGCCTGTTTCAACCTGAATTTCCGCATCCATTTCCCCCACGCTGATGCGCTCCGCCACATTGGTCAGATTCCGAATCCTGCCGGAAAGGCGGGAGGCATAAGAGAAAACGATGATGGCCATCAGGAGCAGGGTTGCCCCAAGCACAGCCAGGACGATATACCGCACGGTCTGTATGTTCTTGAGGGCCTTGCGTTCCATCTCCTGGATGGGCCGGAGGAATTCATCCATATAGACCGTGGAGGCGATACCATAGGGTGTCCCTTTCACCGGTGTCACCACCATGAATTTCTCCCTCAGTGCGCCGTCAGCATCCTGCCACAGGTAATAGCCGGAATTTTCCGTGTTCTTGCCCGCCTCAATGTCCTTCACGATTCTGGCGAAACGCACGAACTGATCCCCCAAGGGCTTCCGGACGATCTGAAGCAACCGTTTTCCAACGATCTTTCGATTGGGATGGACCCACGGGATCATGGGACCAATGCTGTGCAATGCCGTGTATCCCGTCAGTCCCACCCGCTGCATGGCTATTTTCCGGAATTCCGCATTCTCATTGAAGGTTTCTTTCGGCAAATCGCTGCCGTTGAGCGCCCGATAATAGTCTAAAAACTGTTTACATTGAGCCGCCACCAGCCGTGCGTTGTCTCTGATCCTGTTTTCCGCCATCGTCCTGGCGATTTCCGTGGAATCCCGGAGCATGGTTTCTGAAAACCGCTCCATCTGGATCAGATAGAAGGCACCGGCTCCGGCAAAAATGAGCAACGGCACCACCAGAAACAACAGCAACATCTTCGTCCGCAACCCCATCCCTTTGCCATAAGCCATCTCCGCTGTTTCGGCCGGCAGCTCCACCGAAGGTTCTGAAGGGGTCCCTGAAATACCCACGTGCGCTTCTTCCCTCTCTCCATCGGCTTTCCCACCGGGAATTTCCCCGGATCCCGCCTCAGCCGGCTCCGGCGTCCGGAGACCGTCCAAAGAAGCGGCTTCACCCCGATTTTCGGAGAGATCCTTCCGGGTAAGAGTAAAGACATGTCCGCAGGAACGGCATCTGAACTTCACCGATTCCTTTTTCAGTTGTCCCTTGGTCCGGTATTTCTTTCCGCATTCTTCACAAATGATAATCATGATTCGTCTCCTTGCCTCTCCCCCTGGGCTTTACTGGAACTTCCCTTTTCCTCAAACATGTTGCGCAAATCAGGTCGTGCATCACCCAACTTCACAAATCATTCCATTCAAGCCGCATTGAACACCGGGTCTCCAGACACAAGAGGCCGTCGGAAAACCGTAACGCTCCAGAAGAAAGTTTTTACCCATCTTTTTTGCATCGCTCTTTCTTTTTACCACCAATCCCGGGGCATTGAACCGGGCCATCCCCCGCTTTCAAAGGGGTGTTGCGTCTGTGCCCCGGCAATGGCCTGCCGGGCCGTTGGGGCTCCTGCGCCCTTGAGCCCGACTTTCAACGCATATCCATCGGGGATAGAAACCGTTGATGAATCAATGGCAAAATACAACTTCGATAGAAGGAGCTCATCCTTCGGGGGGTTTCATTGATCCAAAAAAGAAACCATTCTTTCCGGTTTTTCCCCTTTATGTTTTCCTATCGAAAAAAAGTTGTATTGTCAAGTTATAATGATTCAGAAAAGTCGGAAACTAATAATAAAATACTAAAAATCGATAGTGATTGACTATGAACCGGACAACGGGCAAAACAACATGCAAAAACCCAACACCCAAAAGGGATCAAAAGATGGTTTTTCACAAGACCCATTGCATCCTGGGGAGAGTTGTGGCATAAGCTGCAACAGCATTTTGGTGAACCAACAGGGGAATGGCGGCCCTGACCGAAACCATGCCGCATGAAAGGCGAAACCCCCTGGATGGTCCGAAAAGGGCATTTATGGGAGACAAAAAGGGGAAAAAGGACATCCTTGAAGACCTGATGTCGGGCGCCGCGGATAATGGCGTCCCTTCAGACAACGATCTTGCCCGGCTGGTATACCGCACGGAGCCTCAGGCCGCTCCAGCATCTTCACGGAAAGAAGCGCCTCCCGCGCCGCCTCCCCAAAAAACAACACCGGAAAAGGAAACATCTTACAACCTCGAAGATGTGGTCAGATCCCTGGAGGAAACCGAATACAACCTGGAAGATGTGGTGGCGGCGCTTTCCAAACCTTCCCGTGATAAAACTTAGGGCCGGCCGCTTACTCCGATGAAAAGGCGGCGAGATCGATCCCTGAAATCCACTTCTTGAGAATCTCCAGGACGATTGCCCGCTTGATGGGCTTGGTAATATAGTCGTCCATGCCCGCATCCAGGCATCTTTCCCGGTCGCCTTTCATGGCATGGGCGGTCAGGGCGACAATGGGAACCCGGCGCTTGCCGGCTTCCGGAAAGGTGGCCTCCGCCCTTCGAATGGCCCGGGTGGCTTCGATGCCGTCCATTTCCGGCATTTGGACATCCATCAGGATCAGGTCAATATCTCCCGGCGCGGCGGTGTATTTTTCAAGCGCCGCTTTCCCGTTTTCTGCCACTTCCACCTGGTATCCGGCCTTGGTCAGCATGGCCTTTGCAAGCTTCTGGTTCACCACATTGTCTTCAACCAGGAGGATGCGCACCGAACGCTTTATTTTCTCCCGCACCGAATGCCGGGGCACAAGTCCTTCCCGGAACCGGGAGGCTTTTTTACGGGCCAGGAGGGAATCGATTGTCCGGAACAAGGCAGACATGGGAAAGGGCTTGGAGAGGAAGGCGTCAAATCCGGCGGTTCGGCACTTCTGCCCCACCCGTTCCATGTTGGACGACAGGGCGATCAACGGCATCGGGGGCGAGCCCTTCTCGAGGGATCGAATGTCGCCCGCCAAGCGGCAGGCGTCGGCACCCGCCGACTGGATGTCCACGATCCCAAGATCGATCCGTTGATCTTCAGATCGGCCTTTTCCGACGGCCGAAAGCGCCTCTGAGGCGCTGTTTACAACCACAGGGGCCATGCCGGCGGCTTTCAATCCCTCCCACAGGATCTCGAGATGCCGGGGGTTTTGATCCAGCAACAACACGCGTTTCCCCGCAAGAGAAACAGGGGGCGCGGGTCTTTCCGGCTGGGATTCGGAAACTTCCACCCATGCGGAAAAATGGAATGTGCTTCCGGCACCCGGCCGGCTTTCGGCCCAAACATATCCCCCCATCAGTTGGGCGATCTGGCGTGAAATGGACAGCCCCAAACCGGTCCCTCCATATTGCCGGGTCGTGGATTCATCCGCCTGTTGGAAGGGATCGAAAATCGCCTCCAGCTTCTCCCTGGGAATGCCGATGCCTGTATCCCGAACAGTTGCGTGCAGCTTGACGCGCCCGGTTTCTTCTTCTTCCACGCCCAGAAAGAGTTCGAT
>JALVQN010000210.1 GCA_027025555.1 Desulfobacterales bacterium
AAGGTCGTCGCACCCCGGTTTCAGGTGAGCGAGCACTTCAAGCCCGTTCATATCCGGCAGTCTCAGATCGAGAAATACCACCTGAAAAGGGTTGGCCTCATGAGCGATCAAAAAATCTTTACCCTTTAAAAAGGCTTCCACCTCAAACCCTTCGCTGATGAGGGCCCTCTTGAGTCGCTTGATCAGGATCTTTTCATCGTCAACAACAGCCAGGCGCATTTATTCCTTTGCCTCCTTTTCTTTGTAAATGGGAATGTAAACAGAAAATGTGGTCCCGACATTGACCTGGCTTTTTACTTCCACATAGCCTCCGTGTTTCTTGATTATTCCGTAGACGATGGAAAGCCCCAACCCCGTCCCCCTCCCGGCCGGCTTAGTGGTATAAAAGGGATCGAAAATCTTTTCAAGGGCTTCCGGCTTGATTCCGGTGCCGGTGTCACGGACATCCACGGCCACATAGCCGTCTTCGGTTTCCCGCACATGGACGGTCAGCTTTCCGCCATCGGGCATGGCCTGAATGGCGTTTAAAAAGAGGTTCAGAAATACCTGCTCCAAATTGTGAAGGCTTCCGCCGATGAATGGGGTATCGTCTGGAATGTTCATCTCCAGCTTCACCCCCGCTATCATGAGCTGATTTCTGATGAGTTTTACGGTTTGCTGCAGCACCTCCTTCACTTTCAATTGCCGCATGGCGGGGGCCTCGGTGCGGGAAAAATCCAGAAGGTTCCGAACCACATCGCTGGCCCTTCTGGATTGGTTGATGATGTCCAGAATCATCTCCTTGGATTCCGCCTTATTGAGCGCGTCACATTCTTCCAACAACGTTTCTGCCGTCAATGAAATGTTATTTAAGGGATTATTCAGTTCATGGGCTATGCCCGAGGTAAAGGTGCCTATGGACGCCAGCTTCCGGGATTCCACCAACTGCTCCCATCGGGATTCAAGTTCTGCGGCCATTTTATTGAAGGCATCGATGAGTTCCGTCACCTCGTCCCGCGTCCTGGCGGGGTTCGCTATCGGTGTGAAATTCCCCCTTGCGACCTCTTCTGTGGCCTTTTGCACGAAAGCGATCCGGTTTAAAATACTTCTTGCAAGAGATTGGAAAAGCAATATGATCAATATGACAAAGCCTCCCATATAGGCGAGGGGCATAATCAGAATCCGGTGCAATACTTTCTCGATTCTTCTTCTTTTTTCCTGGAGCAACTTTTGACTGAAATCCACCATCGAGGCGCCGATGGTGCGCAGATCCGATACGTCCGACTTTGCGCAGTTGTTTAAGCATCTCTTAATGGAATCCTTATAACGAAGAAGGTCCTTATCGAACAATTTGAAACGTGTAAGGCCGATGATCTTGATAATATCGGGCGCGAGCCGCGTCACCTCCTTTCGGGCCTTTTCCAAATACACCCTGATTTCCTGGAGGCTCGAAGCTTCCCTGAAGTACATAAAATTCTTCTCATATCTT
Organism: Desulfobacterales bacterium; assembly: GCA_027025555.1. Lineage (GTDB taxonomy): Bacteria > Desulfobacterota > Desulfobacteria > Desulfobacterales > UBA2156. Next base: position 1,469 of record JALVQN010000210.1, read on the forward strand.
CGAATCTCAAGGACATCTTCAAAAAGCTTGTGAAATTCCTCCAATAACAATAATTTCTTTTTCAAGCCCAGGACCTGCCATGAATAGAGCCCTGTCATGATGCCCGTGAAAACAACGCACATGATAAAAATGGCGATGATCCTTTCCCTGATTGTAGAGAATCGAACAATCGGCATGCTTGTCCTCCGTTACAGCCAACCCTAGGGTTCAACAGGAACAGCTGCGCCCACATTGAAATGACAATAGCATCGACCGTCTGCTTTGTATACCGAATATCAGGATCAAGACGATGGGGCCCAAGGGACTTGGGAACCGTCTCAAAACGGTGTCTTGTTTTAAAAGGGGTAACCGCGGGTGAGGTGAATCGTTGCAGGATCGCACAGGTGGAAAAATCGTTTTCTCTCCTTTACGACAAATGAAAAAATCTTGATCCTTATCCTGGATGTTTTTAGGAAAGCAGCGCCGTGAGGGCTGGATAGAAACTCAAAAAAGGCGCCCGGATCAATAGAAGGGGAATTTTTCCCAGAAATCCCGGTCTTTTTCTTTCCACCGGGAGCCGAACTTCTTTTCACAAAACGACGCCATCCGTTCAACCCAAAGGGTCCAGGGATTCTTTCCTTCCTTTTTGGCCACGAGGATGTCTTCAAGGAAAGTGGCGATATCGACCATCTTCTCCTTCGGTACGTAATAGGCGGCCCCTTTTTGATAGGATTTTTTGATGTTTTCCGGGCTCAGTGCGTGGGCCGTCAGCATGACCGCCGTGACCTTCTGCTTTGCGGCAATCTCCAGGAGCCGATAACCCTCCACACCCATGATGTCCAGGACCGCCAGATCAAAGGGTTTTTCCAAAAGCAACTGTTTCGCCGTTTCGAAATCCCCGGCCTTTTCCAGGCGACACATGGAAAGGAGTTCACCCAGCGTGTCGAGGACATCCGGCTCATCATCGACAATCAGGACGCTTTTTCCGTTTAAAAGGCTTTGACCCTTCATGGCGGCACTCCTTGTGCGTGGGGTTGATGCTGCGTGTTTTTCGGTGTCCAATGGGTCAACCGGTCTTGGAGTCACCGATGGCCCCGCTCTTGACAAACATGGATTCGGTCCTTAGTGTAGCAGACTTTGAATCGAAATCAACAACCAGTACAATGAGTATTTTATACACATGAATACCGATATCAGCCTAGTCCGAAACATCGGCATCAGCGCCCACATCGATGCCGGGAAGACCACCCTCACGGAACGGATCCTTTTCTATACCCGGCGCATCCACGCCATTCACGACGTGAAAGGCAAAGACGGCGTGGGGGCCACCATGGACTTCATGGAACTGGAAAAGGAACGGGGCATCACCATCGCTTCGGCCGCCACCTATTGTCGGTGGAAAGACCATGAAATCAATATCATCGACACGCCGGGCCACGTGGACTTCACCATCGAAGTGGAACGCTCCCTGAGGGTGTTGGACGGCGCCGTCCTTGTTCTGTGTTCCGTGGGCGGGGTCCAATCCCAATCCATTACCGTGAACCACCAGATGAACCGGTATCAGGTGCCGTGCATGGCCTTCATCAACAAGTGCGACCGGGTCGGCGCCAACCCGGAACGGGTCATCCGTCAAATCAAGGAAAAACTCGGGCACAACGCCGTGGCCTTACAACTGCCCATCGGACTGGAAGCCGAATTTTCAGGCCTGGTGGACCTGGTCCGCATGAAGGCCCTCTATTTCGACGGCGAGAAAGGGGAAAGCGTGCGCACGGCACCGATCCCCGAAACCCTCATGGATGCGGCACTGGAAGCCCGGGAGGCCCTCATCGATACGGTATCCATGTTTTCGGACGCCCTGATGGAAGCCGCCCTGGAAGACCGGGTCACGGAAGAGCTGTTGCTCTCAAGCGTGAGAGAGGCCACCCTGTCCCGGAAAATCATGCCCGTCTTTTTGGGTTCGGCATACAAGAACAAGGGGGTCCAGCCCCTCCTGGACGCCGTCACCCAGTTGCTCCCCTCCCCCTTCGATGTTGTCAACACGGCCTTGGACCTGCACCGGGAAAACGCCCCAGTCCCCCTCGAGACCGATCCCGGAAAACCCCTGGTGGCGTTGGCGTTCAAGCTGGAAGACGGCCCCTATGGCCAGCTGACCTACATCCGCGTCTATCAGGGGACCCTTTCAAAGGGGGATACGGTTCAAAATGTACGCACCCAAAAGACCCTCAAAGTGGGACGCGTGGTTCGAATGCACGCCGACAAGATGGAAGACATGGAAGCCATCCCTTCCGGGTTTATCGGCGCCCTCTTCGGTGTGGACTGTTATTCGGGGGACACCTTCGTGAAACCGGGCCTTTCCTTGACCATGACCTCCATGCATGTGCCGGAGCCGGTGATCGCCTTGGCCCTTTTCCCCCGGGGAAACAAGTCCCAGATTCAGGTTACGAAAGCCCTGGAACGGTTCACCAAGGAGGACCCCACCTTTAAGTCCCACGTGGATGAAGAGACCGGGGAGACCATCATTTCAGGGATGGGGGAGCTCCATCTCGACATTTACGTGGAACGGATGCGACGGGAATACGGTGCGGATGTGACCACGGGAATGCCGCGCGTGGCCTACCGGGAAGCCATCACCCAGAGGGCGGATTTCGACTACACCCACAAGAAGCAGTCCGGGGGTGCCGGTCAGTATGCCCGGGTGGTGGGCTACATGGAACCGGCGGCGGAAGAAGAATTCATCTTCGAAAGCCGGATCGTGGGAGGCGCCATCCCGAAACCCTTTGTGGTGGCCTGTGAAAAGGGTTTCCGGAATTGTTTGAAAAAAGGCCCCTTCATGGAGTATCCCATCATCGGCATTAAAATCGTGCTCACCGATGGGAACACCCATCCCGTGGATTCTTCGGAAATCGCTTTTCAAGCGGCCGCCCGGGGGGCCTTCCTGGGGGCATTCGGCAAAGCCAGGCCCATGCTCATGGAGCCCGTCATGAAGGTTGTCGTGGAAACACCCACCGAGTTTCAGGGTACGGTCATGGGATCTTTGAACCAGCGCCGCGGCATCATCGAAGGTTCCCAGGACGAGGGGCTCTTTTCTGTCATCGAAGCCCGCGTCCCCTTGTCTGAAATGTTCGGCTACTCCACGGTGCTGAGGTCCCTCACCCAGGGAAAGGCGCAATTTACCATGGAATTTTCCAGCTACCAACCGGTTCCCCAAAGCATCGCCGAAGACCTTGCAAAGAAAAAAGCCGCCCAAAAAGGAAAGTAACCCCAACATCCGTTTCAGAATCTCCCACATGGAGGTTGACCGATGAATGAACAGACGCCTGTTTTTGCCAACCCCCTCGCCGGCCTCGGTTATGAAGAGGCAACGCTCCTGGCACCGGGTGCCTTCAGCGCCGTCTGTGCACGGCCCGGCGTGGGAAAAACCGCGTTTTTGGTCCAGATGGCGTTGTGGGCCCTCTCCCTTGAAAAACATGTGCTCCATGTCAGTCTGTGTGACCCCATCAAGAAAGTGGACCTGTGGTACCGGGATCTCTTTTCCAATCTCGTCGGCCGGGCTCCGGGCCCAGAGGCCCCCGTCACCTGGGCGGCCTTTCTCCCGCGTCGTTTCATCATGACCTTCAAGGTGGAAGGATTCAGCGTCCCCAAACTCGAGGAACGCTTGACGGATCTTGTGGAACAAGAGATCTTCACCCCCCATGTGATGCTCTTGGACGGACTCGTCTCCGACGATTCTTTGGAAAAAGTCATCGAAGCCCTGAAGCACCTGGCCCAAAGGCATTTTCTTCCGGTCTGGTTTTCGGTTCAGACCCAGCAATACCCCTGCTCCGAAGCGTCCACCGCCGTTCCACCACCGTTGAAAGAAACGGCGGACGCCATGGATGCCATCCTCTCCATTGAAGGGGCCGCAGACCAAATCCTTGTAAAGAGGATCAAAGGCAAAACCCACAGCGCGGCCCGTTCTTTTCTCCGGATGGATCCCGCCACCCTCCTTCTGACAGACGAGGACGCCTGATCAAGACGGATCCCATTGCACGGCCATGCACCGGTTGACTTGAAGTGGAAAATCCTGTAGGAGTGGTTGACATCGGGCAGGCATCCACTGGAACGCACGCCTTTTGGGAATCAATGGATCCGGAAAAGGTCTTAAGCCTTTCCATAACGCGCGGAAAGAGCTGTCTGCCAACCGGAGAAGGGCCACCACATGGAGTGTGTGCTCCTAAACGCGGACTATACCTTCCTGAACATCGTCCACTGGAAACGGGCCGTGTGCCTCATGGCCAAGGGGAAGGTTCAGGTGCTTCGGGAATCGGAAAAGACGATCCGGAGCGCCGAAGGGCGGGTCATGCATATCCCTTCCGTGATGCGGCTCATCAAGCTCATCCGCACCTTGTACAAAAACCGGGTGCCCTTCACCAAGAAAAACGTCCTGGTCCGGGACGGATTCCGGTGTGCCTATTGCGGCAGCGAAAAAGTCCCCCTCACCATCGATCATATCATCCCCAAGTGCCGGGGCGGCACCACGTGCTTTGAAAACTGCGTGGCATCGTGCAAGCGCTGCAACAGCCGGAAAGGTTCGAGCCTCCCCAGCGAAGTCAACATGTTCTTGAAGGTGAAACCCTACCAGCCCACCATCGCCGAATTCCTGGCCATGAAGGTCAGGAATCTCGGTATCTACCATGTCCTTAAGGAGCTTGGAATCTACTGAAATACCGGTCCATCAGGTGCCTTTCTCCCCTTTCAAGGCTTCGTAGGCCGCCTGGATTTCTTTGAATCGTTTTTCCGCCAGCACCTTGAACTCTTCCCCCAGATGATCCACCTTGTCGGGATGGTACTTGTTCGCCAACTCCCGGTAGGCTTGCTTGATCTCCCTGCGGGAAGCCCCCGGTGCAAGCCCTAAGACCGCATACGGATCCCGAGTGTGATTTTCCGGTTTGCCTTGTCTTTTTTCTTCCTGCTGAAAGGGCCCCGTTTTCCCCCGCTTTTTATAAAAGTACCGCCACAACAGCCCGAGAAGGACAAGATCGTCCAGCCAGCCCCACCCCACCAGAAAGTCCGGGAGCACATCATAGGGAGACAGGGCGTACAATACCGCCAGAAGGATCAAGACAGTCCGCATCCGGTCTCCTTTGGGACCGGCAAAGGCCGCCCGACAAACGGGATGTGCGATGCCATGGTTGCCGCAATACCCTTAATCCTGTTCAAAAGGGGTGAGCCCAAAAAAGAGTTCAAGATCATATCTGAGAAATCCTTGTGGGAGATTCATCTGTTGTGTTAAAAAGCGTCATCTTCGGCACATGGGACTTGGGACGGGCAGATGGAAAAAGACCAACCCCGAAAGCGGAACCTGACCCCTTCTGAGCGGGCCTGGATTTTTTATGATGTGGCCAATTCCTCCTTTATCCTGATCGTCGTCACCACGGTGATGCCGATCTTTTTCAAGGACGTGGTTTCCAAAGGGGTACCTCCCTCCATTTCCACTGCCCACTGGGGGTTTGCCGTCTCCCTGTCTTCGTTGATCCTGGCCGTGATGGCGCCTCTCCTTGGGGCACTGGCCGATTATCGATACATGAAAAAGCGGCTCTTTACCGCCTTTCTCACCGCGGGGATCGGGTTGACCCTGCTTTTGATGACCGTGGGCCGGGGCGAACGGCTCATGTGCCTTTTCCTCTTCGTCGTCGCCAAAATCGCCTATTCAGGGGCCAATCTCTTCTACGACGCCTTCATCGTGGACGTCACTTCCAAAGACCGCATGGACTGGGTCTCTTCGGCCGGTTTCGCCTGGGGGTACATCGGCGGAACCCTTCCTTTTTTGGGGGTGATCGCCATCATTTTCATGACCCTTCCCCCGGGAGGCCGAGACGCCATCTCTCCGGCGGCTGTAAAGGCCGCCTTTTTCATCGTGGCGCTCTGGTGGGGGATTTTTTCCTTGCCCATGTTGAGACATGTCCACCAGGTGCATTATCTGCCCGACTCAAAAGCGCCGGTGAGGGACGGCTTCTTGCGCCTTTTCACCACTTTGAAAGAAATTTCCAAATATAAAAACGCCTTCTTTTTCCTTTTTGCCTATTTCTTTTATATCGATGGGGTGGATACGGTCATCACCATGGCCACGGTTTACGGCCGCGACATGGGCCTGGGTGCCGGCATGCTCATTTTGGCCGTTTTGATGATTCAACTCGTGGCCTTTCCCTTTGCGCTGGTTTACGGGCGCCTTGCCGAGCGCTTTTCGACAAAAGGCCTCTTGTTTTTCGCCATCTTCGTTTACATGGTCATCACCCTCTTGAGCTTTTTCCTTCCCCTGCTGCCCGCCATGAATCTGCGCATCGCCTTGTTCTGGATCCTGGCATTCATGGTGGCCGCCACCCAGGGCGGCATCCAGGCCCTGAGCCGCTCCTTTTTCGGAAAGCTCATCCCGGCCGTGCGCTCCGCTGAATTTTTCGGATTTTACAACGTGTTCGGCAAGTTCGCAACCATCGCAGGTCCTTTTCTCATGGGGCTGGTGAGCCGTCTGACCGGCCATTCCCGGTACGGGGTGCTGAGCCTGCTGCTCCTTTTCGCCGCGGGCGCCGTCCTTTTGGCCCGGGTGACCCCTGCCGGAGCCATCAAAGGAGCTGACAATCATGCATGAACACACGGTCGCCGTCGTTCCGGAATGTTTTGAAAAGCAGGAAGCCCTATCCGGCCCTTTTCATGGAGGATGCAGGGAAACATCGGCGTTCGCAGAGTCTTTTCTTACCACCGTGTCGTTTGAGGGTCTTTTAACCGGAAACGGATTCGATTTCTTTTTTTTGGAAAATTTTTAAGGAAATGCACCATGGCCGAAATGCTGAACACCAAAGAGGTGGCCCGCTTTCTGGATATCAATGAAAAAAGGGTCTATTTTCTCGTTTCCGAAAAGGGGCTTCCGGCCACTAAGATCACCGGGAAATGGCTCTTCCCGAAGCACCTGGTGGAACAATGGGTGGAGGCCCATACGCTCAACTATCCCCGCTCAAGGAGCGCCCCGCCCCCTTATCCCGGCGTCCTGGTCCTTGCCGGAAGCAACGACCCGCTCCTGGAAAAGGCGCTTTTTTTGTTCAACCGGAACCGGACCGGGCATATGGCGGTATTCGGCAACCTGGGAAGCATGGGAGGCCTCCTGGCCCTCAAGCAGAACCGCTGCCACATGGCCACCAGCCACCTGCTCCAGGAAGACGAAGCGGATTACAATTTCGATTTCGCCGTTAAGGAACCTAAAAACATGC